>NZ_JAYGIH010000113.1:0-55971 GCF_034932455.1 Leptolyngbya sp. CCNP1308 | reverse complement strand
TTCACCTCCAAGTCACGACGGCGTTACAACGCCTTCTGTTTTACCGCTAAAACGCCGAAGGGGCACAACTCTATGTCGTATGTCGGGGTACAACCTTACGTCGGACGACACACTGCAATGCCCCTACCGAGGAATCGATTTCAAAAGCATCTCTTCATCAAATGAGCTGCTACGACAACGCTACAAAGGGCTCACAGACGCTCTAGATTGCTGACGCGGTACTGCTTTACCTCCCTAAAATCGCCCTTGCCAGAATTATTCAGCGTCATCACCGTGCCACTGATGGAGACCGTGGCCTGGTAGCAGCCTGTTTCTCCCTCGGGGCTGGTGAAGTCAATCTGCACCTGGGCCTGGCCCGTGGCGTCATCCAGGGTCAAGACCTGACCCGACTTGCGGTGGTCGCGCCAGGCCCAGCCCAGTTGGGCAAAAATTTCCCCCTCCACGATTTGCGCCAGGGGCGGCAGTCCAGCCCAGCCACGGTAGTAGGCCCTAAGGTTGGCCATCGGCACATCTCGCTGCACCAGATAGTGGGGTGTGTCGGGTTCTAAATGACCCCAGTAGCGGCCTTCAGGAAAGTCAATTAAGGTGGGGGCGAGGCGGTGATTGCCGATGTGGCTGGTGCGCCACACCCGCAGGGCATTGGGCATGGCGTGGGTCTTGAGGGCGTCGTACACGGGCCGACTAAACCGGCCGCAGCAGATGTCTAGCTCGGCGTGGGCACAGACTAAAAAGTCTCGCGTTGGGGCAAGCTGACGGTAGCTTTCGAAGGGAGCCAGCTCGTCGGGGTTGGGCAAAGCCTGCACCAGCGGTACGACCAGGTCTTCGGGCACCCAAAATTCTTGTTTGTCATAGGTGGCGAACTGGGCAGCGGGGCGCTGAAAGTAGAGAATGCGGCGGTAGCCCGGCTTGCTATAGCGAGGGTCGGGGGCGATCGCCAGACAGCGCCCCTTGGCACTGCGCGCCGCCGCCTGCTCCAGCACCGGCAGCAGCGCAGCGGGAAAATTCTCGCTCTGGAGCACGTTGCGACCCCAGGGCATGGGCACTTCGACAATCAGGTAGCGATCGCACTCTGGAGCCGTTCCCATCGGGTTTTCGCCGCTGCGTTTAGAAAACACGGCGCAGAGATCGACATCGGGGCAGGCGGTAATCGACTGGGGTGAGGTCATGGGGGAGCGTCAATTAAATAGGTGAACAGATCGTCTAGAACGGCGTTGGCGGCCAAAATACCGCTGCCCAAAAACCACGTGTCAAAGGACACCGGATACACCCGCTCCTGCTGCACCGCCCCTAGCTGTTGCCAGAGCGGATGGGCCATCACCTGCTGGGCCATAGAGTCTTGGGGGTTGTCTTCAAAGTAAAAAATCACGTCCCCATCCATAGCCGGAACGGCCTCTAGGCTGACAGTTTCAAACACCTCGTCTTTGGCCTGGGAGGCGGGACGGGGCAGCCCCACCTGCTCCAGAATGTAGCCGCAGAACGAATCTTTCATATAGAGGCGCACCTGGTCGGGGCGGAAGCGCAGCACCGACACTTCGGTAGTTGGCAGGCGATCGCCCATCTGCTGGCGAAACTGCTGAATTCTGGCCTCAAACTCTTGGGTGAGCGTTTCGGCCTGCTCGGTTTTACCCAGGGCCTCAGCGTAGGTGGTGAGGGCATCGGCGCGGGTCTCGACCAGCACGGTGGGGGCAATCTGCGAGAGGCGATCGTAGAACTGACCGTGGTCGTCCACGCTGCTCAAAATCAGGTCGGGGCTGAGCTCAAGCATGGCTTCAAAATTGGGCTGAGAGGCGTGGCCAATGTTGGCAATGCCCTCGGTTTTATTCGCCAGATAGTCGGGAAAATTGCCGTAGTCAGAGCGCTGGGAAAACCCGGCATAGGTTGAGGCAATGGGCTTAATCCCCAGCGCCAGGGTGTTGTCGAGGGCGCTCTGGGCCAGCACGATCACCCGCTGGGGCGATTGAGGTACAACCACCTCGCCGAGCGCTGTCGCAACGGTACGCCCCTGCTCTGGGACGGCTGGCTGGGATTGCAGAGAAGGCCCGCCGCAGGCCACAACTAGCCCTAGGGTGGCGATCGCCAGCAGCGCCCATTTGAGGTATCGCATTCCCCTCAGCATTTGCTCTGCCCCCAGACCCAACCTGGTGAATTGAGATAGTTTAGATGAGAAAACATATCAATAAGTAGATTGACTTCTGCACCTTAGATAAATCGGTCTACCTTGTCAAGACAAGATCTGAGCTACTGACTGCTCGACCAACTGGCCATTCTCTAGCTTGAGAATGCGATCGGCCAGATGAAAATACTTGTCATCATGGGTAATGGCCAGCACCAGCTTTTTGCGCCGCTTCAGCTCGGGCAAAATCTGGGTGTAAAACACCGTCTTAAACTGCGGGTCCTGATCGGCGGCCCACTCGTCGAACAGGTAGACGGGGCGATCTTCTAAGTACGCCGTCAGCAGCGCCAGGCGTTTGCGCTGCCCATGGGAGAGGTCGGTGGTAGAGAGTTCTCCAGCCCGCAGGTGAACTTTGTGGTCGAGCTGGAGAGCGGTGAGGTAGGTGTTGGCCTGCGCCATCTGCTCGGGGCTATCGAGGGCCAGCAGGCGATCGAACAGGTAAAAATCGGCAAAGATGGCGGAAAACTGCTGCCGATAGGCTTCACGATTGCCCTCGGCGATCGCGTTGCCATCCAGCCAAATCTGACCGGTGGTAGGAGGGTAGAGCCCGGTGATCAGCTTGGCCAGGGTAGACTTGCCGCTGCCGTTGCCGCCGATCAAAAACACCACCTCGGGCCGCGAAAACGCCAGGCTAAATGGCCCTACGGTAAAGGGGGTGGCATCGGCTCCCCGGTCATAGCTATAGGTCACATGGGTCAGCTCCAGACGCTGCCAGGTGGGGGCCAGTGGGGCCGGGCTGGGTGGCTCCTGGCACTGGTTCAGCATGAACCCAAAGGATTCGACCTTGTCGAGGGCAACGCTGGCGCGGCTGAGAATGGGCAGCCGCCGCATCAGGTTCTCAAGTGGGCCACTGAGGTAAATGATGGTGAGAATGTAACTGGCCAGCAGCGCCATCTCCAGGGGGCTAAACCGGGGCACGACAAACAAAAAGACGCTAATAATCGCAAAAAAAATCAGCTGCCCCCAGCTGGCCGCCCCGGCAAAAATGCCCATGCCCAGCACGTTGAAGTGGCGATAGGTAGCAGCACTCTGGCACAGGTCTTCATTCAAAAACACCTGGCGGCGCTGGTGGTGCAGCTTGAGTTCTTTAATGCCGTGGATAATGCCGCGCAGGTGCTTAAACAGCCGGTCTTGCTCGTCGCGGGCGGCGACCAAAAAGCGCCTGGCCCGCCTGGCAATCAGCTGGTAGGTGACGGTCGCCAGGGCAATAAACGCCACCATGACCAGCAGCAGCGGCAGCGATAGCCAGCCCAGATAGATCAAAGAGCCGCCCACGATCGCCAGGTCGATGCAGAGAAAGGGCACCACCGTAAAGGCGGAGGCGATGGTTTCAATATCTGCCGTCAGGGCCGCGAACAGGCGATGGCTGCCCAGGTCTTCGAGCTGGCGCAGGGGGCAGTCGAGCAGCTGCCGGGCCAGCACCAGGCGCAGGTCAAATAAGGCACCCTGGGCCAGCCGAATCAGCAGCAGCTGAGACAGATACCCGGCCACCACCACCCCGGCCAGCAGGCCAAAAAAGCCCCAGAGAAAGGGGCCAGTCACCCCCTGACGACCCGTGACTACTTCATTTACCAGGGCGACCAGGCGAGCACTGCCGCCCCCGCTCAGCCCCCCAGCCACAACGGCAACGGCCATAGCCACGGGAGAGGTGCGCAGCAGCAGGTAAAGGAGATTCATAGTGAACCGTATTTTTGACAGCCGTGTTGACAAGAATTCCTAATAAGACTAGCCTGCTAATGCACACCCAAGCAATCCCGGTGTTGGAATTCTCTTCCTGAAAACGACTTTTCCTGAAAGCGGCTTGGTCAGGAATAGAGGGACTGGCCCGAGATCAGCGCCCAGCCTATCAGTCGGATTACGACGCACAAGCGTTTCTATTATCAAGAACATTTATTGTTTACAGTCATGGCTTCTACCCGTCATTCGGCGATCGCCCCGCTATTGGACGCAGAGAAGCGATCGCACCTGGCCACCCTGCTGCGATCGCGCCTCCAGCATCCCAACCAGTTCCCGCTTTCCTTTGCTCAGCAGCGGCTGTGGTTTCTCGATCGGCTCCAGCCGGGCAATCCGGCCTACACGATGATGGCGGCGGTGCGGCTGCGGGGGGATCTCAACGCGGCGGCTCTAGAGCGCGGGTTTCAAGACCTGGTGCAGCGCCACGAAGCGCTGCGCACGCGCTTTGTGCTGGTAGAGGGGCAGCCGTGCCAGCAGATCCAGCCGACGGGCACGGTGCCGCTGACCCGGCTGGACTGGTCAGCGCTGCCCCCCGAGGCGCAGACAGCAGCGATTCAGGCCGAGGCGCTAGACCTGGCCCAACGGCCCTTTGACCTGGCGCGGGATGGACTGGTGCGATCGCGCCTGATGCAGCTAGAGGCTGAGACCCACGTACTGCTGCTGGCTCTGCACCACATCGTTTCCGACGGCTGGTCGATGGAGGTGCTGATTCGAGAATTGGCCATTCTCTACGACGCCCATCGGCGGGGGCAGCCGCCCGCCCTGCCGCCGCTGCCAATTCAGTACGCCGATTTTGCCGTGTGGCAGCGGCAGTTTTTGCAGGGCGAAGTTCTAGAGCAGCAGCTGAACTACTGGCGATCGCGCCTTTCCCCCGCCGCCGCGCCCAGCCTGCCCACCGACTTTCCTCGCCCCGCCGTGCGCAGCCACCACGGTCATCGGCACGGGTTGGGGATTTCCCCTGACCTCACCGCCCAGCTTCAGGAACTCAGTCAGCAGGCCAGCGCCACGCTGTTTATGACTACCCTGGCGGCATTCCAAGTGCTGCTGTACGCCTATGCCCAGCAGCCCACGATTCGCGTGGGCACGCCGATTGCCAATCGCGATCGCCCTGAGGTCGCCAATCTGATCGGCTTTTTCACCAACACCCTGGTGCTCTGCGCCGATTTGAGCGGCAATCCATCCTTTCGCCATTGGCTAAAGCAGGGGCGCGACGAGGCGGTGAACGCCTACGCCCATCAAGATTTGCCCTTTGAAAAACTGGTCGAAGAACTCCAGCCCCAGCGCAGCCTGGGCCAGACGCCGCTGTATCAGGCTTGGTTTTACCTCCAGGATGACCCGGTGGCGACGGTGGCCTTTCCGGGGCTGACCCTGGAGCCGATTGAGATCAATCTGGGCACCGCCAAGCACGACCTGAAGCTGGGCCTTTGGAAAAGCCCCCAGGGGTTGCAGGGAGCGCTGGAGTACAGCACCGACCTGTTTGAGTCGGCCACCGTCAAGCGCCTTGCCCGGCAGTACGAAGCGCTGCTGGCCGAAATTACCCGCGACCCCGATCAGCCCATCGATGCCCTGGTGCAACACCTGCGGCAGCACGAGCAGCAGCAGCGATCGCACCAGCAGCAGGCCATGCTCGCGAGCCAGCGGCAAAAGCTCAGAGGCACCCGCCGCCAAACCTTTACCTCTCCCTAAGCACTATGACCTCGCCTTCTCGTCAGCGGTTGACCGACCTTCGCCGCCGCTCGGTGCAGCTCTCTGCTGCTGCTCTAATTACCGCACAGCCCCTGAACCGCGATCGCCTGCTGCCCCTGGTGGTGCAACCGACCCAGGGGGCTGCCTTGAATCTGGCTGACTGGGCCGCCACCCAAACCGACTGGATTGAGGGTCGGCTGCGATACCACGGCGGCATTTTGTTTCGCAGTTTCGCAGGTGACGGCACTACCGGGCTGGAGCAGTTTTTGCAGGCCCTGGGCGGCGATCTGCTCGACTACGCCTACCGCTCGACTCCGCGCACCCAGGTCAGCGGCAGGGTCTACACCTCGACCGAGTATCCGGCCAGCCAAACCATTCCGCTGCACAACGAAATGGCCTACAGCCGCCAGTGGCCGCTCAAGATAGCTTTCCTCTGCGAACAGCCTGGGGCCTGGGGCGGCACAACACCGATCGCTGATAGTCGCCAGGTCTACCAGGCGCTGCCGGAGGAGCTGCGATCGCGCTGGCAGCAGCGGCAGGTGCTCTACGTGCGCAACTACGGCGGTGGGCTCGATTTGCCCTGGCAGACAGTGTTTCAAACCGAAGATCGGTCAGCGGTGGAGGCGTTTTGCCAGGCCAACGGCATGACATGGGAGTGGGGCCGGGGCGATCGCCTGCGCACGCGGCAGGTCTGCCAGGCCGTTGCCCGTCATCCCCACACCGGAGACTGGGTTTGGTTTAACCAGGCCCACCTGTTCCACATTTCCAGTCTGGATGGGGCCGTACGGGCGGGGCTGCTGGCGGATGTGGCCGAGGCCGATTTGCCCCGCAATGCCTACCACGGCGACGGTACCCCGCTGGATGAAGCCGATCTGGCCACCATTCGCGCCGCTTACCAGGCGGCCACGGTGGAATTCCTTTGGCAGCAGGGGGATGTGCTGCTGCTCGACAACATGCTGACGGCCCACGGGCGCACCCCCTACGGTGGCCCACGAAAAATTTTGGTGGGCATGGCCCAGCCCTACGGTTTGCCGAGCGCTGCCTAGGCAGCGCCTGGGAGACATTTTTCCTAATGGTGGGCATTGCCCACCCTACAGCTACAGCAGCTTTCTTTTATCGGTGTAGATACGATGCAAACGACCCAGACCCAGACCTCGCCTGCGATCGCAGGTTACCGCCTTTCTCCCCAGCAGCAGCGGCTTTGGCGGCTCCAGCAGCGCTATCCAAATCAGCCCTTCCGCGCTGTGCTGCGGCTGCGATCGCAAGTGCCCTTGCATGGCGATCGCCTCCAGGCAGCCCTTCAAGCGCTGATCGATCGCCACGAGATTTTGCGTACCACCTTCCCCACCCTGCCGGGGATGACGATGCCCCTCCAGGTGATTGCCGAAACTCTGCCCGTGGAGGCCGTGTTGACGTCGCACGACTGGTCGGCGGTGTCCCCCGAGGAAACGGCGGCTAAGCTAAACCATCTGCTCAATCAGCCGTTTGACTGGGCGCAAGGCCCCCTGCTGCGATCGCACTGGCTGCGGCACACCACCCATGACGAGCTGCTGATCAGCCTGCCCACCCTCTGTGCCGATGGCGCAACGCTGGCGCTGATAGCCCAAGACCTGCGGCGGTTTTACGCAGACAATTCCCAGGCCGACGATGAGCCGCCGCTGCAATATGCCGACCTGGCCGAGTGGCAAACCGAACTGCTGGAAGGGGAAGACACCGCCGCCGGACGCAGCTACTGGCGACGGTCGAGCGACCTAGAGCAGATAGTGCAGCGGCTGCCGCTAGAGGAGAATCGCCCCTCCAAAGAGGCGTCGCCAACGCCCCAATGGGATGCCCAAATTGCTTTTGACCCTCAGGTCGCTACTGTGACCTTACCCCATGAGCTGGCTGCAACCCTTTACCGCTGGGCCGCCCAGCAGGGGATGACGACGGAGGATGTGTGTTTAGCCCTCTGGCAGATTTTAATCGGGCGACTCACCGAGCAGTCCACGCTAACCCTGGGCTATAGCTGCAATGCCCGCCAGCACTACCCAGAATTACAAACCGCCGCTGGCCTGCTGACCCGCGATCTGCCGCTGCGGGCGGTGCTTTCCCCAGAGCAGAGCTTTGCCGCCACCGTGGCCCAGGTGCATGAGGCGCTGAATGACATTCAGCCCTGGCAGGACTATTTTGACTGGGAACAGGTGCAGGGCCAGGCGGGCTGGTTCCCGATCAGTTTTGGGGTAGAGGCAGCACCGACGGCTCTGTCTCCTTTTGCGGTAACGGCGACGATCGCCTACCTAGAGCCCTCAACCCTGAAGCTGGTCTGTCGGCCTGGGCCAGACGCTCTGACCCTAGACTGGTGCTACGATGCAAGCCGCTTGGAACTATCTGCCATTCAGCAAATGCAGGGCCACTGGCAGACGCTGCTGGCGGCGGCGCTGGCTAAACCGGAGGGGGCGATCGCGCAATTACCGCTGCTAACTCTTGCCGAGCGGCAAGCCCTGCTGGTGGACTTCAACCAGACAACGACTGACCCGCCGCCCTACCCCAGCCTGCACCAGTGGTTTGAGGCCCAGGTGGCACAAACGCCCGATCGGCCCGCCCTGTGGTTTGAGGAGGAATGTCTCACCTATCGCCAGCTCAACCACCGCGCCAACCAGCTCGCCCAAAACCTCCGGCAGCAGGGCGTCGGCCCCGAGAGCGTGGTGGCAGTGCTGCTGCCCCGCAGCCTCGACTGGGTGGTGGCGCTGCTTGGCATTCTCAAAGCTGGCGGGGCCTATTTGCCCCTCGACCCGCACCAGCCCGCCGACCGGATTCAGCCCCTTTGCCAGGATGCGGCTGTGGCCCAGGTTGTGACCCAGCGGGAATGGGGCGACAGTCTGCCCGCTGCCCTCCCCCGGCTTTACCTCGATCAAGAAGGGGACGCCGCTGAGGTTGAAAATCCTGCTGCGACGACGACTCTCGACCATCTGGCCTACGTCATCTATACCTCTGGCTCGACGGGGCAGCCCAAGGGCGTCGCCGTCGAGCATCGCCACATTCTGAACTATGTGCAGGGCATTTTGCCCCGGCTAGGGCTGGGCGGCGGCGCCCACTTTGGCCTGGTCTCCAGCGTAGCCGCCGATCTAGGTAACACTATGCTGTTTGCGGCCCTCTGCACGGGCGGCTGCCTACACCTGATTGCAGAAGATCGCACCCTCCAGGCCAGCGCCCTGGCCGACTATTGCCGTCGGCATCCCCTCGACTATCTCAAAATTGTGCCATCTCACCTGGGGGCGTTGCTCAGTGATGAATCTGCCGCCGACTGGCTGCCGCGCCAGTGCCTGGTGCTGGGCGGCGAAGCGGCCCCCGGTTCGCTGGTGGCTGCGGTGCGTCGCCATGTGCCCCACTGCCGTATTTTGAACCACTACGGCCCCACCGAAACCACCGTGGGGGTGCTCACCTATGCCATCCCTGAGCATGAAGACCCCGGTTCAGGATGCCTGGATGCAACCGCGTCGCTACCCCTGGGGCAGCCGCTGCCGAACGTGCAGGTCTACGTGCTCGATGCCTATCAGCAGCCTGTTCCGGTAGACGTTCCGGGTGAGCTTTACGTGGGCGGGGCCGCCGTCAGCCGGGGCTATTTGAATCAGCCAGGACTGAGCGCCGAGCGGTTTATCGTCAATCCTTTTGGGGCGGGGCGGCTCTATCGCACGGGCGATCGCGTCCGCCACCTGCCTAGCGGTAATCTGGAATTCCTCGGGCGCACCGACGACCAGATTAAGCTGCGGGGCTTTCGCATTGAGCTGGGGGAAATTGCGGCGGTGTTGCAGCAGCACCAGGCGGTGCAGCAGGCAATCTGTCTCCTGCGCGAAGATGCTCCAGAGCCACCCCGTCTGGTGGCCTACGCCCTTGCCCCCCATGCTTCCCCCGAGGAACTGCGGGACTATTTGGCGACGAGACTGCCGGACTATATGGTGCCAGCGGCGATCGTGCCGCTGCGCACTTTTCCTCTCACCGCTAATGGCAAAGTTGATCGCCAGGCTCTGCCTGCACCCAGCCGTCAAGCTGCCTCGGTGGTCGGAGCGACCACCGAGGCTGAGCAAACCCTGGTAACGATCTGGCAAGAATTGCTGGGTATAGAAGCCGTTGGCATTCACGACAACTTCTTTGAGCTGGGGGGCGACTCTATCCTCAGCATTCAGGTAATTGCCAGGGCCAACCAGGCCGGGCTGCAACTCACCCCCCGCCAGCTGTTTGAGCACCAGACCATTGCCGCTCTGGCCGCCGTTGCGGGCACAGCGAGTTCGGTGATTGCCGAGCAAGAGCCGATTCGCGGCGCTGCTCCCCTCACCCCCATTCAGCACCGCTTCTTTGAACAGGCGATTTGCTCTGGGCAAGGCTTTCCGTCGGAACGCTTCACGAACGCCAACGTCAACCGCCACCACTGGAACCAGGCGATTTTGCTGACAGCGCGAGAACCGCTCGACCCGGCGCTATTGGAGCGGGCGCTCAACCACCTGGTGCAGCACCACGATGCGCTGCGGCTGCGGTTTCAGCCTGAGGCGAATAGCTGGCAGGCCGTTCATGCCGATGACGCGCCGCTGGTGCTGAGCATCATCGACGGGCAAACCTGGGCCGAGGATGAGCTAGAGACGCAGATTGCCGCCCACGGCGAGGCGTTGCAGACCTCTTTGAATATCACCACCGGGCCACTGATGGGCGCAGCCTGGTTTGACCTGGGGCCATCGCGCCCCGCTCGGCTGCTGCTGGTGATTCACCACCTGGTTGTCGATGGCGTTTCCTGGCGGATTTTGCTGGAAGATTTGCAGACGGTCTACCGCCAGCTCCAGCAGCAGGAACCTGTGGCGCTGCCGCCCAAGACCACCGCCTTTCAGCAGTGGGGCGAGTATTTAGAAACCTATAGCCGGTCGGCGGAGCTAGGGTTGCGATCGCCCGACTGGCAGCATTTCAACTCGGCAGCAGCAACCCTACCCCTGGATTTCCTCAATGGCCTCAACACCATTGCCTCCGCCCAAACGCTCACCTTGAGTTTAGGGGCTGAGGAAACCGAGGCGCTGCTGCGGCAGGTGCCCCAGGCGTACCAGAGTCAGATCAACGATGTGCTGCTGACGGCGCTGGTGCAGGGGTTGGCCCCTTGGACGGGGCGATCGTCTTTGCTGCTGGAGCTAGAGCACCACGGACGGGACGATTTTGAGGGTGTGCTCGACCTATCACGCACCGTGGGCTGGTTTACCGCCATTGCTCCGGTACAGCTGGCGCTACCCTCGGCGGAATCTCCCGGAGCGGCCCTGATGGCGGTCAAAGAACAGCTGCGTCGCCCCGGCAGACCGCTGGACTATGGGGTCTGGCGCTATCTCAGCCCTGACGGGGCGAGCTGCCCTGAGCCCTGTCAGCCAGCGCTAATGTTCAATTACCTGGGACAGTTTGACAGCAGCCTGCCCGAGGCCAGCCTGTTTGGCCTCGCGCCCGAATCTCTAGGCCACAGCCGCGACCCCCAGGCGCCACGACGGCATCTGCTGGAAATTAACGGGCGCGTACTAGGTGGCCAGCTGCGCCTCGACTGGACCTACAGCGACCAGTGCCATCGGCGCGAGACAATCGCCCAGGTGGCAGCGCAAACGATGGCGGCGCTGCGATCGCTAATCGCCCACTGCACCTCGCCTGAGGTAGGTGGCTACACCCCCTCAGACTTTCCCCAGGCCAATCTGAACCAGGCGGCGCTGAATCAGGTGCTGGCTCAGCTGCGAACCAGCGGGGAGGTCTAGGCCATGCAGAAAGTTGATAACCTCGAAGACCTCTACGAACTGACGCCCACCCAGCAGGGCATCCTGTTCCACAGCTTGATGGCTCCTAGCGCGGGTATGTACTGTGTGCAGTTTGGCTTTACTCTGCATGGGGAGCTGGCGATCGCAGCCATTCGCCAGGCCTGGGAGCAAACCCTGCAACACCAGCCCATTCTTCGCACCGCCTTTGTGTGGAAAGGGCTGGAAAAACCGCTCCAGGTGGTGCAGCGCCAGGTGGCTCTGCCCTTCACTCAGCTCGACTGGCGAGACCAGCCCCGCGATCGCCAGCAGCTCGCCCTTCAGGACTGGCTCCAGCAGGATCGGCAGCGGGGGTTTACCCTCTCGGCAGCCCCGCTGATGCGGCTGACACTAATTCAGCTGGCCAATGCAGAGTATCACTGCGTTTGGAGCAAGCACCACCTGCTGCTCGATGGCTGGTCTACAGGGCTAGTCTTGAAGGAGGTATTGACCCGCTACGACGCACTGTGCCAGGGACAAATCCCCCAGATCCCTACTGCAGCCCCCTATCGCGCCTACGTGGCCTGGCTCCAGCAGCAAGATTTGGCCAAGGCTGAGGCATTTTGGCGATCGCACCTCCAGGGCTTTACCGCCCCAACGCCCCTGGGCATTGATCACCGTCCGGTACTGGAGTCAGCCAGCACCGCCCCAGACCATGCCAGCACCGAACGCCTGATCAGCACCGACCTCACCCAAACCCTCAAAACCTTTGCCCGTCAGCACCAGCTCACCCTCAACACCCTGTTGCAGGGGGCCTGGGGAATTTTGCTCAGCCACTACAGCGGCGAAACCGATCTGGTGTTTGGCGTCACCTCTGCCGGACGCCCCCCCGATCTACCCGGAGCCGAGGCGATGGTGGGGGTGTTCATCAATACCCTGCCCGCTCGCCTGTCGGTCGAGCTGGAGCAGCCCCTGGTGCCCTGGTTGCAGGCGGTTCAGCGCCAGCAGGCGAGTCTGCGCCAGTACGAATATAGCCCGCTGATGCAGGTGCAGCGCTGGAGCGAGGTGACCCCCGGCACGCCCCTGTTCGACAGCATTGTGGTGTTTGAGAACTATCCGGTTGACCCTGCGCTGCACCAAGTTTCCCAGGAGGCATCGACAACGAGCCGTGCCCGCATCGGCGATATTTACACCACTGAGCGCACCCACTACCCCCTGACGATTGTCGCATTGACCGACCCGGCGGCGGCTCCGGGGGGGCTGCTGCTCAAGGCGATGTACGACCCGCAGCGGTTCGATGCGGCTGCAATTACTCGCCTGCTGGGGCAGCTGACTTGTCTGCTAGAATCCATGCCGCAGCACTTGGACAGTCCCCTGGCTGAACTGCCCTGGATCACCACGGCAGAGCGATCGCAACTACTGAGCTGGGGTCAAACCCAGCGCACATTCCCGACACAGCCGGGGCTGGTCGAGCGCTTTGCGGCCCAGGTGCAACAGCGTCCAGAGGCCATTGCCCTGAGTGATGGCGATGGCACCCTCACCTACCGAGAACTCAATCAGCGCTCGACCCAGCTGGCCCATTACCTGGTGCAGCGAGGCGTCACTGCCGATGCCCTAGTGGGTCTCTGCTTGCCGCGATCGCAGGATCTGATCGTGGCCATTCTAGGGATCTTGAAAGCGGGCGGAGCCTACCTGCCCCTCGACCCCAGCTACCCCACCGAGCGACTGCGCTGGATCTTAGAGGATGCCCAGCCTGCCGTGGTAGTAACTCTGGCGGCAGAAACCGAGCTGCTGACGTTAGAGCCTGAAGCAATGGTCTGTCTCGATCGCGATGCCGAGGCCATTCGCCAGCAGTCCTCTCAGCGTAAGCTGGCTTTCCCCCAGCCCGAGCAGCTCGCCTACGTGATCTACACCTCCGGCTCAACCGGGCAGCCCAAGGGTGTGATGGTGCGCCACAGCCAGGTGGTGCGGCTGTTCACCGCCACCCAAGCCTGGTTTCAGTTCAGCGCTGACGATGTCTGGACGCTGTTCCACTCCTTTGCCTTCGATTTCTCTGTTTGGGAGATCTGGGGGGCGTTGCTCCACGGCGGGCAGCTGGTAATTGTGCCCTACGAGGTCAGCCGATCGCCCCAGGCGTTTTACCAGCTCTTACAGCAGGCGGAGGTAACAGTGCTGAACCAGACCCCGACGGCCTTTCGCCAGCTGATGGCGGTGGGTGAACGGGAACCAGCACCGCTGGCCCTTAAGTGGGTGATTTTTGGCGGCGAAGCCTTGGAGCTGCAAAGCCTTCAGCCCTGGTTTGAGCGCCACGGCGATTGCGCCCCGCATTTGGTCAACATGTACGGCATCACCGAAACCACGGTGCATGTTACCTACCGACCGCTGCACCAGGGCGATGCCCTTTCCTCGGCTAGCGTCATCGGTCGCCCCATCCCCGACTTGGCGGTCTATGTGCTGGATGCCACGCAACAGCCTGTGCCCGTGGGGGTGCCCGGAGAGCTATATGTGGCGGGAGCCGGAGTCGCCCTGGGCTATCTCAATCGCCCGGAGCTAACCGCCGATCGCTTCGTCGCCAATCCCTTTGCCCCAGGGGTGATGTACAGAACCGGCGACCAGGTGCGGTGGCGGGCCGATGGCGACCTCGACTACCTGGGCCGGTTAGACCATCAGGTGAAACTGCGCGGCTTTCGCATCGAGCTGGGCGAAATTGAGGCTGTCCTTCGCCAGCATCCGGCCATTCGAGAGGCGGCGGTGCTGCTGCGCCACGACTCGCCTGCGCCGCCCCGGCTGGTGGCTTACATAGTCTGCCGCGCTGCGCCGCCCAGCGATCGCGATCTGCGCCAGTGGCTTCAGGCCAAGCTGCCCGACTACATGGTGCCCGCCGCCGTTGTGACGGTGCCCGCCCTGCCGCTGACGGCGAACGGCAAGCTCGATCGCCGCCGGTTGCCCGCCCCTAGTAGCGATCGCCCCGCGCTGCCCGTGGCCTTTGCCCGCCCCCAGTCAGCGCTAGAGCAAACCATCGCTGGGGTTTGGCAAGCGCTGCTCCAGCTCGACACAGTGGGCATTAACGACAGCTTTTTCGACCTGGGGGGCGACTCCCTGGGGCTGATGCAGCTGCACCATCGGCTCCAGAGCGAGCTGAATACCCAGTTTGAGCTGATGGATCTGTTCCGCTATCCCACCATTGCCGCCTTGGCCGAGTTTCTGGGCGCAGCGGCCCCAGCAGCGGCTTCATCGACCCCCGATTCCCAGGCCCAGCGACAGCAGGGGAAAGCGCGGCTCCACCAGCAACGCCAGCGCCGCCAGACCTCCACTCCTCGCTAAGTCCAGCGTTTATTTAAGACTTCCTATGACCACTCACTACACGGGTTTAGAAATTGCCGTCGTCGGTATGGCCGGGCGCTTTCCCGGTTCCCCCACCCTGGCCGATTTTTGGCACAACCTGCAAAACGGGGTTGACGCTGTTTCGCACTTTTCAGAGGCCGAGCTGCTGGCGGCGGGTATTGAAGCAGCCACGTTGAAGCAGCCCAACTACGTCAAAGCCCGCGCCATTCTAGAGCAGGCCGACGAGTTCGATGCCGGGTTCTTTGGCCTCAGCCCTCGCGATGCCGAAATTCTTGACCCCCAGCAGCGGGTGTTTTTAGAAACGGCCTGGGCCGCGCTAGAAACCGCAGGCTACGACCCCCAGCGCTTTGCCGGGGCAATCGGGGTGTACGGTGGCGCAACCCTCAGCGGCTACCTATTCAATCTCTTCAGCCAGCCTGAGCTGATGCAGACTGTGGGCCAGTTTCCGCTGGTGCTGGGCAACGGGCGCGAGTTTCTCACCACCCGCACCTCCTATTTGATGAATCTGCGCGGGCCGAGTGTGAATGTGCAAACGGCTTGCTCCACCGCCCTCGTCGCTGTTCACCTGGCCGGCCAGGCTTTGCTCAGTGGCGAATGCGATCTGGCGCTGGCCGGGGGGGTCTCGATTCGGCTGCCGTTGAAAGGAGGGTACCTTTACCAGGAGGGGGGCATTTCGTCCCCCGATGGCCGCTGTCGCGCCTTTGATGCCCGCGCCCAGGGCACGGTGGGCGGCAGCGGTGTGGGGCTGCTGGTGCTGAAGCGACTAGAGGATGCCCTGGGCGATCGCGACACCATCCACGGCGTAATCAAAGGGTCGGCCATCAACAACGATGGCGCAGACAAAATCAGCTACACAGCTCCGCGTATTGAAGGGCAGGCCGATGTGATTCGCGCCGCTCAGCAGGTGGCGGAGGTTGCCCCCGAAAGCATTCAGGTGATCGAAGCCCACGGCACGGGGACGATTTTGGGTGACCCGATCGAAGTCGCTGCCCTGACCCAGGCGTTTCAAACCACCCAGCGGGGCTACTGCGCCCTGGGATCGGTAAAGACCAACATTGGTCATCTAGATGCGGCGGCGGGGGCAGCGGGGCTGATCAAAACCCTGCTGGCCCTACAGCAGCGGCAAATTCCGCCCAGCCTGCACTTTGAGGCGGCAAACCCGCAGATTGACTTTGAGCACAGCCCCTTCTACGTCAACACCCAGCTGCGGCCCTGGCCTGCCCCACCCCACGGCCCGCGCCGGGCGGGAGTTAGCTCCTTTGGCATCGGCGGCACCAACGCCCACGTGATTGTTGAGGAAGCCCCACCCGCCCCCGTCACCAGCGAGTCACGCCCGTGGCAGTTGTTGCTGTGGTCGGCTAAAACCGCGATGGCACTAGAAACTGCGACCCAGAACCTGGCCGAAGCGCTGGAGCCGGATGGGGTAGATCTGGCGGATGTTGCCTACACCCTACAGGTGGGGCGGCAGGCCTTTGCCCAGCGACGGATGGCGGTGTGCTGCGATCGCACCGATGCCCTCACCGCCCTTACGGCTGCGGCCCCCCACCGAGTGAAGTCCCAAACTGCCCCCGACTCGGCCCCCCAGGTCGTCTTTCTGCTGCCGGGGCAGGGAGCTCAGCAGGTTGGCATGGGGCGGCAGCTCTATGAAACGGAGCCTACCTTCCGTGACTGGATCGATCGCGGCGCTGACCTACTGCACCCCCATCTGGGGCTAGATCTGCGGCAGATTCTCTACCCTGACGACGGCCAGCAGGCGGCGGCATTAGAGCTAATTCACCGCACCGACATCGCCCAGCCCGGCCTGTTTCTGTTGGAATATGCCCTGGCCCAGCTCTGGCGTCAGTGGGGCATCACGCCCCAAGCCCTGATCGGTCACAGCCTGGGTGAATACGTCGCCGCCTGCCTGGCGGGGGTGGCCGAACTGGAAATCCTGCTGCCCTTGGTGGCCCTGCGGGGAAAACTGATGGCCCAGCAGCCAGAGGGCGCGATGCTGAGCGTGGCTCAGTCCGCCGAGCGAGTGATGTCTGACTTGCCTGCGGATCTAGTTTTAGCCGCAGACAACGCCCCAGAGCTGTGCGTGGTGGCGGGATCGGTGGATGCGATCGCCCACTATCAGCAACAGTTAGAAACCCAAAACATTCCCTGTCGCCGTCTAAAAACCTCCCACGCCTTCCACTCACCGCTGATGGCGGGAGCTGTGGCTCCATTCCGGCAGGCGCTGAGTGAACTCAACCTGCAACCACCGCAAATTCCCTGGGTCTCTAATCTAACGGGTACTTGGATTACCCCAGAGCAGGCGATCGACCCCGACTACTGGGTACAACACCTGCGCCAGCCGGTGCAGTTTCGCACCGGGCTACAGACCCTCAGCGAGGCCCAGGCGCTGCTGCTGGAAGTAGGGCCGGGGCAGACCCTAACCACCCTGGCTCGCCAGCATCCCGCCCTTAAAGCCCTGACTAAAATTCCTTCCCTGAGCCATCCTCGCGATGCCCAAGACGATGGGGCTTGTCTGCTGTCGGCCCTGGGGCAGCTGTGGCTAGCGAATGTCGCCATCGATTGGCCGGGGTTCTACGCCCACGAGCGGCCGCGGCGAGTGCCCTTGCCGACCTATCCCTTTGAGCGGCAGCGCTACTGGGTCGAGGCCCAGCAGACAGCGCCCGTGGCCCAAATTACCCTACAGAAAAAGTCTGATATTGCCGACTGGTTTTATCTGCCGTCGTGGCGGCGATCGCCCCTGTGCCCACCAGTAAATGTCCCGACGGCTGAGGCATCCTGGCTGCTGTTTCTAGACGATTCCCCCCTGGCTCAGGCGATGGTTCAGCAGTTTCCGACGGCTGTTTGGGTGCGATCGGGAGAATGCTTCAGTCGTTTGGATGACCAGACCTTTACACTCACCCCCCAGCGACCAGAGGATTATCGCGCCCTGCTCAATGCGTTGGGAACCCACCGTCCTACCCAAATTCTCCACGGTTGGAGCCTGACATCTCCTGCGGATTTTGCCGAAATTCAGGAGCGCGGCTGCCAGAGTTTGCTGCATTTAGCCCAAGCCCTGGCTCAGTGCGGTTGGCACCACGCCCTGCGGCTGACGGTGATGACGCCCGGTATTTTCAACGTTACTGGCAACGAAACCCTCTTGCCCGCCCACGCCACCCTGCTCGGCCCCAGCACCGTCATTCCCCAGGAATATCGCCAAATCACCTGCCGCGTGGTGGACTGGCCGGTGACGCTCAACGACGGTGTTCCCCTAGATCGGCTGTTGGCAGACTTGACTACGCCAGACGCTGAGGCCGTCATTGCCCATCGTCACGGTCTGCGGTGGGTGCAACAGTTTGAGCCTCTGCCTCTGCCGGAGCCTGCCTCCGACCAAACCCTGTTGCGATCGCAGGGCGTCTATTTAATCACTGGCGGGCTGGGGAATATTGGCCTGACCCTGGCGGCAACACTGGCCCCTTGGCAGGCCAGAATTGCGCTACTTAGTCGGCGAGAATTCCCGCCGCGATCGCACTGGCCCACCTGGCTAGCAAGCACCCCCGACGATCCGATCAGTGACAAAATCCGCCAGGTGCAGGCGATCGAAGCCGCCGGGGCCGAGGTATTACTGCTCACCGCTGACGTGGGGGATTCGGCGCAGCTTCAGGGGGCGATCGCCCAAACCGAAGCCCACTTTGGCCCTCTCAACGGCGTGGTTCACGCCGCTGGAGCCCTGGGCGAACAGGCCTTCCAGGTAATTGCCGAAACTGGCAGTACCGAGCTGGCGCAGCAGTTTCAGGCCAAAGTTGTCGGTTTAGAAAACCTGGCTGAAGTGCTTCAGGGCAAGCCGCTCGATTTTTGCCTGCTCTGCTCATCTTTGGCCTCGGTGCTGGGCGGGCTGGGGTTTGCGGCCTATGGCGCGGCCAACTACTTTATGGATGCCTTTGCCCAGCAGCAGTCCCGAACGGCGACGTTTCCCTGGCTGAGCGTCAACTGGGATGGCTGGCGCTTTCGGCCAGACGAACGCCAGGGACTCGGGCAGTCTATGGCCGATTTGGCCCTGACCCCGGCAGAGGGCAGCGCCGTTTGGCAGCGGCTACTAGCCTACGCCGTCGCCCCCCAAGTTATCGTTTCCACAGGCGATCTCAACCTGCGCCAGCAGCAGTGGCAGCCCTCTACCCCACCGTTGAGCGAGCCAGCAGCGGTAACTATTCACCACGATCGCCCTACCCTGGCGGATGACTATCGGGCTCCCCGCGACTCTGTGGAAAATGCCATTGCGGAGATCTGGCAGTCGTTTCTGGGCATTAGCCCTATCGGCGTTGATGACAGCTTTTTCGAGCTGGGGGGCCATTCTCTGCTCGCCACCCAAATCATGGTTCACCTGCGCCAGCAGTTCCAGGTCGATATTCCCCTGCGCTGCCTGTTCGACAGCCCGACGGTGGCGGGGCTGGCCCAGGCGATCGCCCGTATCCAAAGCGAAAGCACTACAGACCAGTCTTTGACCATTGCCGCCCTGCCGCGCTTCGAGCCTGCCGAGATCCAGAGACTGCTCGACCAGATCGATCAACTGCCAGCAGCACAGGTAGATGACCTCCTACACCAGTTTTCTCAGCTCCAAGTTCTGACCTAAGTTTTGCCATGATGACGACCCCCGACACCGATCGCTGGCTGCGCCGCGTTAACCCCAACTCCCAGGCCCGCCTGCGCTGCTTTTGCCTGCCCTATTCGGGGGGGAATGCCCGCCTGTTTCAGGCGTGGGGCCAGCATTTGCCCACCTGCGTCGAGGTGTGTGCCCTCGAACTGCCGGGTCACGGTGCCCGCCTGACCGAACCGCCCCTGGATAACGTGGATGAGATGCTGAGGGCGATCGCCCAGGTGATCCAGCCCCTCTGCGATCGCCCCTTTGTGCTGTTTGGCCACAGCATGGGTGCGCTGATTGGTTTTGAGCTGGCCCGCTACTGTCGCCGCCACGGTCTGCCCATGCCCGCCCACCTCTATGTCTCAGGCCATCGCGCCCCCCAGTTGCCCGACCCCGAACCACCTGTCCACACTTTGCCAGAAGCCGCCTTTCGCGAAAAGCTTACCCGCTTGCAGGGCACCGATCCGGCGGTTTTAGCCAATGACGAGTTTATGGCGCTGCTGCTGCCGGTGCTGCGGGCCGACTTTGCCCTGTGCGAAACCTATACTTACGTGGCCGAACCACCTCTGCCCTGCCCGATTACGGCCTTTGGCGGTACCCGTGACCCGGCTACTCAGCGCGGTAAACTGCGAGCCTGGCGATCGCAGACCCAGGCCAAATTTACCCAGCATGTTTTACCCGGCAACCACTTTTTTATTCACGCGGCAGAAGCCTCTCTATTGCACCAGCTAAGCCTGAGCTTAACGGCGCTGGCCGAGGTCAGCCCCGGCCCCCAAGGCCTATCCACAGGTCATCTCTTTGGCACTGGTGATTGACGATGGTGACTATGGTTCAACTTTGGGAGCCCGCTCCGCAGCAGGTAGCCCTCGCCGCCAACGAAGTCCACCTGTGGCGGGCTAGCTTAGAGGTTGAAGACACAACGATCCATCAGCTCTATCCACTGCTCAACAGTGCAGAACAGGATCGGGCTGGGCGATTTCGGTTCGAGCGCGATCGCCGCCGCTTCATTGTGGCTCGGGCAAACCTAAGGAAAATTCTCAGTTGCTATCTCAATCGCAACGCCCAAGATATCTGTTTTGTTTACGGCCCCCATGGCAAACCGGCTCTAGGCTTTGAGCAAAACGAAGGGAACATCAAATTTAATCTTTCCCATGCCAAAGGTTGGGCCATATACGCAATAATTCAGCATCACGAGATTGGGGTAGATATCGAGGCGATGCAACCTAAATTAAGCTGGCAAAATTTGGTTGAGCGATTTTTTTCTGAAGACGAAAAAGCCCTCATCCAACAAACCCCAAAATCCATTCAACGACAATTGTTTTTTCAAGCTTGGACGCGTAAAGAAGCCGTGCTTAAAGCGATAGGGTGTGGGCTTAGCCTTTCTCCCGAATGTATTGAAGTTGCCTTAGCCGCTGCCCCATCGACTTATTTAGCTCAAGCTTCTTGGGGAGCTAAGGGAAATTATGATTTGTCTCTCTATGACATCAAGCTGGCTTCCAACTACGTTGGTGCATTGGCCATTGAGCACAATCAGCTCGGCATGCAGTTCAGGCATTACATAGCACCAAGTTTGTCAGAAGTAAAATAACAGAGGAATTGTTTCAATCATCACGGGCTGTAGAAACCCAGTACGACCTCAAAATCTTGTTCCTCGCCCTACCGCTCCGTTCTTCGTGCGGGTCAAAGATAGCTCCATGTCCGGTGTAGGTATCTTCGCGGGTGACTTGCTGATTGTAGATCGGGCCTTAACCCCGACAAACGGCAGCATTGCGATCGCCGTGGTCAATGTGTGCCATCAATCCTTGTATAGAAGATGCCGCAGCCGTACCATTGCATAGTTTAAGGCGCTTAACTTACACTTAAAGAGAAGCCTCCGTCTGAACCCAAGGCTTTGCCTGATAAGAGTTAAATGCTTGCCGAAAGCTAGCATACAACGTTGCTTTATGCGCAAGTTTAGCTGAGGACTCTATTCAATCGAACCAGTCTACGACTTTAAATAATCCCCTGCTCAAAACAGCAACGGCAAATCAAGGGTTTCGTGGGTTCTGACTATGCAACTTTATTTGTGTTTTACACCCGTTTAGCTATGCCAGCCCAACCCAAAACTAGACCCCTCGGAGAAATGTTGCAGCGGGCAGGGTTGCTCTCTCAGGCGCAGCTTGAGGTAGTGCTTCAAGATCAGAAATGGCAGCCTGATTTGAGAATCGGCGACATTCTTGAGCTGCGCGGGTGGGTGAAGCGCGACGCCATTGAGTTTTTCGCTGAACAGTGGCCGAAGCTCGCCACGGTTGGTCGAGATAGCCCCATTGGGTATTACTTTCAGCAGGCGGGGCTGCTGGACTCTCACCAGGTAGATGCCCTGTTAAGGGAGCAGGCTCAGGCAGGGCTGAGAATTGGAGCACTGGCGGTTTTGCACGGATGGCTTTCTCAAGAGACGCTAGATTGGTTTCTGCGATCGCTGGCACCGGAGGAGTCCGCGTCCTCTGCCTTTATGAAGCGGAAGCAGGTGAATGAGGGCGATCGCATCAGCCAAGCCGGTCAGGCTCGGTCAGCACCGCAGGCGACCCAGGCGCAACCCAGCCAGCCAAAGCCAGTTGCCGTCCCGCCAGCTGAAGCGCCAACCGAGCCCAAGTCGGATGATATTTCCTGGGTTGATTAGACGAGATAGTGGCTAATCAACGGGCATGGCAGCCCTTCCCTGACTGACTCCAGAGTTGCTGGAGCAGATGACTGGGGCTTTTGCGGGCGATCGCTGAGGTAGAGGCAGAAATCGTCGCCCGCGATCGCGGCTTTTGGGGCGAGTAGCCCAATGGCTTTAGCCCTGAAGATAATGAATTAAGCCGCTTCTAACTCGATCGCATCACCTTTTTTCAATACTCCTTCAACTAAAACTGCACAGTAAATTCCAGCAAAGTTGTTGTGGGCTTGGGCAACTTTCCGTGAAACTTCTGGATTATGTTCACCTGTCTCTGGATCGAGCGAAATCATCTTACAACGCGGGTCGCGCTCCAGCACCATGACCGTCGCGGTTGAACCAATTCGTAGACGGCGACCGACAAAGTTGTCTTCGGCAAATCCGGTTTCGTCTGAGGCAAAATCGAAGTAGATATTTGCTCGAAAACGCCGCTTGTCAATGGGGATTGAGCATTCTGATTCAATTTGTCGAATCGTGGATAGGCTGATTAACGAAATCGGGCGGCAATCAGTTAAAGCTCGGTCTGAATGCACAAGTTGTAGGTGGATGTTTTCGTCGAGTCCTTCACGCAGTAGTTGTATCAGTTCTGGATCCTCGACAAAAACAATTTTGCCTGCGGGAGTGACAATGTCTAACATCATGTCTTCTGGGTCACTGTTAGCCGGTGTTACCCCAGGTGCTATGCTCGCTGCTTCGATTAAATTCGGCGGTTTTGAGGCTCGTTCTGGGTAACGATATTGCGGCTGGTACTGCAACATTTGTTGCTGCACGTTTGCGTTTAAGTAAGGAAAGCCTTTGCGGGCGGTGGAACTTTTGAAGGCGTAGCAGCGATCGCCATAAATACCAAAAAATCCCATAAAGATTTCGGGCATTTCCACGCCGCGCATACTTTTAACGGGGTAGCACCATAAGCTTTCGACGGTTCCAATAGCTGTCATAGCAAAACTGAAAACCTCATTTTAGCTACTCATCGCTCTGCAAAATCACTTAACGTTTGCGCTCACCGGGCGCAGATAACCTTTGCAACTCAGTTAGCAATTTAGAGCGTTCCAGTGCAGCGCGGTTGTTAGGCATTTTAGTATGTACCTTTACGGCGCTCTCCAAATCTTGGCTCAGCACGAGGAGCCAAGATAAAACCGGGTGTGACAAGAGCATTTCCAGTTGCAAACATATAAGTTCTGAGAATATCTGCTTGCACCTCTAATAACCATGCATTAGACAATAAACCAAAATCGACAGCCTTAAGCCCGATATCGTTCAGTAGCTCGGCAACAATTTGTTTGGCTCTATCATCATCTCCAGCAATAAAAGCTTGTATGCCCGCATCTCTGAGTGCTGCCGCATCGCAGTTAAAAACTTCCATTGCCTGATTATTCAATGCTTTCACAACTTTGGCAGAGGGAACGTCTTTTTGAGTTGCTTCTGCTAGAGA
Organism: Leptolyngbya sp. CCNP1308; assembly: GCF_034932455.1. NCBI lineage: Bacteria > Bacillati > Cyanobacteriota > Cyanophyceae > Leptolyngbyales > Leptolyngbyaceae > Leptolyngbya > Leptolyngbya sp. CCNP1308. The sequence goes on along the minus strand of NZ_JAYGIH010000113.1, from coordinate 32,571 downwards.
ATTGAGAAATTCTTCAGGCTTGTACTCACGAGGAAAATCCCGATTATTTAAATCTATGATGACTTTGCCTGCCAACACTGAGGTTGATGCTAGAAAACTTGAAGGCACAGCACGTACAGAGCTGATAATGACCTCACAAGATTCAGCAACCTCGTCATTCGTTCCACCAGTCGCACTTGTACCAATTTCCTCAGCTACGCCACGAGACTTTGCAGCATCGCGCGAACCGAAGGTTATTTGATGCCCTGCTACTGACCAAGCACCTCCGAGCACTCGTGCCATGTTACCACTGCCCCAAAATCCTATCTTCATGCTCAAGTCCTAACTCATCTAGCTTTAGGTTAATCGATAACTATAGGATGCCTAACGATTCTGGTCAGCGGTTGCCAAGAATTTGGTGACACCAGAAGCAGCTTTGCTCAATCCGCTGCACCAGACTTGTTCGACTGCGTTTTTATTGACTACTCGCTGTTGCTTCCCTAATTACTCCCAGAACTTCTTTCGGATGCGAAATCATAGGAAAATGGCTTGACTCCACCGTCACTGTTTTTGCATTCATTCGCTGAGACATATCACGCTGTAAATCAGGCGGAACTGCCTTATCATTTGTCGCTAAGATATACCAGCTTGGTTTATCTCTCCAAGCGGGCGAACTTGCCTTCACTTCCGTTAATGATACAGATGGTGTTGCTTGAGTCACATGGATTAATGCCTTTCTTTCTTCTGAAAGATCACTTGCCAAAACTTCATTAATACCTTCTTTAGAAATCCAAACAAAACCATTTTGCTCTTGAAAATGTGGTGAAGGGGAGCCGTATTTACTCATAAGATCAACCATGGATTCACCAGCATCCGGAGCAAGCGCCGCAATATACACCAAACCAGCAACTCGTTTGTCGTTGCCAACCGCAGTAATAACGAAACCACCCCACGAATGACCAATCAAAATACAATCTCCCTCAATGCGATCCAGAGCACGTTTCGTTGCAGCTATATCATCTTCTAGAGATATAAGTGGATTTTGGACAGCGATAACTTGATAACCTTCAGCTAAAAGGAGCGGGATGAGATCACTGTAACAAGAGGCATCTGCCCAAAAACCATGAACTAATAGAATATTTCTGACTTTGCTCATAAGTATCTCCGCAAGTACAAAATCCGTTATAAAGCATTTTTGAATAGCGTTTCACAAAGCCGTCGAACTACGTATTAGTTGTCAGATCTGCTAGATAAAACCCCGAATTTTCTGCATTATCTAGCAGATTTACAGGATAATACCCAGTCTTTAAGGAATTAAACAGAATATTTGCTGGATAAGTCCGAGGTTTTGGGGTGTTATCCAGCAGATTTGATGGTTAATGCCGGAGTTGAGGGGTATTATCCAGCACATTTGACGGATAACACTTTGGTGAGGGATTTTATCCAGCAGTGTTTATTGCTCCATTTTCATCAGGCTTATGCAGACGATCAACCCGGTCGCTCTTCCACGGTTGACGGAGAGCGATCGCACCATCAAAATCCGCCGCGCCTACGGCTACACCGACCCCAACGATTGGAGCGGCCCCATCCCCGTGCCGCCCACCAGCGACATCCTCAGCTCAACATCGAACAGAGCCGAAATGTGGATGGCGATCGCCACCAGGACCGAGCTGATTGAGTAAAGCACCCTATCCGCCCCTGACGGCATACCCTTGCCGTCGGGGGTGCGATCGCCAAAATTAAGCCCACCGCCCTCGCAACTTGGCACACTGAGCCAGCCGTTTCACAACCTAAGGCCGCAGTGAAGCATATTGACCTCGCGATCAAGCATATCGACCCTGCAATGAAGCATATTGACCTCGCGATCAAGCATATCGACCCTGCAATATGACATTGCTAGCCGCCAGATCGTTTCTTCAGCGGTCAAATTAAGACTTGCGGCGCTGCACTAAAGTTTTCCTCAATTTAATGGAGGGTTGTGCTGGCGGTGAACTGCCCATTTGTCTGGGGGCAGACTACCCATTCATCTGGGGTTAACCCAGCATTTGCTTCGGCATCGTAGGGGATAGCAACCTTGCGTTCACCCTCCTTCGGAGTCTGGCATGACCTCTACTGATGCAACTTCAACGGCGCTTAGCGCCCTATCCACTGGGCTAGCCGATGCGGTGGGTGCGATCGCCCCTACCCTCGTCGCCGTCAAAGGCCACCGCCGCTTTGCCTACAGCGGCATTCACTGGCAGCCGGGGGTGATTGTCACCGCCGACTACGGCCTCGGTCGCTCTAGCCGCCTCACCCTCACCCTGCCCGATGGCAACGTGGTCGAGGCTGAAGTTTCGGGCCACGATCGCGCCCTCGACCTGGCCATCATTCAACTCGATCGCACCGACCTGCCCGTGCCCGCCACCAGCGATGGGGCCGACCTCAAAGTGGGCCATGTGGTGCTCGCCGTCGGCCAGTCGTGGGACTACGGCGTCAGCGCCAGCCTGGGGGTAGTGGGCAACCTGGGTGGCCCCTGGCAAAGCTCCCAAGGACGGGCGATCGATCGCTTGATTCGCCCCGATGTCAACCTCTACCCCAACTTGCTCGGCGGCGCTCTGGTGAATACGGCGGGGGAAGTCTTAGGCATGAACCTCAACGGGCCGCGCAATCGGGTAGTGACGCTACCCACCGCCAATCTCGATCGCATCGTCAAAACCCTACTAGAGCGCGGCAGCCTCAGCCGGGGCTACCTGGGCGTCGGGCTGCAACCCGTGGTGCTGCCCGCCACCCTGCAACAGAGCCTGGAGGCAGAGGTCGGCCTGCTGGTCGTCAGCATCGATGCCACGGGGCCAGCGGAACAGGCGGGCCTGCTGGTGGGCGACATTCTCTTGGCGGTGAATGGCCAGGCGGTCAGCAATCTCCAGGCGGTCTACGCCCATTTGGATGTTGGCGTGATCGGTCAGCCCGTCTCGCTGCACCTGCTGCGGGGCGGCCAGCCCACCGATCTCACCCTCACCGTGGGGGAACAGCCCCAGGGCGGTGGGCGATGAGTTTTCCACTGCTGAATTACGATTTGGCCTCAGTCTCCGATCGCGTCAGGCAATCCACCGTGCTCATTCAAGGCCCCGCTGGCCAACGGGGCTCTGGGGTCATTTGGGATGCGGCGGGGCTGATTGTCACCAACGCCCACGTGGTCTCCCAGTGCCAAACCCGCATCCAGCTGGCGGATGGTCAGCCGCTTAGCGCCCACCGAGTCGGCTACAGCCAACGGCTGGATCTGGCGGTTCTAAAGGTCAATGCAGCGGGGCTACAGGCCGCCACCGTTGGCGATGCGATCGCCCTGCGAGTAGGACAAATGGTGATGGCCGTGGGCAACCCCGACGGCAGCGTAGGGGCCACATCCCTAGGTATTGTGGCGGCCAAACCGCCGATTCCCCGCTGGGTGCAGGCCGATATTGCCCTGGCCCCCGGCTACTCGGGCGGCCCCCTGGCCACCCTGGCGGGCGAGGTCGTCGGCATCAATACGCTAATTGCCGGAGGCCGGGGCTATGCCATTCCCGTCGCTCTGGTGCAGCGATTTCTCAGCAGCCAGCACGACCAGCCCTACCTGGGCATTACCGCGCAACCCGTCCACAACTCAACGGCATGGACAGTCACTCGGGTGGAGTCCGGCAGTCCGGCGGCGCGATCGGGGTTGGTGGCGGGCGACTCCATCCTCGGTCTCAATGGGCGGCTATTTCGCCAACCCGGCGACTTTGCCGATTGGCTAGAGTGTTTGGTACCCGACCAAACCCTGGCCCTCCAGGTCAGCCAGGGCGGGCAGTCGATCGTGTGTACCCTCACGGTGGGTCGTCCACCCGTTCAGGAGCAGGCGGCATGAAACGGGTGCTGATCCTCAGCCCATCGGCCATTACCCAGGCGGGGTTGAGCGCCCTGATTGCCGACGAAAGCGACCGCTGGCAGGTGATGAATGCCGCCGCTCAACCGACGATATCTAGAGAACCTGGGGACTGGAACAGCGCCGCCGACTGTGCCCTCGTCAGCTGGCCCACGATGGGGGACGAGCAGCCTGATCTAGACCTCGTCCTTGGCCTGCCGGTAGTGGCCCTGCTCAACGCCTGGAGCGATGTCGATCTGCCGGAACTCTTGCAGATCGGCTGGGTCGGGTTACTGCCCAGCCAGGCCAGCGGCGCAGAAATTGTGGCGGCCCTGGATGCAGCGGCAGCGGGGTTAATGGCCATTCACCCCACCCTGCTAGACAGCCTCCTCACCCTGAATGGATCGTTCCAGACTAAAAATCCCCAATCTGAAGCGCTGACCCCGCGCGAGGTCGAGGTATTGGCCCTGCTGGCGGAAGGGTTGAGCAATAAAGCGATCGCCCGCCGTCTGCACCTGTCAGAGCACACGATTAAGTATCACACCAGCGCTATCTTTGCGAAACTCAACGTGTCGAGTAGGACGGAAGCGGCGATCGCCGGAGCGCGGGCGGGGTTCATTCTTCTGTAGGCGAAAATGCGATCGGCGATGAGGCCCATTGCAACTTTTTACAGTTTGGCGATCGCCTCGAGCAAAATGCTTTACTGGTAAACAGTGAGACTTTCCCTGTAGCAGCAATAGATCGAGCATTCCTCACCTGCCTTCTCTGCAAACCTGATCTGGCAAGAGAACCATGGCTGAATCCATTGGCAGAATTATTGATGCGCTTGAAGATACCCCAATTCCAAATATCTTAATTTTTGCTGGGTTGTTTTTTATTCTGCTCACATTTGTCACCAAAGTGGGTGGCTTTATTGAGGTGCAGCCCGCCCAGCAAAAGTGGGCCGCGCCTATCGGCATTGCCCTGCTTGTTTTTGGCCTAATTCTTGCCCTCAATACCTCGTATGAGCCGCTAAACCCTCAAGCCATAGATACACCACAGCCCATAGGCTGTGCGGCTTTCTTAAGGGAGGGCTCGGTGCTAAATTGGACAACTGCTGACAATAGCGGCACGCCAGTTAATCGTGGCACCCTGCGAATTGAGACTGTAGATTCTACGGTAGGCAGATGGTGGGGTGAGAAAATAGCTGATCCGAAAAAATCAGGTGATCCCGTTGACCCTGATCCTGTTGACGGCAACTTCAAAGAGGCTGAAATGACGTTAAACAATCCCAACCATAAGGAAATCTGGTCTGGAAATTGTAGGGAGAGCGAGATTGAAGGCGATCTCATACAAGAGCCGAACCGTCGATTTTTATTTTCAATACGAAAGCCATAGAACAGAACGTCAATATAGCCATTCTGCAAAAACTCGTCAATTCTAAGGTTTGGTAAACTCATCCGGAATCGCCGAACCCCAAACTGAAAACCCAGTCATGTGCTGATGTTTGGGTTTCGCGATGATTTCGTTTTGGCGTCGGTTGACCTGGCTGCGGCTGGGTGTGTTGTTTATCCTCACCCTGGCCCTGGTGCTGACCACCCTGGCGCGATCGGCCCCTGCCGATGCCGACCTCGATCGCCGGGTAGCCGAGGCCAAAAGCTATATCGAAAGCCAGAGCGGCCACCGCTTTACCCATCCCATTTTTATTACCAACGACGACATTTACCAAAGCCAGTACATTCGCAGCGATGCCGCTGGCGAGCACAACCTGGCCACCAGCCGCGCCGCCGTGCGCGACCCCGCCGACCCCAGCCTGTGGGTCGATATTCGCGTGCTAGAGGGTCGCACCGGGCGCGAGTCTACCGGCGATTGGGAAACCTGCCTGATTGTAGTGGCCGATGACTGGACTGGGCTAAGCGAACCCGCCAAGCGCAGCAACATTGCCCACGAGGTCTACCACTGCTACCAGCGCGAAAAAACCGGGGCGCTATCTCCCCTGCCACCCTGGGTGTTGGAGGGTTCTGCTAGCTGGGTCGGCGAAACCTACGCGGGCGGATCGCCCCTGGGGGAAAGCCGCTGGCGGCGCTACCTGACCAGCTACAGCCAGATCGAAGACCGCAGCTACGATGCCCAGGGCGTTTTTGCCCATATGGCCTACAGCGGCGAGCCAGTGTGGACTCTGCTCGATCGCGCCCTCACCCCGCCGCTGCCCGCCCCCGCCGATGAAACCGCCTGGATCGATCGCTTTTTAGGATTGATGGCCAACCGCGATGGCTTTCTGCAAACCTGGGCTATGGGCCTAGAGCGCAACGGCAGTCTCAGAGATTGGGACACCAGCGGGCCGGGTATTACGGGCGATCGCCGCGAAATTGTCCCTCTCGCCATTCCCCAGGGGCGCAGCATTACCCGCACTATCCAGCGGCTCTACAGCCTGACTCTGCCAGAAAACCAGGTGGTATCGGTGCAGGTGCTGGGCAACGGCCACGGGGCCATTCGCTGGGGCGATCGCAACACCACCCGCATCAGCGGCAGCTTTAACCAGTGGTACTGCGTCGGCGACACCTGCCGCTGCCCCGACGGCACCATGCCCGAGGGGGTGACTTCCGTCGATTCCTCCCAGGCCACCATTGCCCTCACCGGCTACCCTGGCAATGCCGAGCTGGGCATTGACCCAGTCGAAAATCCCTGCGAAGAGGAACCCGAGCCCACGGCAGAAGGCCCTAGTACGCCCTGGGGTGGGGAGGGCGATCGCGCCAGCGGCACCAGCTACGGCGACCCCCACATCATCACCTACGACGGCTACCGCTACAGCTTCCAGACCATTGGCGAATTTTGGCTGACGGCCGCCCCCGACGGCCACTTTCAGGTGCAGGCGCGGCAGGGGCAAATCCCTAGTCGGCCCCTGTCGATGAATACGGCGGTGGCCGTGGGGGTGGGCGGCCATCGGCTGGCCATCTACGCCCAAGATTCCCCTGACGGTAGCTCTCCCCTGTGGCTCGACGGCAATCCCTTCGCCCTGGCAGAAGGCCCCACGACGCTGCCGGGCGGTGGCCTGGTGCTGCGAGTCGGCAACCGCTACCAAATCACCTGGCCCACAGGCGAAACCCTGCAAGTTTCCCAAACGACAATGGGCGGCGCGGCCTTTTTGGCCCTCTCGCCAGAGGTGCCCCGCCGAGCAGGCGCTTACCAAGGGTTGCTGGGCAACGTCAACCGCAACCCCAACGACGACTTGCAGATTCGCGGCGGCGCAGTGATTCCGCCCCAGGATGTCTATGCCCCGGTAGCGCGGCTGGTGCAGGGGCTGATTCCGGCTCCGGTACCGCTGAATCAGGTGCAAAATGCCTTCTTTCAGCAGCTCTACCGCCAGTTTGGCGACAGCTGGAGAGTGGCCTCCGGCGAATCGCTGTTTGACTACGCCCCCGGCCAATCGACCGAAACCTTTACCCGGCGAGATTTTCCCAGCCAGTTTCCGTCACTCTTGGGGGTAGCCCCGGCCCAAATTCAAGACGCCACGCGCCTGTGCCAAGCAGCCGGGGTCAACGAGTGGATGATAGAGGGCTGCGTGTTTGATGTCGCCGCCACCGGGCAGCCCGGCTTTGTGGAGGCGGCGGTGAATGCGATCGCCACCACCCTGCTCGACCAGGTACAAGACCGCGTCGAAGACGAAATTCGCCGCCGGGCGCCCTTTTCGCTGCCCCGGCTGCCGTTTTAGCCCGAACAGGATGTGTGCTTTTGACGGCGCGGCATCGTTGGCGAAACTTTGCACCAGCGCCAGACGAACGTGGGGATGCCTTAGCCCACCCAGCGGAACCACTGCTGGGTGGGCTAAGGCGCAGAATTTTTACACCTACTCGAGCTATGCCTGTGCGGTGGGCAGGCAGTGTGACCACTACCGGCAAAGGGTGCGGTCAGACAATCGGCAGATGGGCTGCGGCATGACCCGTCCCTCCTGAGGGGTCGTCAGGTCAGGGTTTGTGAACTTATCTAGCGCGATCGCAGCATTTTTGCGGGTATTTTGTAAAAATGAATACAGAAATGCCAGCCGACCTGCCTCTTGTTTGCACAAGTTCTTGCGCACCAAGATAGGCCTGTCGCCCGCATTCACCCTTCAGAGGCGACCTCATGATCCCACAAGTCCATTCTCAAACTAACCTCAAACCAGCCGCTGGCTGGCAGCCGGTTTGTCACATCACCTACACCCGCGACACCTGGGTTAAGCTGGCCAACCTGCCCAATGCCTATGCCGCTGATGAGGCTAAGCTGCTGTGCCAAGAGTCGCCCGATACCTGGGTTGCCTGGGTGCCCGACCACGGCGAAACCGTGCTGCACAAAAGCCACTTTTACGCCTAATGCATCCCCCATCTCTCCCTGAGTCAGCCATCGACTGGGATGAGCTGTTTGACTACCTGCCCGGCACCCTCGTTGAGCAGGTAGACCAGCCTGGCATTATCTACGAAATTGAGGGCTACGAAGCCACCATGGTGCCACCGATCTGGCTCGTGAATGATCCGCGCCCGCGCTATCCCCACGAGCTGCGCATTGTGTCTCGGCAACGCGCTCGGGTCTGTGCGCTACAGCCGACATCGGCCCCAACTAAGACGATGCACCCCGTTTGATCAGTTTTTCTTGCCAGTTGCGCGACAGCAGGGGGCAACTGGCAAGTTCTGTCGCCGCCGCGCGATCGCCCAGATCGTGGTGCATAACGCGGTTGGCGCGGGCCACAGTCCACTCCGGGTAGGGGCGATCGCACAGCACCATCGCCATCCCCGGCTTGACCACACCCTCCTCTAGCACTCGAAAATACCAGCCGCTGCGGCCATTGGCCTTCACCTGAAGCGCCAGATCCTTCACCCGCCAGCGGCGAGATAGCTTCCAGCAGGGTTGCCGGGGCTGCGACACCTGCACCCGGGCGCTGCCGATCGCGTAGGTGTCGCCAATGCAGACCTCGGCCTCGGTCTGCCCCGTCACGGTGAAATTTTCACCAAAGCCGCCGTAGGGCAGATCGGGGTTGTGGAGGTGCGATCGCCAGTCGGGGTAGTGCTCAGCACTGTAAGCCAGCACCGCCTTATCCACCCCGCCGTGGTTCTTTAGGTCGGCCTGGCCGTCGCCCGCCAGGTTGGTGTAGCCCAGCCACACCTTGCCCTCAACGGGCTGCTTAAAGAATCCAGTAGTCCAGCGCTGATCCATCGGGTTGGTGGCGGTTTCGGTACCCAAGGTTTGGGGCAGGCCCACCTGAATCGAGACAATCTCAGGCATTGTGGTCAAACGACAGCGACAAAAAAAGAACGTGTCTCTGCTAAGACACACTCTTTCTAGGATACGTTTGTTGGGAGTGTAAGCAGAGTAAGCGCAAGAAAACCATCGAAAAATTGTGCTAGGTTGCGAGCCCTGCGGGGAATCACCTGAGCACCGCTGCTCTCAACAATCTGCTTCACCCAGCCCAAAAAGCAACGCTCTAAGGCTTCCGGGGCCATCCGCTCGAACAGCCGACGGTAGGTGTCGGCATGGAGCACCCCGTTCGGTAACGAGAACAGGGTGTCCAGCCATGCCTCGTGGCTCTCGGCATAGGTTTCGATGTCCTACCAACCCGTCGCTTCCCCAATGACGCCTACAATCGCAATCATCACAATGCTCAAGAACGAGTGCTCTATCCCCTGACTGCCGCGTGGATCTTCTAATTCAGCAAAGTGTGACTCCCACTGCTGTTGAATTGAGGCGGCATCAGTGGCCGCGCATAAGGGCGATCTGGGCTGACCGGCTTTAGCGGTCTCTTCGTTGGGAGCAAAGCCTTGGCTCATGGGGACTCGCTGAAGGTCTAGCTGAGGTGATGCTCTTAGCATGTCACAAACCTATTTTTCTTGCGCTTACCCTGAGCCCCTAATGGGCTGGCTCCTTTTTTTGCTGAGCAGGTTAGCTATTGGTGGGAAAAATTTTTGAGCTATATCCTAAAGCTAGGCGTTATGGAATGGCCTGTCTATCAACTTCCAATTGATTTAGAGGTTTGACCGACTGCTCCTGCTGAATATTTTGTTTTGAAGCGGGGTTCAATTATGATTCAGCATCACTCATCTATTAAAACCGCTTTAAAGGAGATTAAACACGGAGATCAAGCAGTGAACAACTCAAGCTGCCCCATCAATTCTCTGAAAGCCATGCTTTCTCAATATCCCTAAAAGGGTTTCGATCAGTTCAGAGAACGACTGTTCTGCCCGTCGAGAGATCGGCAAAGATTTTAACAAAACCATTGACAGGGAGGGATTCGACGCGATACATCATGGGCATAGGGCAATAATAATTTACAGCATGCAAAGTTTCTTGAAGTTTCGGCGATATTCGCACCAGAAGGGGTGGACATGAATGCCAACTTGATCGTGTCCAACATTTTGAATCCGCCGGTGCTATTTTTCTTTTTGGGAATGATAGCTGTTTTCGTTAAATCTGATTTAGAAATTCCGCCGCCGATTCCCAAGCTATTTTCGCTTTACTTGCTGCTGGCGATCGGGTTTAAAGGGGGCGTTGAGCTGACTAAAAGCGGCATTAACCAGCAGGTGGTGCTGACAATTTTGGCGGCGATCTTGATGGCCTGCGCGGTGCCGCTGTACACCTTTTTTATTCTGCGGCTGAAGCTCGACACCTATGACTCGGCGGCGATCGCCGCCACCTACGGCTCGATCAGCGCCGTTACCTTTATTACCGCCAGTGCCTTTCTCACTGAGCTAGGTATGCCCTTTGACGGCTTCATGGTAGCGGCCCTGGCCCTGATGGAATCTCCCGCTATTATTGTGGGGCTGATTCTGGTGAACTTCTTCGCCAGGGACGAAAAGCGAGAGTTTGTCTGGTCTGAGGTGCTGCGAGACGCCTTTCTTAACAGCTCGGTGTTCTTGCTGGTGGGCAGCTTAATCATCGGCGTTCTCACGGGGGAGCACGGCTGGCAGGTGTTATCGCCCTTCACCCAAGACCTGTTCTACGGCGTGCTGACCTTCTTCCTGCTCGATATGGGGCTAGTCGCCGCCAAAAGAATTAAAGATTTACAGAAAACTGGCATATTCCTGATTTCCTTTGCCATACTGATCCCAATTTTCAATGCCGGTATTGGACTGTTGATTGCCAGGGCGATTAATATGCCCCAGGGCGATGCGCTTTTGTTCGCGGTGTTGTGCGCTAGTGCCTCCTACATTGCAGTACCTGCAGCCATGAGGTTAACGGTGCCCGAAGCTAACCCAAGCCTGTATGTTTCTACGGCTTTGGCGGTGACGTTTCCGTTCAACATTATTGTTGGAATTCCGCTCTATCTGTACGGCATTAATCTGTTGTGGAGCTAAGCCCATGCACCTTGTTAAAAAGATTGAGATTATTGCCAACTCCTTTGAGCTGGCCAAGATTCTAGACAGCTTAAAAAAATCAGGAGTTCACGGCCATGCGGTCATTCGCAATGTAGAAGGCTCGGGGCTGCGAGAAGGCAGCGAAGACCTCGATATGACCATGCTTGACAATGTCTACATTATTGCGTTTTGTATGCCTGAGCAAATCAAAACCGTGGCCGAGAATGTCCGTCCGCTGCTGAACAAATTTGGGGGCACCTGCTACATCTCGGATGTGATGGAAATTCGCTCGGTGAAATGTGTAGCGTCGCTGTAAAGAATTGGGTTTTTTAGGAAGCGAGTTATGGAACATAGTGATAGAGGTATCGATCGCCGCCGGGTGCTGACCCTCGGCAGTGGACTGCTGGGACTGGCGGCTCTAGGGCCGTCCTTTTGGCCGATCAAAGCAGCAGCAGCGAAGTCTTTAGTGCCCTCAGCCCTCAGCCCTGAAGAGGCACTGAAGCGGTTGATGGACGGCAACCAGCGTTTTACTGGGCACCACCTGGAGCACCCCGATCAGTCGGAGGAACGGGTCAAGGAACTGACCCAGGCGCAGCATCCCTTTGCTACGGTGCTGAGCTGTGCCGACTCTCGGGTGACCGCCGAAATTGTTTTTGACCAGGGCCTGGGGGATATTTTTGACGTGCGGGTGGCGGGCAACATCGCCACCCCCGCCGTTATGGGCAGCATTGAGTACGCGGTGGAGCTGCTGGAAACGCCGCTGCTGATGGTGCTGGGCCACGAGCGCTGCGGGGCAGTGACGGCGGCGGTAGACCATGGGGTGCTGCCGGGGGAAATTGGCACCTTTGTCGCGGCGATTTTGCCCGCTGTGGAGCGGGTGAAGGACATGCCGGGGGACAGGGTTGATAATGCGGTGACGGCCAATGTGCGCTACCAGATGGAGCAGGTGCTGCGATCGCAGCTAGTGCGCGATCGCCAGCAGTCGGGCCAGCTCCAGGTGGTGGGTGCCCGTTACGATCTCGACACTGGCGCTATAACCTTAGTGACCTGATCTCGGCTTAGCCACAGTAAATTTGAGGGTAGGCAGCAGTCATGGCTAACCTTAGTGGCTTTTGCCTACCCTCACAATGCCCAGCGTTATTCCGGCAAGTCCAGGCTCTGTCGGTTATAGCTACGTATAGAAGGTATATCTAGAAGAACAGTACGGTCTTCGGGAATCTTCCCAGGCCGATTTTTTCACAGAATAGGCAGCCAATCTAGGGTCACTGACGAAGCTAGAAAAACGGCGTTGCTGAATGGCGGTTTGATTGCGCAGAATCCTGAACGAATCTGCATGACCTAAAGCGTTCAGTTCATCCCTTGAGTTAGCAACACCACAGTTCTCCCCTGAACCCCAGTGCTAGCCGCCGGGCCGGGCGAGGGGTTCCGACGGTGGAAAAGGTAAAGGGCGGTACCATTGGGGCCGGGTTTGAGGGAACGGCGAGGGCTGCGTCAGCTGCTGTTTGACCTGGTTGAGGTCTTGGTTGAGCTCGCGAATACGGCGCGACAGCAGACGAATGACGTTAACCGCAATGCCGGGGGTTTCGTCAATGGCGTCGTAGAGCTGCTGCTGGGTGAGCACCAGGCAGGCACAGGGTTCTAGGGTAGTGACCGAGGCCGATCGCGGCTCGGCATCAAACACCGACATTTCGCCAAAGCATTCGTCTTCTTTGAGCTGGGCCACTTCCTGCCCGCCAATGTGTACACTGACGCGGCCCGACACCACGATGTACATCGATCGCCCCTCCTGACCTTCGGTAATGATGGTGTAGTTGCTGTCGTAAAACACCTCATCCATCACCGAGGCCAGCCGCACCAAAAAGTCATCCCGCAGTTCTTTAAACATGGGGACATTGCGAATAAACAGAAGACGTTCGACGCTGTTTAACATACAGGGGCGGTTTGACCTAGAGAGCAACGGCGGGGAAACGGGGCCAAGATGCGTCAGCCTGCGGAGGGGCTCGGCTCCAAATTATAGGTGTTGAGCAGCTGTTTAACCTGGGCTAGCACCAGTGGGTCGGTGTCTTGCTGCATCAGGGGCAGCAGCTCCCGCAGGGCGCGGGGCGACGCCACGGCCAGGTAGGCCAGCACGGCCTCGCGCACAAAGCCGGTGGGGTGCTGGAGCGAGGCCAGGGTGTGCTCGGCGGTGAGATTCCACCGCTGCACGCGGGCCAGGTGAAAGCAGCAGGCAACGGCCCAGTCTGATAAAAAATTTCGCAGATCGAGCAGTTGACGCAGGCGATCGCGCGGCAGCATGGCTCCGTAGGGTATCAGCGGGGTAGACAGGGCCAGCAGCTTCAGCTTATCGGCGTCTAGGCGGCGATCGAGCAAGATCAAAATCGACCGTTTGTTGGCCACATCCACCACGTTGTCGAGAATTTCGATGCCCCTGGCCCATTGGGCTGCCGACCCGCTGAGGCTCACCTGGGCCGCCTGAATCGCCGTGGCGGGCGACACAAATCGCAGCAGCATAAACAGGCGTTCGGTAGCATCGGCCTGTAAGCCGTCGAGGGCCTCGCGCAGCAGGTCGGCCTCAGTACCGGCGACCCGGTTGGCGGCCAAATCGACCTTAGCCGCCAGCATTTGCCCAGCAAAGGCCAGCTCCGTATTTAGCAGATCTTCGATACCGCTGCGGCCCAGCATGCGGTCTAAGGCTCCGTCGATCAGAACCGATCGCTTCACCCCCACCTCCTGGTACAGACTGAGCAAGATCCGCAGAATGTGGCGGCGGGTGCTGCCCCAGGTAGTGATTAGATTCTGAATTAAAAATTCTAGGGCGGGTACGGTGCCAATATTGCCAATCACCTGCCAGGCCTGGTTGCGCAGAATTTCGGGACGGTAGCTGTCGAGGGCTAGTTCTTGGAGCATAGGCAGGGCCTCGTTGCCCAGGCGGGTGAGGGCGGCGACAGCGGCCTCGCGGGTTGACTTGTACTGGAGCGCCTTGAGCAGCGAAGGGTAGTACTTTTTGTACTGGGTGGCGGCGATCGCCTCCAGAATCGCCCGCCGCACCCGCAGCGACGGGTCTTGCAGCAGGTCGTCAATATAGATACTGAGGGATTCCATATAGTCGGCTTCCCCCAGGGCGCGGCAGCCCATCACCCGCTCCCGCTCTTCGTCATGCACCAGCATTTTGCGCAGGGTGGCAGTGGCCTCAGCCCGCTCCTGCAGGTTGCCCCGCCGCAGCATCAGCGAAGCCGCCGTGCCCCGCACCACCGCATCCACCTCCGGCGGCAGGTAGGGGCGCAGATCATTGATGTCAAAGCGCTCCTGGGCCAGCCACACGTAGCGTAGGGCGAGGGCCAAAATTTCAGGAGCCTGGTGGGGCACCTCTAGCAGCGTCTGCACCTGGTCGGTGTAGGCCGGGTTGGGATGCTCTAGCATGGCCTCCAAACTCTGCCGCTGGAGCGCCGGGGGGAGATCGGCTAAGCGGGGTGCCAAGATTTCGCCCACGTTTTTGGGGTCAATGTGGCTCAGCAGCTCAATGCACGATCGCTTGTTGGCGTCCAATCCAGGCTTTTCGAGCTGCTCAATAAAGGCCCGCTTGAGCACCCGCAGATTGGCGTCAGAAAAGGTCAGCAGGCCGCGCTCGGCCCCCCGCACCAGCAGGTTGAGGTAGCGCGATCGCAGCAGCACCATAATGGCAAACCACACCAGTGCCGCCACCACGGTGCCCAGCAAAAACAGCCGCGCCTGCACCAGGGTATCGACCAGCCCAATGCGGTTGCAAACGGCAATGGTGACCAAAATGGCCACCCCCGTGCCCCCCATCGACAACGGCTCGGCAATACCCCCCACCCACGACTGCACCGTGCTGCGCACCTGGTCAGGAATCGGCTGAAACAGAATTGGTCGCGTGGTGGCCACCAGCGTATACCGCAGCCACTCATCAAAAAACTTCAGCACAATTAGCCCGACAAACATGGCCATCAACCCCATGCGCACGGGGTAGCTGGCCACCAGCGTAATTACCCCAATCACCACAATTACCGAGGGCAGCACCAGAGCTACCGTAAACACCCCCTCCCGTTCGATCAGTCGGCTGGAGGTAAACCACTGGGTAAATAGCTCAATCAGCCCCAGCAGACCGCTAAAAAAGCCCAAAAAGGCGGCAATGGCATCGACATCGAGACTGGTTTCCAGCTGGTTAAAGAACTGAAACTCAATGGAGAACAGCAGCATCTGGGCCAGCACAAAGAACGAAAACAGCAGCACCACGTACTGCCGGATCGGCCCCTGGAGCCGCTGGCGCGACCTGAAGCTCTCCACTGACTCAGCATCTTCTGCCTGACGCCGGGGCGAGTCGGGGAAGGCGTGCTCATAGTTGCGGCTGAGGTGATACAAAATGGCCGCCCCCACCACCATCACCACAAAGGACAGCAACAGCACGTTTTGCAGCCCAATCAGCTTGAGCAGCAGATAGACCGAAAAGCCGCTGATCACATCGGCCACCAGGTTGCCGCTGCTGATGATCGGATACGCCCGCTTGATCTCGCGAATGTTGAACAACTGGTTGGCGGTCACCGACAGGTTGAGGTCGTTGAGGCCGTAGATGGCCTCAATCCACAGCCGCATCGAAAACACCATGGGAGCCGCCAGCCACGGTATCGTCAGCCCCCAGCGAAACCCCAAAATCGGCACGGCCATCAGCATAGCGATGATCACAATCACCCGGCGCAGCGGAAACAGCCGCTGCAGCCAGGAATAGACCACGCTCAGCCCCAGCCCTACCCCAGCACTAAAGATGTAAATCCACGGCAGGCTAGCTGCTCCGTATTGACCCAAGAACAGCGCCGCTGAACTGACCTCCAGCCACAAAATGCCCATGGAAGTGGCGGTGTAAAACGCAAACATCAGCAGCGTGCGCTCTTCTTCCCCAGGGCGCAGATTGATCAGATCGAGAAAGCGTCCCCTGAGGGACTGAATCTCTTTAGCGGGGCCAGATAAGCTCATGCCAGATGCAGTGACGGTGGGCTAATGCCTCAAGGATACCCAATCTGGTGGATGTGGACGGGTTCAGGGAGTTTGTGAAGGCAAGGTGGATGGAGCTGTGAGGATCAGGTGGCGATTGGGTGGGCTGGTTCTAACTTGTATTGACCGCCCTTGAGCAGCAGCAGCGTTGTTTATCGTTCAACCAGGCCGATTGTGAGGCCATTGCTTCGCGATCGCCAGTGCGGAGTATCGCTAGAGAGGAAAGGGGGAGGACTGAGGGAGTTTACTTTTCCCGGCGAAGAAATTGGTGAGTGAGTGGGGCAGGATGGTTTTAAGGCAGGGATTTTCGGGATAGTATTGAGGTTTGGTACCTTCCCCAATTTCGCGCCAGTCCCCAATTTCGCGCCAGTCCCCAGTTTCGCGAGTCAGCTGTGGCGCTGATACCCTCTACATTCCCAGGCCCTATGGTTAATCCCTCTATTTTCCCCAGTTCGGCTGTAGCTCCTCAGCAGGCCATCAAGCACACTATTTCTGTACTGGTTGAAGACGAGGCCGGGGTGCTGAGCCGCATTGCCGGTCTGTTTGCCCGGCGCGGGTTCAACATTGAGAGTCTGGCGGTGGGGCCTGCCGAAACCTCGGGTATTTCTCGCATTACCATGGTGGTGCCCGGCGACGATGCGGTGATCGAGCAGCTCACCAAGCAGCTCTATAAGCTGATCAACGTGCTCAAGGTCAACGATGTTACCGACACGCCCTGCGTCGAGCGGGAGCTGATGCTGCTCAAGGTGAATGCGAGCAGTACCACTCGGTCTGAAATTATTGAGTTCGCCCAGATCTTTCGAGCCCGTGTGGTGGATGTGTCAGAGGATTCTGTCACGCTGGAGGTGGTGGGCGACCCCGGCAAGATGGTGGCGATCGTGCAGGTGCTCAATCGCTTTGGCATTCGCGAGATTGCCCGCACGGGCAAAATCTCTCTGCCCCGCGAGTCGGGGGTCAACACCGAGTATCTCAAGTCGCTAGAACGGAAATTTCAGTAGTCAGTCTCAGCCGCAAGCCAGGCAGGTTTGCAAGTTGAAATGTTGGTAGGTTGAAACGTTTCAACCCGCAGGACTGGTAGCCTGTTAACCGTCAGACTTGCCCACCTGCTAATTTCCGTAGCCCGCTAAACCAAATTTTTCTATGTCTACCCAATCAACTATTCCGGTTGTGGTCAACGGAGCCTACGGCAAAATGGGCCGCGAGGTGATTAAAGCCATCGATCAAGCCGAAGACATCACCCTAGTGGGGGCGATCGGCAGAAATCCTGAGCTAATGGGCCAAGACATCGGCGAGGTGATCGGCTACAAACCGCTGGAAGTGCCGGTCATGAACGACCTGGAGGCAACCCTGGTGGCCGCCCAGAGTGAGGGCCTGGCAGTGATGGTTGACCTCTCCCATCCCGACAGCGTGTATGAGTCGGTCAGAGCGGCGATCGCCTACGGTGTGCGCCCCGTCGTCGGTACCACCGGCCTCAGCAACGCGCAGATTCGCGACCTGGCGGAGTTTGCCGACAAGGCCAGCATCGGCTGCCTGATCGTGCCCAACTTTTCCATTGGGGTGGTGCTGATGCAGCAGGCGGCTCAGCAGGCGGCCCAGTACTTCGACCATGTGGAGATTATCGAGCTGCACCACAACCAAAAGGCCGATGCCCCCAGCGGTACCGCCGTGCAGACCGCCCAGATGCTGGCGGAGGCGCAGAAATCTTTTAATGCGCCTTTGGTCAAAGAAACCGAGACCATGCCTGGGGCGCGGGGTGGGACGACGGCGGAGGGCATCAATATCCACAGCGTGCGGCTGCCGGGGCTAATTGCCCACCAGGAGATTTTATTTGGTTCTCCGGGGCAGCTCTATACCCTGCGCCACGACACCAGCGATCGCGCCAGCTTTATGCCCGGGGTACTGCTCTGCATTCGCCGGGTGATGGCTCTGAAATCGCTCATCTACGGGTTAGATAAGGTTCTCTAACCCAGGAGCTAGGGCTGCTCTAGCTGGCGCTGCTTCCGAGCGAGCTGGCGCGATCGCACCCGCCGCACCAGGGGCAGACCGCCAAAATAGCTGGCCACCCCGGCCACTAGACCCACTACAGCGCTGCCCAGCATCAGCCGCACCGACACCTCGGTGCCCATATCCATCCAGCTGTTGAGGGTGTCGAGGTCTTTAAAGGTCTGGGTCGGGCCACCGCCCAGCAGCCAGTGCCCAACCTGATAGTTGAAGGCAAAAATAGGTACGTAGGTGAAGGGATTACTGACCCAGGTGGCCGCCGCCGCCATCAGGCGATTGCCCCGCAGCACCGTGGCTACTGCCACTCCCAGAATGGTCTGAAACCCAAACAGCGGAAAACAGCCCGCAAACACCCCGGCGGCCATGCCCCGAGCCAGCTGTTCAGGGGAACCCTGAAGCCGCAAGAAGCGCAGATAAATGTAGCGGATCTGCCGTCGCCACTGAGGCTGAGACATTTTGCGCATTGCAGACTTTGGACTAGGGGACAGATCGGCGGTGGTCATAGATGAGGATAAACCAGAAGCTAAACTCCCCGGCACCGCCAAGGGAGAAGGTCAAGAGAAAGCGATCGACGCTGTTGGTGACGCAGCCTTTGCCGACCAGCTTGATAAACTACCAGGGAAAAGGCCACCGATTTTTTGGCGGCAGAACCTTAAAAGTGCGTAAAGATTCTTTTCTATTGTACCCAGCCAGACTGAGTTTTATAGAGTTTGCCCAGGGAGTTCAAGATCACTTCACCGTGCAGGATGAATGACATGGATGGTGCTGCCGCCGCCGTTTTGCCACCCCAGCCCCGATCTCCAATCCAAGGGGAAACGATCGTGGCGATCGCCACCGCCATTGCCCCCCAGCAGGGCAGCGTCGGCATTGTGAGGCTGTCGGGGGCTGAGGCCGTGGCGATCGCCCGCGCCCTGTTCCACGCCCCGGGGCGGCAGCGCTGGGAGAGCCACCGCATTCTCTACGGTCATGTGCGCGATCCCCGCACCCGGCAGCCCATAGACGAAGCCCTGCTGCTGCTCATGCTGACCCCTCGCTCCTACACCCGCGAAGACGTGGTGGAGTTCCACTGCCACGGTGGGCTGATGGCGGTGCAGCAGGTGCTCCAGCTCTGCCTCAGCCAGGGGGCGCGGCTGGCGGAACCGGGCGAATTTACCCTGCGGGCGTTTCTGAACGGACGGCTGGATCTGACCCAGGCCGAAGGGGTGGCCGATCTGGTGGCAGCCCAGTCAACCCTGGCGGCGAAGACGGCGCTGGCGGGGGTGCAGGGCAAGCTCACCCAGCCCATCCGCCAGCTGCGCTCGACCTGCCTTGACGTGCTGGCCGAGGTGGAGGCTCGCATCGACTTCGAAGACGACCTGCCGCCCCTGGATGAGCAGACGGTGCGATCGCAGTTAACAGCCGTGCTAGCGGAGATCGATGGCATGCTGGCCACCGCCGAGTCGGGGGAACTGCTGCGCACCGGGCTCAAAGTGGCGATCGTGGGCCGCCCCAACGTGGGCAAGTCGAGCCTGCTGAATGCCTGGAGTCGCAGCGATCGCGCCATTGTCACCGACCTGCCCGGCACCACCCGCGACGTGGTGGAGTCGCAGCTGGTGGTGGGCGGCATCCCCATTCAGGTGCTCGATACGGCGGGCATTCGCGAGGCCAGCGACCCCGTGGAGCAGGTGGGCATCGCGCGATCGCGCCAGGTGGCCCAGGGGGCTGATCTGGTACTGCTCACCATCGACGCCGTCGCCGGGTGGACTGAGGCCGACCAACAGCTCTACGAGTCGGTGCAGGAAAATTCTTTAATTCTGGTGATTAACAAGGTCGATCTAGTCCCTGCCGATGGGGTGAAGGATCTCGTTTTCCCTGGTGACTGGCCTGTTGTTCACACCGCCGCCGCTCAGCAGCAGGGGATTGACGCCCTAGAGCAGGCGATTCTCAATGCGATCCACTCTGACCAGCTCACCACGGCCAATTTGGAGTTTACCGTCAATCAGCGCCAGGGAGCGGCCCTTACCGCGGCTCGCAATGCGCTCCACCAGGTGCAGCAAACCATTGAAAATCAGCTGCCGCTAGATTTTTGGACGATTGATCTAAGAATTGCGATCGCCGCCCTGGGCAGCATTACCGGCGACGAAATCACCGAATCTATGCTCGATGAAATCTTCAGCCGATTCTGTATTGGCAAGTGATCCTGCGATTTTGAAGAATCACTCTGCTAAATTGACAAGTTGTTTGTAGTAGCGAGCAAGCTAGGCTTCTAGTGCGGCAACCCGTTGCTGCTCTTGCTGCAAGACTTGGGCCAGTTCATCGGGGATCAGCACCGCTTTTTCATCGCCAGGGTGAGACCATCGGCGATGGGAACTAGGCTGGCAACGACGCGATCGTCATTGTGAATCGCTTCATTGAGGCGGCGCAGGGTGTTAGTGCGGCCATCTTGCACGGCGGGATCGGCCACCTGGCCCGACCACAGGACGTTGTCTAAGACAATAAGACCGCCAGGGCGCACCAATTTTAGTGCTTGCTCATAGTAGGTGGGGTAGCCGCTTTTGTCGGCGTCGATAAAGGCAAAGTCGAAGCTGTTGGTTTCGCCAGTTTCAATAAGCTGATCTAGGGTTTCGGTCGCCGGGGCAATGCGTAGGTCAATCTTGTGGGCAACCCCAGCTTTTTCCCAGTAGCGGTGGGCGATCGCCGTGTACTCCTCACTCACATCGCAGGCTACTAGCCGCCCCTCTGGAGGCATGGCCAGTGCCACCCGCAGCGCACTATAGCCCGTAAAAACGCCGATCTCTAGCGCCTTGGTCACCCCCAATAGCTGTACCAGCAGCGCCATAAACTGGCCTTGTTCGGGAGCAATCTGCATTTGGGCCATGGAGTGCTGGGCCGTTTCATGGCGCAGAGCAACGAGCACCTCGGGTTCATGTACCGAGTGGTCGAGCAGGTAGCGATACAAGCGATCGTCGAGGGGCAGGGTTTGATTGCTCATAGCAGCTAAGGAGGGGCGCAGACGTACAGAATAGCCCAACGAAATTGAGAAGAAAGTCAGGGGTTTTGCCAACCCAGGCCAGAATCTGACTTACCATAGCACCGCACAGCTCTGACCCTCGACCTTGGTTTGGGATGGGTCGTAGGCCCACGGGAGGATACTGCGATGGACGCGGATTCGGTCGTGCAAGTTTCAGCCATGACCGGCTGGATTATTGGCGTCAGCCACAATAAAGACCGGGGCTACCAGTGCTGGATTGTGAAGCCTGACCTGGACGTGCTCAGCGACGGCACTTTCTACACCACTAGCAGTGCGGCTATGTCGGCAGGGCGCGCCTTTGTGGAGCGCTACCGCTAGCAGACTAAGCACGCCTTAAGCCATTGAACAGACGCAGAATCTGCCCTACGCCGCTGCTTGCGCCACACCGTAGCGGGCACACAGCACCCGCCTCATCTGCCGCATATTGCCCGGCAGATCGGTCTTAATTGCCTGCTCAATTAGAAACGACGGCACTGGAATGGTCGGCGCGGCCTGTACTGAGTAGGTCAGCAGCGTGCCCTGGTTAAAGTCTTGCAGATGCAGGTCTGCCGCAAAGTGGGAGAAGGTGCCCTGCTCTAGGCGAAACTGAATCGCTTCACAGGCGGTTTCAACCACCTTGAGGTAAATTTCGACCTGGGCGGTCAGCATCATAAAACCCTTGCGCCCGACCTGGTAGAGACGGCGATAGCGCTGAGTTGCGGTTTTCACGGTCTCTAGCACTTCACTGTGCACAATATTGGGAAAGTACTGAGTCCAGCAGCTGTAGTTGGTGACCTGGGGCCAAATCTGAGGGCGGGCCAGGGGTACATACATGTGGGCCGTAACAGCGCCGCTGGCGTCCCCAGTCTGAGACTTGAGTAAGACATCTCCCCTGAGCAGTGCCACCTGGTCGCCGGGAGAAAACTGGGCGAGAAACCCGATTTCTGACCTAACCCCGTGGATACCCTGAGCTTCGCTAATCACCATCGCTCGATCTCTCCTAACAACGCGACCTGATTTTATGCCGGCACCCGCCACCGTCCAGCTAAGGAGGGGAGGTTAAACAACTGGCCCTGGGGCGATCGCAAGCCCCAGATAGGCCCGCTACCCTGGTCAAGGCTGCGGCACTGGCCCATGCTAGCGCTGCGTCGCCTGCCTTTCTATTAAAGGTGAGACAGTTTCGTAGCGTAGGGAGGACGGTAGTATCATTACGGGGCTTTCACCAATGCCCTCAGTATTCCCCCGTAGCCTAGTGAAAGCTTTACAAATGGAGACATTGCCACCATGGGCCGTCGTCGCTACCCGCTGCAACCCCTGACCAAACTTTTTTTAGCGGCCCTTGGCCTAACCGCCATTGTGTGGGTTCTACGAGGCCTGTCGCTGCTGGCCTTTTTACCGGGTCTGGTAATCTGGCTGCTGGTTTTGCTGTGTTTTGGTTTAGGCATTGTCAGCAGCCTCCAGCGCATTCGCTAGGGGCCGATCCTGGAGCGGTGCTGGGGGCGATCGCCCGGCTCCCCTGCCAGTAAAAATCGCTCCCGCTCCGGCAGACCTGGACTTTTTTGCCAGCGCAGCGTCCACAACGTCGGTGGATTCAAAGCTTTAGGGTCAGATGCGTCGGGCATTGGAACCCCTGCAGCAGACCTCGTCTGTCCCTATTCTCGACGCTTGATTTTGAAAGAGTCAAAGGACGGCGGGGGCGGGGGGGGCGTAGGCCGCCCCCAGGGTCGGTGAACGGCTCCCCGATGGCGCAGAATGCTGAGGTTAATCTGCGCCCCCACTGGCACCAGCAGAATCAGCGCGTACAGCGTTGCCAAGTTCAGGCCGAGAATTAGTAAGCGATCGTAGGCGATTCCCTGGTGGATCAGCCAGTCTAGCCCCCAGTGTCGCAGGCCCAAAACCCCCAGGGCCAGGGCCAAGGCCACCCTGACGCCGGGCCATAGCGCTAAGCCCGGTAACCAGCGCTGAGGGGCGAGGCGATAGACCAGCGCTAGGCCGGCACCCCCAATACCTATAGCTAGCGCCCAGCGACCCAGACGAATTAAGCCGACCCAGCGCCCGGCGATCGCCGCTGACTCTAAATCGCCGCCCGCCAGGCTCACTGTCAGCCCCAACCCCCCCAGGCCTAGCAAGGTCATTCCCCAGGGCAGCAGGCGACTGCGCCAGGGGGAGAGGGCGTTAGAGGGAGAGGTCAAAACCGCCGCCACCAGCCCCACTAGCTTGTGAGTACCGGCAACTAGGCAAAACCATGCCCCTAGCCCCACTAGGCTGAGCCCCCAGCGGCCAGGAGAGGCAATTGGCGCGGCGGCATTAGCCATTCCCAACATAGTTTGGAGGCCGTGGGCCAGCCCCACAGTCCCTGGAGGAAGCATCGTACGCTGCTCCAGGTGGAGCAGCACAAAGCTAAACCCCAGCAGGCCCAGCAGCCAAAGAAATGCGATCGCAGCCGCAACCTCTGCCCAACGCGATCGGGCAGCCTGCTGCCCCACCTCACGCCAGAGCTGCCCGCTGCCGTAGACAGACAGCATACTGCCCCAAAGAGCAGGGCTCAGATAAGATAGAAGCCGCTTCACCATGGCCCCTATCTTGCCATAGGCACCAGGGTTTGGGGCGAGCTGACGCAGCAGGTCGGGGGGAATAGTTCGCCGAGCCGAGCCAAGCCTATTCCAGCTAAAAAATTATCCTTTCCCAGAACGCGAACTTGGCCCGTGGGGCTGGTCGCGGTGAGATTCTGGATAAGTGTGTTGTGGTTGGCACAATCTACGCCCGATAGACCGGCAGAGTAAAGAAAAAAGAGCTGCCTGCCCCAGGGGCCGAGTCGACCCAAATTTGACCGTAGTGGGCGCGCACAATCCGCTGACAAAGGGCTAGCCCCAGCCCATAGCCCTCCTGGGTAACATCGCGCTGCAGACGATAGCTCTCTTCAAAAATTTTGTCGCGGTTCTCGGGAGGAATACCAGGGCCGGTATCCATGACGGCAACTTGCACCTTTTGGGTAGTGCGGTGCAGCGCGATGATCGAGACCTGCCCCCCCTGGGGCGTATATTTAATGGCGTTGTCGAGCAGGTTGGTGACCACTCGCTTGACCTGGGTACCGTCGGCGTAAACCGTGGGCAGATCTTGCGGGATTTCTGCGGTTAGACTCTGCTGTTTTTCCTGAAGCCGGTTTTGAAAGGCGTCTACTACCTCCATGCACAGTGCCGGTAAATTCAGCTCCTGGGGCACAATCTGAAGCTCCATGGAAGCCCCCCGAGCCGCCTTGAGAATGTCGGTAATCATCCGATTGATGGCCCGAATTTGAGTTTTAGCATGCTTCAGCAGCTGCCCAGTGAGCTCAGGGCTCAGGGTAATGTTGCGGGTTTGGTTGGGGGCATAGCCCAACTCCAGGGTTTCAACCGCAATGGAGGCAGCGGTGAGGGGGTTGCGCAGGTCGTGGGCCATCATGGCAATGATGCGATCTTTGAAGCGCAGCTGGGCCTCTAGCTCTTCGCGAGTCTGGTTGAGCCGAAAGATTTCGTCAGAGAGCTTCATGAGCTCAGCGGAGTTGGTCAGAAGCTCGGTTTGCTGAGCCGAATCAGCAGACTGACCAGGCTCAGCCTCTATATCTACATCTGCCAAGTTGAGCGTATCAAGGTGCTCTTGCTGCCACTTGGGCCACCAGCGCTCCAGCTGGTTAACAATGTCGCTGCCGGCCAGCATCTGCTGCGGGGCTGGGGAAATTTTGATCAGTGCAGGGCTCGCTACCAGCTTGTAGTGCTCGGCCAGATAGGGCTGTTCGCCGATGTCAACAACGTCTAGGTTGAATTCAAAGTGGGCTTCTAAAGTTTTCAGGTACTGTTTAATCTGGCGCATCTGCCGGGCCAAGCTGGGCCGCTTGTCAATAAACAACAGCAGTTTGAGGGGTACCCGAACATCGTCAAAGGAAGTGGAGGAACCCTCCATTACTGTCTCCTACACATCTGAAAACCAGTTTCTATCTACGATTTTACCCTGACTCTTAGGTCTCTACGGCCCAACTGAGGACCGCAGCCAATTTTAACCAGTTGCAAAGCTGGCCCATCGGCAGATGCCTAATCGGAGTATTGGCCCGAAACTATACCTAGTGGCAAAACTTAGTAGTAAAACCCAGTAGTAAAACAAGCTGCGGACAGCGCGATCGCCCCCTGGGCAGATTGCAGAATCCACGGCTAATCAGGGCCAATTGCAAACAAAAAACCACCACTGACAAGAGTTGTTACGGTTCACTGTCAGGGTGTAAGAGTGGTTGCCAGGGTCTACTACATTAAATTTAAGCCACAGAACCCGAAAGGGGCACGGAGCGGCGCGTTGGGGCATTGAGCTAGAGAGAGAACTAAGTCTCTCAATGACCCGTTAGCGATTCAGAAAACTAAATGGTAGGGGGCAATAGTAATGGGTATCAAAACGTTTCAATCCAAGCTATTTCCTTCCCTGGTAAACCGATTTGCAAGCCAGGGACGGAATAGCGATCGCCGACCCCTAGTCTATGGATTGTTGGGCGCAGCAGCTGTGGTTGCCCTGGGCACGGCTGCCCGGGCTCAAACTGCAGACAGTCAGATGGCTCGCGAGTCCCTAGCAGTGGCCCAGACTACCACTGAATCCGCAGCCGAGCGCTATTTGTTTGGCCAAGTTCCTCAACCTGACCAGATCGGCCAAGGTTATGTGGTGCTAGAGCGTACGGGCGATCGCGTCTACGGTGCGCTGTACTACCCTAGCTCCTCCTTCGACTGCTTTGAGGGTCAGGTGCAGGGTGACGAAGTCGCCATGACCGTTATCAATAGCTACGACCCATCAGACACCTATCCCTATAGCCTGGCCATGGCTGAGGGGCCTGCAGTAGCCGCTAGCGATGCCTCCGGTGAGCTAGTTCCCTTCGGCCTCGAAGGATTCCATGCCATTGGCAGTCTCAGCGAAAACGACCACCGCATGCTCGATGTCTGCCGTGGGGTTGTGGATCCCGCCCCATAGCCATAGCCCAGATTGAGCCGGTTCGAAGTTGGTCCAGCCGTTACCCAGTTAACTGTTGAAAGGGGAGTGCTAGTTTATGCTTAAAGCTCCCCTATTATCGTTGCAGGTCGCGTGAACGCAGCAGAACAGGCCAACAGCATTGAGTTCGCCAGCAAAATTGCCGCCGTAGTGGGCCTTTTTAAGGCCGAGTTCCCCGATCTGCGGGCTGATCTTAAGCCCTGGGCCAACGACCCCGATACTCGCGATTTAGTAGATCCTGACTCCATCGACGTGGGTTTTCACTTCCCTGGGGTAAGTCGGTTGTTTCAGTGCCGCAGTTTGCTAGTGCAGATTCGCCTATATACCGATCCTGAAAACGATGGAGAGCCCGAAACCTCTCCCCAACGACGAGTGATTGGTCTTGATCTAGCGGGGTTCGACCACCGCGGTAAGCGCTGGAGCCTATCGACTATCGACAATTGGGTGTTTTCCGGGGAGGTTACCCCCGATCCGACCTGCCGTGAACGCCTAAGGCGCTGCTGTCGGCAGGTGTTTAGTCTGTTTAATCCATCGCAAACCTCCTCCGAACCAGACCGCTTCTAAACCGCAGTCCGTTCTGGATGGCAGGTGTCTGTGGCACGAGTGAGACTTTGACCATCGGGGCAGTCTCAGCATCAGGGCTCCTGCCACCGATGTAGATTTGACCCAATGCAGCTCTATCGCATCGCTCAAGAATTGTCGTAGACGTCACTTCAGTCAGCGAGCCTATAGATGAGGGGGCGACAGCAAAGTTCAGTATCAGTATTAGTCTTCCAGCACATCCAGCACTACCTTGGGCTGTAGCTTGGTCTTAAACCAAACCACCTGGGCCGGGACGTTTGCCATATCCACTCCAGCATTCTCTAAGTTGAGTCGTTCTGACACAGCTAAAATCAGGTTATCGCGCCCCGACCTGCGAACCTGGGCAAACTTCTTGCGCAGATATTCGGGTCGCCAGTAGCCGACGATCTCCAGCAAATATTCTCGCCCATCGGGATGCACCAGGCGAAAGTCGGGGATCATGACGCTACCGGGCAGCGGTACCAGGTCTACTTCCCGTTCCAGCCGCCAGGGGGTTTTAGTCGGCCAGCGGCTGACAAACGACTCTTCAATCATGCTGTCGTAGGTCTTGCCGGGGGGGTAGTGGGTGACTAGACCACAGTCGCTGTCGAGGGTGAACTGGCGCGTCTTCACCTGCTGGGTAAAGGTGTCTTTCATCTGCAGTGTCGCCGTCAGTCGCCACTTGCTGACATGCAGAATGGCGGGGATCAGCTTGGCAATATCGACCCCATAGCGAGTGCTGGCCTTAAATAGGCTAGCCGGGCCGTCGATGGTGATGGTAAACCCCTGGTCAGCATCGCCCTCAATGTAGGTCATCAAGCGAAACAGCTTTAGGTAGCGAAACATCAGCTTGTACTCGCCGGGGTCGTTACGGTACAGGTGCATTGCCAGATCACTGGCTTTGTAGAACACGCCCTGGGTCTGCGACAGGTTGTAGCGGTGGATGAGTACGTCGGGAGTGGGCGGCTCAAACTCAATCAGGATGTGGTTGTCCTGGCGATCGGCGTAGAGCCCCTGACGCAGGTCAGCTACCGAAACTTCGCGATCTAGCTCTTCAGAAAGCTGCTGGCCAAGCGTTGTCAAATGGGTCTCAGCCGCGATCGGCGACGGAATTGCCTGGGCTGCCAGAGCAAACACCCGCCGCCGTAGTTCGATCGGTTCCAGCGGGCTCACCACGTCAAAGGTGGCAAAGCTGTTGCGCAGAATGTGGGCCAGCCCGCGTTTGATACGGTAGTTAGTGTCTTCGCCCTCCAAATCTTGCAGCTGGCGATTGAGGTCGCCCTGGGTACGGCCCACCTGCTGTTGGAAAAGCTGGATCAGATCGGCTGCGATCGCCCGATTCGCCCCATCCAGTGCCAGCCGCTTCGGCTGAATCGCCTCCCCTTGAAACCGATAAATTAGCAGCTCGCTCGGTAACGTTGACCTCACCTCCAGGAAGAATACAAACGGGCCGCAGAGGCCTCTAGATTGGCCCTAAGATTGAATCACAGCGGGGGCATAGCCCGCACCCACGAATCTTAGCGAATATCACCATGCTTAACTTCCAGCCGCTGGGCTTTATTCAGCAGGCCCTTGCCACAGACCTAGGGGTCATGGCCTACTACACCCCCGGCGGCTGGCCCTGGCAAGAGGAACCTAATGCTACCCGTCCTCCCCTGGTGTTTCTCCACAGCCTGGGGGGCGGCTCCTCCGCCTTTGAATGGTCCAAGGTCTACGCTGCCTTTGGCGCGACCCATCGGGTGATCGCGCCTGACCTGATTGGCTGGGGCCAGTCAACCCATCCCGCCCGTTCCTACTCAACGGAGGATTACTTCTATATGATTGCCCACCTGCTGGAGTCGGTGGCTGAGCCCCCCACCCTGGTAGCGGCCACCTCCCTCACCGCCGGGGTGGTGATTCGCCTAGCGGGCATACGGCCCGATTTATTCAAAGGACTGTTTCTGATATCGCCCTCTGGCAACAGCGACTTTGGCCGTGACTACAAAGCCAGCCTGCCCGCCCTGCTGGCCAGCACACCCGGCGTAGACAAGCTGCTGTACCAGGTAGGGGCCGCTAATGAACTAGCGGTGCGATCGTTCCTCTCGACTTTTCTCTTCGCCGATTCACGCCGCATCACTCCTGAAACCGTGCAGGCCTACCTCACCTGCATCCAGCAGCCCAATGCCGAATACGCAGCCTTGGCCTCCCTCACTGGGGCCATTAGCTTTGATCTATCGCGCTACATTCATCAGCTTCAAACTCCCACTACCATTGTGCTTGGATCCAGGTCGCGGTTTACGGCACCAGCCACAGTCAAGCGGCTGGCGAGCCTCAATCCAAAGGCAGTGCAGCGGGTCATCGAAATCCCTAATTCTGGAGTACTGCCCCATGTTGAGCAACCCGCCGTAGTAAGCGGCCTGCTCAGACAGTTTCTAACCCACTGCACAGACTAGCTACATTTTTCCGCTGGGGAGAGGAGAAACGCCCCAGTAGAAAAGTCGCGCTAACGGGGCCAATGGTACGTTGGCAAAGCCTATCTACATGATATAAAGAGCACCACCTATCAACTCAATTCCGCGCCAGCCACTTTTGGCCGTTAAGCCGCCTCAGCGTAAACAGAACCATCAGATCTAGCGTGATTTTGCGCTCGTCGCCCATGAACTGCTCGATAGTGCTGGGTTGCGACCCCTGGTCGGCAAAGTAGAACAGCTTAGGGCTAGTGATACTGTCTTTGGTGAAGGCGATATTAAACTGGCGATTCCCCGAAGGGGAGGCTTTCTCTGAAAGAGACGCTTCGCGATCGCCCGTTTGCCATTGCCCCTTTACATGCCAGTACTGCTCATCGTCGCTGACCCCAAACACGCCCAGGGGCTGCTGATCTAGCGTCAGCTGAATATCGTCAAGGCCTTTTTCCTTCAGCGCCGATTTTAGCGTTGGAATAAAGTGCTGCTCAATAAACTCAGTAAACGGCTTGTCCTCTAAGGCTGGAGGCTTTTCTTTCTTAGGAGCAGCCTTAGGGGCAGCTTTGGGGGCGGCAGCCTCGGCCTTGGGGGAGGGAGCAGCCTCAGCCGAAGCAGAATCTACTGGGGGGGTCTTTTCGTCAGCCATACAAAGGGAAAACCTACAACAGCAATCGGGGCAGTCTCAGTGGGTCGAGTCGCTCACCCAGTTGGTCTTTCCCATACTAAAGGAAAGGTCTCTAAAACGCATGCTTTGCCAAACAGAAAACGGTATCTGCCTTTGAGGCAGATACCGTTTTCTGATCAGAAATTTGCTCTGCCCCTAGCCCTGGGGAGCCAGATGCAACATCTCTTTGCGGATAGTGGCCATGTCAGAGTTGGTGCCGTTGCCATGACCAATACCGATCGCCTCTAGGTCGCTCTCTACCATGAGGTGCACCAGTTCCTCAAAGGTGACGCTGGGCTCCCAGCCCAGAGCCTGGCGGGCTTTAGTTGAGTCACCAATTAGCAGTTCCACTTCGGCGGGCCGCAGGTAGCGGGGGTCAAATTCCACGTAGTCGTGCCAGTCGAGGTTGACGTGGTTGAAGGCAATGTCTAAAAACTCACTGATGGCATGGGTTTCGTTGGTGGCTACGACATAGTCGTCGGGCTGATCTTGCTGCAGCATCAGCCACATAGCCTTGACATAGTCTTTGGCATAGCCCCAGTCGCGCTTGGCGTCGAGATTGCCCAGGTACAGCTTTTTCTGCTGACCGGCCACAATACGGGCCACCGCCCGGGTGATTTTGCGGGTAACGAAGGTTTCGCCACGCCGGGGCGATTCGTGGTTGAACAAAATGCCGTTGCAGGCAAACAGATTGTAAGACTCCCGATAGTTGATGGTTTGCCAGTGGGCAAAGACCTTAGCGCAGGCGTAGGGACTGCGAGGGTAAAAGGGCGTCGTTTCTGTTTGGGGAATTTCTTGTACCTTACCAAACATTTCCGAGGAACCCGCCTGGTAAAAACGGACTTCTAACCCCGTGCGCTGCTGGTAGTCACGAATGGCCTCTAGAAGTCGCAGCGTACCCATACCAACGCAATCTACGGTGTACTCGGGCGAATCAAAACTCACCCGTACGTGGGATTGAGCGCCCAGGTTGTAGACCTCTTGAGGCTGCACCTGCTCCAGAATACGGCGCAGCATGGTGCCATCGGTCAGGTCGCCATAGTGCAAAAACAGACGCGCTTCGGCGCTGTGGGGATCAATGTAGATGTGGTCGATGCGGTCAGTATTAAATGTAGAGGTACGGCGAATAATGCCGTGAACCTCGTAACCTTCATCTAGAAGTAACTCTGCTAAATAAGATCCATCCTGACCGGTAATACCAGTAATTAGGGCGCGTTTGGATTGGCTCATAGGGTATAAATCTGTACGGCAGTGCTTAGCTGACCAAGCTTAATACAATCAGTGCGTTACTTAAATACAATCGAGTGAGTTCACCTAAGAGTACCCAAATTACCGCCTAAACGGTTAGGTGCTCCGTTGTTAGGTACCCACGAGCCAGATAAGGCACATCCACTACCACACCCTTAGCCGCGCCAATATTGACCGCTAAGCCAGCTCCACCAGCTTTGGTGCGAATGTAGCCCAAACCCCTGAGCCCACCAGGAGCCTCAACCACGCTGGTGAGTAAACCCACTTTTTCAGTGCCTGCAAAAATAACTTCCCCTGGGTCAACCGCGCCGCTGAGCTGAATCCCCCAGAGCTGCTGTTTTACTCCCTGGTAGGTGTTGAGTCGGGCGATGGTCTCCTGCCCGATGTAGCATCCTTTATCGAAGGAAATTGCGTCCCACAGACCCGCTTCGAGAGGATTGTAATCCTCGGTGAGTTCGCGCTCTGGGGCCGGACGCCCCTGCTGCACCCTGAGCTGTTGCCACAGGGATTCTCCCGCTGGGGTAACTCCAGCGGTGGTGAGAAGCCGCCATACCGATGCCGCGTCTTTTGTGGGCATGAGGAGAGTATAGCCGACTAGAGCAAGACCACTGCCTACTGCGAGGCGTAGAGACACACCGTCAAGGTTAACGCTGCGGTGGTGGGCCATGGGCCAATCGGTCTCTACTTCAACCCCCAGACTTTTGAGTACAGCAGCGCTGCCAGGCCCAACCAGGGAAAATACGGCCATATCTTCGGTCAAATTGGTCAGTGATACCTGATCGGCTGGAAAGATGTAGCGATCCATCCAGTTCATGAGGCGCTGATCTTGGCCCGGGGAGGTGAGAATCAGCAGCGCCTCATCGGTTAGGTAGACGGTGGTCAGGTCAATGGTTCTAGCGGTAGAGGTGACAAATACGGTGTCGCAGCCTTCGCCAGGCTGGCGCTGGGTAAAGGTGTTGGTGGTCTGATTGTGGATAAACCGGAGGCGATCGCCCCCAGACATTTGAAGTACGCCCCAGTGGCTGCGATCGAACAGCGCAACCCCCGTCTCAACCGCCTCTAGCCCAGCAGCGTTGCCGAAGGTTATGGGGACACCCTCTGATGAGAACGTTGCGCCTTGGCACTGCTGTAAATCGCGGAGTGATTGGATCATGAGAATACGGTATCTCTCGTTTCGGTGACATATGCCGATGGGGTTTGACTATTTTAGGCGTTGCGAGGGGCGATCGCTCCCCCAACGCAAAAGCGCCCCCCGCAGGGAGCGCTTTTTGCCTAATCAATCAATGGGGTAGTCACAAGGGACTAGCCGATGATTTCAGGTGCCTCAGCCGTGGCCAGGTCAAGGGGGAAGTTGTGAGCATTGCGCTCGTGCATCACTTCCATACCCAGGTTCGCACGGTTGATCACATCCGCCCAGGTGCCAATCACACGACCTTGGCTATCGAGGATCGACTGGTTGAAGTTGAACCCGTTCAGGTTGAACGCCATGGTGCTGATGCCCAGGGAGGTGAACCAGATGCCAA
>NZ_JAYGIH010000112.1:0-75449 GCF_034932455.1 Leptolyngbya sp. CCNP1308 | reverse complement strand
GAGGATCCTCTAGGTTCTCAAAGTGGCTTAACAGTGAATCCGTCGGGGGCACTGAATGGGACATGGATAGCCTTGATGTCAAACGTATCCACTAGTATCCCTACTCACCGAGTATGCGTTTGCCCTGGCAGCCATATGGGATTAGAGACATGATGCCAAAGATTCTTGGTACAATGGGCGCTTAGGTGATTTATTCAGGTTGTTATGGCTAAGCGCTCTCCTTTCGACAGTACCCAGGTTATGCGACGTACCGAAGACCTAATTCGGGCTGCTTCAAACCGCTACCGAATTACAGTACAAGTAGCTAACCGAGCCCAGCGGAGACGCTTCGAAGATTTTGAAAACTACGAAGACCCTAAGATGAAACCTGTACTGCGGGCAATTATTGAGATGTCTGATGAGTTGACACAGCCTGAGATTATTGGCGAATAGTATCATCAGGACTGACCGCACCCATGGGTGAGCGGTTTACAAAAGAAGGTATTGGGTGGCGGCTCGGCTGGAACTCCACTGACAGTAACTACTATGGACTGTTAGCTGGCTCTAACTGGGCTATAGAGCTGACTAAAGCCGAATTTTATACCTTTCAGCAATTAGCGATGGAAGTGAGTGCAGCTGTGCGAGCGATCACCAGCGAACTTATGGAAGGTGAGCGCATTACCTGTGAAGCAGAATCCGATCATCTCTGGCTAGAAGCGGACGGTTTCCCAGACGCCTACAGCATACGATTTATTCTCAAATCAGGTCGCCGATGTGAGGGAGAGTGGGACGTTGAAGCGACCCAGCAAATTATGCAGGCCATCTTTCACCTGGTGGCGTTTTGAGGATTTTCCGAACCCGGCTGTAGATTCTCAGATTTCCATCTGGTCATATACCTCTCTGTGTTATTCTGGTTAAGAACAACTGAAGCAGACCGGGGCGTAGCGCAGCTTGGTAGCGCACCACTTTGGGGTAGTGGGGGTCGTGGGTTCAAATCCCGCCGCTCCGATACACGAAAAGCCCTGCCGAATGGCAGGGCTTTTCGCTGTATAGATGTTTAAGTTGTAAATAATTTGTCGTCCCAAGAAATTCAAGCTGTATCCCTGCACTGCGAACGCCGCAGATAACCTTGGACAGGCTATCTGCGGCGTTCGCTCTCGTATGGGTTTGGAGACTAGGGATCGATGCGCAGCTCTTGGGGCTGCAAGTAGGCAATCATTTCGTCTACACCACGCTGAATACGGCGAGTAACAGTCATAGGGCTAACCCCGATTTTCTCAGCGACTTCTTTGCGGGACAGCCCTTTGAAGAAGACAAACTCAATAGCAGTACGGGTTTTGGCCTCAAGCTGATTCAGCGCCCGCTGGATCTGCTGACGATCTTCTTCCAAAGCCTGCATGAGTTGGTAATGGCTGTCGGGCAGGGTCTCACCTAGGGTGATATTAGAATCAACCTGCTGGCAGACAGTAGCGTCAAGGCTAAGGGGAAGGCGGTTTTTGTGAGCCATTTTAACTTCTCGCCATTCTTTAACCGGTACCCCCAATGCTTCAGCCATTTCGCTGTCGCTGGGGTTGCGGCCTAAATCACGCATTAACTCCATCTGAAGCTTTTGAGACTCTTTTTGCAGATCTTGCCAGCGGCGGGGAATCTTAACAGTAGTGCCGCGATCGCGCAGGAAATGCAGCATCTCGCCGCGAATATAAGGGACAGCAAAGGAGCTGAAAGCGCAGCCTTGGCCGGGGTTGAATCGCTCAATGGCGCGGATTAAGCCAATGTAGCCAATCTGCTCTAAATCTTCGTAGGGCTCAGAGCACTGGTGGCTAACACGGTGGGCAATTTTGCGGACTAGGCCAGCATTGAGTTGCACTAGTCTGTTACGCAGTTGCACAGAGGGAGACTGCTTATATTGCATCAGCAGTTCCATGCCACGGGAGCGAATAGTCGAAGTTTGAGTAGCCATATCTGCGGGTGTCCTTACGAGAGCGGGTTCGCTGAGAACTGTCCTTATTCTCGGGAGTACCCCCCTTATTCACCATCGTTGATCCACGGTACTCTCGCGGAGGGCAAGCGCAGATCCCCGTAGTTTTACGGAACATCAGCTAAAGGCGTAGCGCGTAGCGCATTGCTTCAAGGCTGGCGATTAGCGCCTACTACCTACCAGTGGGCTAGCATTGGTTATGCCCCAATACTCCAGCCCAGCAAGCCATAGCGACCTTCGCTAAAGGCCAAAACCGGGCTAAGCTAAAGTCTGAACCTACAGCATTACATTGCTTAATATCTCTCCACTAAGTCAATGGCTCTTAAGGCAGTTTTACTCGACTTCAATGGTGTCGTGATCAATGACGAAGCCATTCACGGCCGGTTAATTGAGGAGCTCCTCCTGGAAGAAAATCTCCGGCCTAACCCCAAAGACTTAACAGACTGCTGCCTAGGTCGCTCCGATGCTGCCTGTCTCAAAGATCTGCTCGCTCGCCAAGGGCGAGTCATATCTGAGGAGTATCTAGAAAAATTGCTCACCCGCAAAACCACTCGCTACCGCGACGTGCTGACCGACTTAGATCATCTACCGCTGTACCCTGGACTGGACGATTTGGTCTATCAAATTCGGGCCGCGCAACTCAAGCTGGCTATTGTTTCTGGGGCGCGATACAGCGAAATTGAAGCAGTGCTGGCACAGGTTAGCTGGGGTAAACATGTGGAGCTGGTTATTTCATCAGACGACCTTGCTGCTGGGGTGAGCAAGCCTGCCCCAGACGGCTACTTACTAGCCATTGAGCAGCTCAATCAGCAGTTCACTGATTTAGTTTTACAACCTGCGGACTGCTTAGCCATCGAAGATTCCTTCGCGGGTATTGAGGCTGCCAAGCGGGCGGGAGTACCCGTCCTAGGTGTTGCCCATGCCTACCCTTACCAGATGATTCATCGCCGGGCTACCTGGGCGATCGACCATCTCTACGAACTGAGTCTAGACTGGCTCAAGCCCTATTACAGTTCTGGAAATGGCGGATTTAACGAATCGAGCAGAGTTTCAGCCTAGATGTAGCCAGCGCTAACGTAGTAAATAGCTCTGTGGCGTAGTATGCCATGGAGAGACAGTTTATAGTTCGCGGAGGAAACTCCTACTTCTTACAACCCTAGAGTCTATTGTTACCCCACTCCCACAACGCCATGACCAACGTTCTTCAAACCCCCGACCAGGTTATCCAGCAGCTCAACTGGCGCTATGCCACCAAGCAGTTCGACCCAGACCGCAAAATTTCTGAGCCTATATGGGCCGCCCTAGAGAAAAGTCTCGTACTGTCCCCCTCATCCTTTGGACTACAGCCCTGGAAATTTTTTGTAGTACGCAACCCTGTTCTTCGACAGCAGCTCAAAGAACATGCCTGGGGTCAGGCCCAAGTCACCGATGCATCCCACTTGGTGGTACTGACCATCAAAAAAGACGTGGGTGCTATGGAGGTTGATCAGTTTATAGAGCGGATGGCTACAGTACGCCAGGTGCCCGCCGAAACGCTCGACGGCTATGGTGGCATGGTTAAGGGATTTTTAGCTGAGCCTCCTTACCCCATCACCATGGACAATTGGGCAACTCGGCAGGTCTATGTTGCTTTGGGATTTTTGATGTACTCTGCGGCTGCTCTAGGGGTCGATACCTGCCCAATGGAGGGCTTTAGCCAAGATAAATTCAACGAGTTGCTGCAACTACCCAAGCAGGGATATTCAGCTGTGGTGCTGTGTGCAGCAGGCTACCGCGCCGATGATGATAAGTATGCCGACCTACCTAAGGTACGCTACGCTACGGAAACCGTAGTGGGCTACTACGACTAGCGTCTAATCTTGGCTGGCTATAGGGCTGCCAGCTTCTCGAGGTAAGGTTTTGCCAAATAGAAGCTGGCAATAGATTTAGCATCTACCGCTTCCCCCGCCAAAATAGCTTTCTCAAGCTGGGCTGGGGTAAATCGCACAACTTCAATGTCTTCATCGGCGTCGGCGTCGGGGGGCGACTCGATGACATCTAGGTCAGTCGCTAGAAAAGCATAGATAATTTCGTCTGAATAGCCTGGGGCTAAAGGAAATTTACCAATGGGCAACCAGGTTTGAGCACTGTGCCCAATTTCTTCTTGAATTTCTCGGCGAATGGTGTCGGCAGGGGATTCATCAGCTTCGATAGTGCCAGCAGGGAACTCTAGCAGTCGCCCCAGCACAGCAAAGCGGTATTGACGCACCATAATTAACTCACCGCTGGCGGTCACGGGCACAGCCAAAGCGCCACCAGGGTGGCGAATGCACTCCCAGTCGCCCTCTGCTCGGTTTGGTAACCGCAGGCGATTGACCTCAAAGTTGAACTTGCGACCCTCATAAAATAAGCGCTGCTTTAGCAGTTGAGGAGGCTCTTGACCCAGGGGCATAGGCGACGGCTCAGAAAGGGCGCATGTGATCAACTCATTGTAGCGGGCTTAGCTATGGTGAATTGGGCCTAGGCGCTGATTGGGCCAAGTGGCTGTACTCCGGCGG
Organism: Leptolyngbya sp. CCNP1308; assembly: GCF_034932455.1. NCBI lineage: Bacteria > Bacillati > Cyanobacteriota > Cyanophyceae > Leptolyngbyales > Leptolyngbyaceae > Leptolyngbya > Leptolyngbya sp. CCNP1308. The sequence continues at coordinate 70,955 of NZ_JAYGIH010000112.1, read as the reverse complement.
GGTCAACTGCCTGGCAGAGAGACTGTACCGATTGACCACTGACAGGGTCGCACCAGGCGGGGGCGATCTCAGCGAGGGGAATGAGGACGAAGGCGCGCTCCCGCAAGCGGGGGTGAGGCACCTGCAGGGTTGGCTCAGCGATGATCGCCTGGCCGTAGAACAGCAGATCGAGATCGAGGGTGCGTGGCCCCCACCGCTCGCGGCGTACCCGACCGAAGTGCTGTTCAATACCTAGTAGCCGGTTAAGCAGATCTCGGGCTGAAAGGGGGGTGTTGAGCAGGGCGCAGGCGTTAAGAATATCGGGCTGAGGGGGGCCAATGGCGACCGTTTGGTAAAGGCTCGACTGGGCGATCACATCGATATCAGGACAGTGAGATAGGGCCGTTAGCGCCTGCTGCAAAATTGTCTGGGAGTCGCCCAAATTGCTGCCGAGGGCGATCGCACAGGGTACAGCCGCCATGCCTAGCTCAAGTGAGGCCGAAGTCGGGCCACCAGTTGGTCTGCGGGCAGTACGCCTTCGATGCGATCTACGGGCTGCCCCGCTTTAAACAACACTAGGGTAGGAAGGGCCGCAATGCGGTGCTGAGAGGCAATTTTTGGGTACTTGTCGGTGTCGATTTTAACGATCTTAAGCTGCCCCTTAAGCTGGCTGCTGACGGTGTTTAGAATTTCTGCCATCATCTGACAAGGGCCGCACCAGGTGGCATAGAAATCAACTAGTACTGGGCCTTCAGCTCCAGCCAATAAGTCCTCGAAACTCTGAAACTGCTGCTTGATAGCCATCGCACACTCCTTTGGTGAAACCCTGTTGTCTAAGCAACAGCATGGTCGCTTTATCCAGCATAGGCTATGACTCTAAGAACAGTGCTGTGGCCCGATCTGCTAATGATTGTGCTGTGCAACAGAGATTGTTTACTAAGGCTTTTGGAGCGAGTTTGATGATCTAACAACTATGGAATAAAGCCGATGCAAATTAAAAGGGCTAATGCACCAGAGCCAAGTCGGGCCGAGCTAGAGCATTTGGATCAACTGCGTACTTCAATAGAGCACGCCCTGGTGAATGGCAAACTCTCTAGGGATGAAATCCAGAGCATTCAAGCGCTGATGGATGAAGACCACCGGGTCACGGTAGCGGAGTTGACCATCCTCCACGAAACCTTGCGCCAGTTTTTTGGGGATGCCGCCCTGGAGTATGACTGGCAGTAGCCTAACCCCATTCCAGCCAAGTTACACGGCCATCTGGCGCAGGAAAGTATCGAGGGCGGCGGCGACTTTCTCAGCCCAGTCTTCTTGGGCATAGTGGCCAACTTCTTCTAGGGTTTGCAGTTCACCATTGGGGAGAGCTTGAACGGCAACTTCTGCCAGGCTGACTGGTAGCCATGGATCCTTCTGGCCCCACAGTACGAGAGTGGGATGATCCCAGTGGGGTAGGGCAGTGGCGATCGCCTGACTGCTGGCTTCGACATCCATACGGCGCACGGTGGTCATTAAGGCTCGGCCCACGTCAGAACTTTTCAGGAACGGCCGACGGTACACGTCTAAATCTGCGTCATCGACTTGGTAGGGGCCGCCGCCTTCCAAGGTGCGATCGACCAAGAGCGGATCTTGGGTAATCATATCGCCAGCTAGGGGCAGGCCCATCTGGCGAATTTTCCAGGGGAGTTTGGCCCCGGGGCTAATTGGGGCGTTGATCATCACCAGGCGATCAACGCGTTCGGGATGCTGGAGGGCGTACTGGATGCCGACGGAACCGAGGAAGCCCTGGGCCACCAAATGCACCTGGGGTAGCCCTAGGGCGTCAATGAAACTACCCAAGGCCGAAACCAAGGTGGCGGGAGTGTAGTCAAAGTCGCGGCGATCGGGTTTATCTGAGTAGCCATGGCCAAGCCAGTCGGGGGCGATCGCCCGAAAGCCTTGCTGAGCCAGGGTAGGCATGACCTGCCGCCAGCTATAGCTTTGGGATACTAGGCCATGGAGGAGCAGCACGGGCAGCCGAGTCGAATCGCCAACGGGTTGAAGGTCGCGGTAGAACCAGGTCAACCCATTGACCGATACTGTACGCTCTGCGATCGCAGCCTCTTGCCCCATAGCCTTTCCTTAACCCGGCCCACCGAGCTTACCGCTCCACGGAACGGGAACGCAAGGGCGCGGAGCAGAGGTGCCTTGGCCAGTTCATTCCGCCGACTAGACAGCGGTGACACCGTCTCTACCCCAAACTGGCTACAGTAATAGGGAGGGATCCCCGATTCCTGAGGTAATTTAATTTTGGGCAAAGGCCAACACTACAGAGCGCAATGAACTGGCAAGAGGTATCTGGCAACTGGATTTTGGTGCCCCCTAACCCCACGGCGATCGTGCATTTTTTGGGAGGGGCGTTTGTGGCCGCCGCCCCCAGTGTCACCTACCAGTGGCTGTTAGAGAATCTGGCTCGGCAGGGTTATCTGGTCGTGGCAACACCCTTTATCAACACCTTTGACCACGCGGCTATTGCCCAGGAAGTGCTGATCACCTTTGATCAGGCGCTGCGGTATCTCGACAAGCGAGGGCTGGCCGACAGCCGCTATCTACCCATCTATGGTCTAGGGCACAGCATGGGCTGCAAGGTTCACCTGCTGATCAACAGCCTGTGGCAGGTGGAGCGGGCCGGCAATATTTATATGAGTTTTAATAACTACCCGGCTCGGCGATCGATTCCTTTCCTCGATCAAGTGGTGCAGTTTAACCCAGCCTTTAATGTGGAGTTTACCCCCGACCCTGAGGCGACGCTGGCGCTGGTGCGCGATCGCTACCCCGTATCCCAGAACCTATTGATTAAGTTCCGCAGCGACACTATCGATCAGACTCGCCCCCTCTCAGAGGTGCTGGTAAGACGGTTTCCCGAATCGACCACCATTCACATTTTGTCGGGCTCCCACACCACCCCCATTGCCCAGGAGTTAGGCTGGCAGCCGGGAGCAGCCTTTAGCCCCCTCGATGCGCTAGGGCAGTTCATGCGCCAGGAATTTTATCGAGACCTCACCCATTTGCGCCATCATCTGTTGACCTGGCTGAATCCTGCCAATGCTCTGGGCCGATAGGAGATGTAAAACTCTTGCCCTCAAGGCTTTTGCCAGGGTGGGGTTAGGCCTATGATGCAAAGGTGAGCTATCTAGCCGTCGCCTGCTTTGACTTATCAGCACACCAGCCAGATTGAAACCCAAACCGATCCAACGGCGCTAAAGTCGGTACTGGCATGGTTTGACCAGTTTCAGGCAACGCCTATCCCCCATAACATTTGGCTTCAGTGCCAGCTCGCTCTAATTGAAGGGTTCACCAACGCGGTGCGCCACGCCCATGCAGGGTTGCCTCTGGGAACCCCCGTTCGCATTGAGGTGTCAGTGAGCGATCGCACTATCGAGATTCGCATTTGGGATCGCGGCCCCGGCTTCGATCTAGCCTCAATGCTGAGACATAAAATTAGCATCAACAACCCCGACTCCGAAGGAGGGCGCGGGCTCAAAATTATGTACCTAGTCGCCGACCGGCTAACCTATGAACCGGCCCCCGACGGGGGAAACTGTCTGCACCTCTATAAGACCTTTGCCCTGTAGGCTAAGGGCAATGCATCTGATGCGTCATGCCATGGCTTTATCTGCGGTTTTAATAGCACTTCCCTTATCAACCCAGGGCTCGGATCTGCTAACGGGCTGGATTGTGGGCGCTCTGGTGAATACCCTGCTGCTGGCGATCGCATGGAAGCTACCCAAAAAGCTGCTGACCCCAGCGGGTTACGGCCACGCCTGGGCGCTAGGGGTGATCATCTGGGGCTGTCTGGGTTGGCGAGGCTACGTCGTGATGATGGCCTATTTTCTGGCTGGAACAGCGGTTACCCGCCTGGGCAAAGGCCGCAAAGAGGCCGCCGGTATTGCCGAGGGGCGGTCGGGGGTGAGGGGGCCAGAGAACGTCTGGGGTTCTGCCCTAGCGGCGGCGGTCTGTGCCGGGGCGATCGCGATCCTCAGCGCTACGACCAGCCCAGCGAGCCAAGCCCTCTGGCTGCCGCTGCTAGGGTTGGCCTACGTCAGCAGCCTCAGCACCAAACTCTCCGATACCACCGCCAGCGAAGTGGGCAAAGCCTACGGGCGCAGCACCTTTTTGATCACCTCGCTCAAGCCCGTCCCGGCTGGGACTGAGGGGGCCGTTAGCCTAGAGGGCACCCTGGCCGGAGTGGCCGGGTCGTTGGCAATGGCGCTGGTGGGCTGGGCCGTTGGCCTGATTACCCTATGGGGCATCCTCATCTGCCTAGTGGCTGCCTTTATAGCGACCACCTTAGAAAGCCTGATTGGGGCCACCTTGCAAACCCGCATACCCTGGCTGACCAACGAGGTCGTCAACGGCATCAACACAACCATAGGCGCTGTAGTTGGACTCTTACTGGGACTGGCAGTGGCACAAATATATTAAGGTTGGCGATCGCGGTCAGAATCCCGCAGTTTTACGGATGATTTGTCCAAGCTTCTGCTGGGAGCAATAGAAAAGGCATCCTCTCCACCACTAGCGTTCACTGAAATCCGGAAAGTTTTAGGAAAATTCATACCATCCTCACAAACTTTTGTTCGCAGGATAGAAAAGTTCCGTGAATTTTCGTAATCCTAAGTTCCGTGGGTCCTCTGTCGATGGGCCTGTCTGACCTGGGCCTTAATAGATTCAGGCTTCGCTATTTTTAGTTAGGGCAAGCCTGGGTCGCCAAAGTTGTTTAGGGAGCGTCTACCCTCAGGTTTAGGTCTATATCCCTGAGGACACAACGATAACTGTTATGCAAACTCCGCTGGAGCACACGGTTCGTTCATATCACTCAATTCTTACTATTGGAGCACTATCGCTAGCCATCTTGGTTGTTTTTCAGGCTATTGGCATGGGGTCAGTGGCCAGCGCCAATAGTCGAGACGAGTTTCCAGGCCGCCGCCAGGGCGGCGGCACCCACTGGGTTACCCCCCTTCAACCCAGCAACTACTAGCGCAGAGCAATACCCTCATACCGCCCAGTGCGGCGGCAGACCTACACCACCCTACAAATAGATATCAAAACCTATAGATATCAATCAGAGGCGGCAGTTCCTGGGTTAGGAACTGCCGCCTTTAGTTTGTTATTACAAAAGCCCACGTCAGCATCGTCGCCAGCCTCAGCTGTTAGGCTACAGGGGCAGAACCATCGCGCTATGAAGGCAACTGTCGGGCGCGAGTTGCTCAGCCCAATCTGGGCATGCTTAACAAATGTCCTCGCCCTAGAACGCTGATCAAGGGCTGGGGCACTGGGTGTGCTACCTGAGACATTTTCCGTCATTTAGTTTCTGTCTTCAAAGGCCCAGCGATTGTGAAAGCGACGCTCAACAGAATAAACCATCGGCTGCGGCGTCGGGTGGTTCCCCAGATACTTCACTGGTGGGGAGCAACCCCCCTGACCACCGGAGGCAAGATTGTGCTGTTAGCCAGTCTGGTGGCCAGCGCGGTGGTCACCGGCACTAAGACATTGACTGTTTTAGAACCAGCTGAGCTATTTCTGTTTGACCACCTGGTGCGATGGTCAACGATCGGTATTGAGGGGCCATCGCGCCCCAGCCAAGACCTCGACCCCCGCATGACCATTGTGGGCATCACCGAGGCAGATATTCGCCAGTACGGCTGGCCCCTCAACGACAAACTGTTAGCCGACGTCATTCAAACGCTGCAAGTGCACAATCCTAAGGTTGTGGGTTTAGATCTCTACCGCAGCACTCTACGCCCGCCAGGATCCACCGATCTCATTGAGGCCCTGGCGGCACCCAATCTGATGGCCATTATGAATGTGGGCAGCACCCAGGGCCAGGGAGAAGTGCCGCCCCCGCCAACTGTTGAACCAGAACGGGTGGGGTTTAACGATTTCCCCACCGATTCCGACGGCATCATTCGCCGCAACTTGGTCTTCGTACGCAGCCCCGACGGCGGCTACTATTCCTTCGCACTGCGGGTGGTGATGGCCTACGAGGGCTATGCATCCGAGGCTCTAAAGGCTGGGGCAAATCACCTCTACCTGGGCGATCGGGCCATCCCGGTACTCTCCACTCGAGACGGCGGCTACCAAGATGTCGACAGCAGAGGCTACCAAATTTTGCTGCGCTACCACACTGACCAGATGCCAGCTCGGCACATTTCTATTAGCCAGGTGCTCAGCAAGCAGTTTGATCCAGCCTGGATTGACGGCAACATTGTTCTAATCGGCACCACCGCCTCCAGCCTCAAAGACCGCTTCTACACCCCCTTTAGTTTTAATCAAGACAGCGAGCTGACCATGCCCGGGGTGGTCATCCACGGACAGATGGTTCGGCAACTCCTGGATATCGTTGCCGGGCAGCCTGCCAGCTACCGTTTTTTGCCACCCTGGGCCGAAGGGCTTTGGCTTTGGGGCTGGGGTTTGGCCGCCGGCAGCCTAGTCTGGATCGTCAAACGCCCTAGCGGGCTGCTGCTGTCCTGCGGTCTGCTGTTAGGAGGGCTCAGCGGGATTGGCTGGCTGGGGGTCAATGGATTAGTGTGGCTCCCCCTGGCCGAACCGGCTCTAGGGATGGTGGCAGTCGCCGCAGTAGTCTTAGCTTACAAACTGCTCTACCGCACCACCCACGACTCTCTCACCGGTCTGCCCAACCGCGAAGCCTTTATAGGCACTATTCAGCAGGCTCTTCACTACCGACAAAGCCCCGATCGGCCTGTAATCGTGGCGTTTATGGGCATTGATCGCTTTAAGGTAATCAACGAAAGTTTAGGCCATCAGGTGGGCGACGAAGTGCTGCAAGTGATGGCCCGAAGGCTAATACAGCACATTCCCCCTGAGGCCCAGGTGGCTCGGGTTGGGGGTGACGAGTTTGCTCTTTTACTCACTCAACTCTCTACAACCGCTGCTGGAGAGCTGATGGATCAACTTCAGTACGCTCTCTCAGAACCGCTTACCCTCCATGGTCAGAAATTGCCCAGCACCCTCAGCATTGGGGTAGCCATCAGCCAGCCGGGCCTAGAGCACAAACCCGCTGACCTACTGCGCGATGCCCACACCGCCATGTACCGGGCTAAGGCTCTAGGCAAATCGCGTTTTGAGGTGTTTGCTGCTGGCATGCTCACCGAAGCAGTTAACCGCCTTCAGCTCGAAAGTGACCTGATTAGCGCCCTCGACAACCAGGAGTTTTTGCTCTACTACCAGCCCATCATCAATCTAAAGACGGGAGCCCTAGCTGGCTTTGAGGCCCTGGTGCGATGGCACCAGAAAGATCGGGGATTTGTTCTGCCCAGCGCGTTTATTCCGGCGGCGGAGGAAACTGGGTTGATTATGGCCCTGGGACAGTGGATTTTTCGCGAGGCCTGTCGACAGCTGCATCAGTGGCACACCCTGCTGCCCCACTACCGCCACCTGACCATGAGCATTAACCTCTCCAATCGTCAGTTTGGTCAGAACGACTTGATTAGTCAGATCGAGACCGCCCTACGGGAGACTCAGGTTGACGGCCACTGCATTCGCCTCGAAATTACCGAGAGCATGGTGATGGGCGACGTAGATGCCGCCATCGACCTCATGCTCAAGCTCAAGTCTTTAGACCTAAAGCTAGCCATTGATGACTTCGGCACTGGCTATTCATCCCTCAGCTACCTACACCGATTTCCCATGGACACCCTAAAGGTGGATAAATCCTTCGTGGGACGCCTAGAGAAAAGCAACGAAGATCGAGCTATTATCAACACTATTTTGACCCTAGGGCAAAAACTTGGCATGGAGGTGGTGGCGGAAGGAGTAGAGACCGCCACCCAGGTCGCGATGCTGCAGCAAGAGGGCTGCGACTACGGTCAGGGTTATTTCTTTGCCAAGCCTTTACCGGCCGCTGAGGCTCTCAATTTGCTGCGGCAGCACCAGGCTCTCGGGTGCTAGGTCTTGTAAGCCGAGGGTTAGCCCTTGGCCAGTTGGCTTTGCTCCAGAGGTCGCCTATGGCAAGTCCATGGTATCTATCAGCGGCCGCTTCTATCGCCACAACCCTGTGTTAGGGATTTGGCACAATCCTTATTCTGACCCATTAACTTCCATTCTCAACTGGTCTACAATGATCCCGATAACAACTGCGTATTTTTCCGCGACTTCAGCAGGATTATATTTGGCCAGCGGTTCCGTTCAGAAATCGCTCTGGAGAGTTAGTTAAATTCCTTTATTGATTTATAGATGCCGATGTCTGTTGGCGAAGCCACGTTCAGAACAGCTGTGCTTGAGTCAGAACTCCCCGTGCTGGTTCATTTTTGGGCTCCTTGGTGCGGGCTCTGCAAGCTCATTACCCCAGTTTTACAAAGTTTTCAGGCCGAGTGGGAAGGCCAGATTAGGCTAGTCGATATCAACGCCGATGAAAATCTGCGGCTGGCCAATGCCTATCGCCTCTCGACCTTGCCGACGCTGCTGATATTTGACCAGAGCGAGGTATGTCAACGGATTGAGTCGTTTCGCGGTAAAGACGACCTGCGGCTAGTGCTGGATGCCTTTATGCGCAACCGAGAGCTGACCTACGAGATTCCTCGACTCGTGCGGATTTATCCCTAACACCCGGCTCTCAATCGTTAGGGATGTTTAATAGCATAGGCCTTCTCCTTCACCAGGATGGGCTAGTTGTTCATGGGTCGGTCTAGGTAGCCCTCTAGCAGAAGGTCATCACCTAGGAGACGCCAGGCGGTGCGCTTTAGCGCTAGGGCTTGGCCCATGTGCTCAATGCCGAGATTGCCAATGGGGCCTGGGGCGCCGATGCCACCCACCAGTTTGGGGGCTACAAAGGCCCAAAGCTTATCGATGACGCCGTCTTGAATAGCCTGGGCGGCCAGAAAGCCACCACATTCCCACAGCACGGTTGCGCAGCCACGTTGGTACAAATACTCAGTGACTGTGCGAGGCGCGATCGCCGGTAGCACAACCACATCAACGCCTTTAGCGACTAACACTTGGTGACGGGCCGGGTCGGCTTCAGGCCCGGTAAAGACAACGGTTGGAGCCTCTTCGGTGTGCCATAGATTGGCCTCCGTGGGGAGATCGAGACGGCGGCTCATGACGACTCGCAGAGGGTTGTGGGCGCTATGACCATGGCTCGTTAAGCGAGGGTTATCGTGGCGAACGGTGTTGCCACCCACGACCACCGCATCGCAGGTAGCGCGCAGCTGGTGCACGGCGGTGCGGGCTGTGGGCCCGGTTACCCAAGCGCTGTGCCCCCCAACGGCGGCAATTTTGCCGTCTAGGGTCATGGCGTATTTGAGCAATCCTAAAGGACGTTGACGGAGAATTCGATGGACAAAGGCCTCGTTGAGAAGTTGGCAGGCGTCTTCCTCAACCCCAACAATCACCTCAAGACCAGCTTGGCGAAGCCGCTGGATGCCTGCGCCCGAGACTCTGGGGTCAGGATCAACCATACCCACGACTACCCGAGTAATACCCGCTCGGATCACGGCTTCGGTGCAGGGGGGAGTCCGCCCGGTATGGTTACAGGGCTCTAGGTTGACGTAGAGAGTGGCTCCTTGGGCGCTGGCCCCTGCCTGATCTAGAGCAAACACTTCGGCATGGGGCTGTCCGGCTCCTGGATGAAAACCTTCTCCAACCACTAGCCCCTTTTGCAGCACCACGCATCCCACCATGGGATTGGGAGCCGTTTGACCAGCGGCAAGACGCGCCAACTCCAGGCAGCGCTGCATCCAGCGGGTGTGTTCGTCTGGGGGGGTAGATGAGCGTCTGGGTATGGACGAGAGATCGGGCATGGGCGCTCCTGGCCCACAGGGCCGTGGGTTTAGAAATGGGATGGGGCGAGCGATCGCGGGGTGGCCCCTGAGGCAATCGATGCAGCCGTGGGGTAGGGTAAACTAGGCCTATCCACTAGGTGAGTGTGAGCGAGTGAGTGTAATTCCTCCTGTTGATCTTACGGAGCAGTTTCAAACAATTCAATCGGATGTGAATGCTGCCGTAGCCGAGGTGCTGGCCTCTGGACAATACATCAATGGTCCTATTGTCGAAACCTTTGCCCAGGCCTTTGGAGAGTATGTAGGCACCAAACACTGCATTGTGTGCAACTCGGGTACTGATGCGTTGTACCTGGCTTTGCGGGCCTATAACATTGGCCCCGGCGACGAGGTGATTACTTCGCCCTTCACCTTTATTGCCACGGCGGAAGCGATTAGTGCCGTGGGGGCAACCCCGGTGTTTGTGGATATTGACCCTGACACCTTCAATATAGACGTGGCCAAAATTGAGGCCGCTATTGGCGATCGCACCCGAGCGATTATGCCCGTACACCTGTTTGGTCGGCCCGTGAATATGGGGCCAATCATGGATTTGGCTGCCCGCTATGACCTGACGGTGATCGAAGACTGTGCTCAGGCCACCGGTGCCGAGTGGATGGGGCAGCAGGTCGGTCGCATCGGGCAGGTGGGCTGCTTTAGCTTTTTCCCGACTAAAAATTTGGGGGGCTGTGGCGACGGTGGTGCCCTGACCACCAACGACGACGATCTGGCCGCCACCGCCCGCATGCTGAGTGAGCACGGCAGTCGGGTGAAGTATCACCACGAGGTCATCGGCGTTAACAGTCGCCTTGACTCGGTGCAGGCGGCTATTTTGGCAATTAAACTGCGCCACCTCGATCGCTGGAACCAGCAGCGATCGCAGGTAGCCGATCGCTACCACAGCCTGCTAGAGCCAGTTACCGAGGTGATTCGCCCGCTGCCCGTCACCTTTGGCCGTTCGGTGTGGAACCAGTACACCCTGCGACTGCCCCAGGCTACCGCCGAGGGCCAAGAGCGCAACCAGATCCAGCAGCTGATGCGAGAGTCTGGGGTGATCTGCATGGTGTATTACCCAATTCCCCTCCACTTGCAGCCCGTTTATCGCAGCCTGGGATATCAACCCGGCGATCTACCTCAAGCAGAAGCGACGGCCCATCAGGTACTGTCGCTGCCCATGTTCCCTGAACTGGGAGAAACAGCTCAGAATCGGGTGGTGCAAACTTTGAAATCCGTGCTGGCCGAGGTTGGGCTCAAGGCTGCCCAGTATTGCTAACGGAATCGCTAACCCCGTTGCCAAAATCTACAGGTCAGAATCCTGGCGAGCCCCAATCTCTAACTGGACTCAGTCAAGCTTGTTTGTAGTTTTATATACTATATTTAAGGTAGATTAACCCAGCTTAGGGGTTCTCGATCGCCGCTTGCCTCAGCGACTTTTTGTTCGTTGACGGCATCCCCAAACCAGCGATAGCCCCACCCGCTTGGGCAGCACCAAACAGTCATGTAAGGGGCAGGTGGCACCGTGGCAGCGATAGATCCGGCTTTGTTAGGCACCTACGATGCGGCGGCGATCGCCCGCTACTTTCGCTGGCGGCTAGGCACCCTGGCCTGGAGAGTTTTACAAATTTTGTGGTGGTTGGGCACCTTTGTACTCGGCCTTCAGATGGATCAGTGGCTGGGGAAGGAAGAGCAAAACCGCCCCCGCCGCGCCATTCAGCTACGCCAGGTGTTGACCAATCTGGGTCCCACCTTCATTAAGGTAGGCCAGGCGCTTTCCACCCGGCCCGACCTAGTGCGCCAAGACTTTCTCGACGAGCTCACCAAGCTGCAAGACCAGCTGCCGCCCTTCCCCACCCCGGAGGCGATGGCGATCGTCGAGACAGAGCTCAACTACAGCCCTGAAGAAATCTTTAGCAATTTATCCCCGTTGCCCGTAGCCGCAGCCAGTCTGGGTCAGGTGTATCGGGGTCGGCTGTTTACCGGCGAGGAGGTTGCCGTCAAGGTACAGCGGCCCTACCTGCGCCCGGTGCTCTGTCGCGACCTCTATCTAATGCGGTGGGCGGCGCGCTGGCTGGGCAATTTTTTACCCCTCAACCTGGGGCACGACCTCACCCTGATTGTGGATGAGTTTGGCACCAAGCTGTTTGAGGAAATCGACTACCTCAACGAAGGCCACAACGCCGAACGCTTTGCCGCCAACTTCAAAGACGACCCCACGGTTAAGGTGCCCGTGATCTACTGGCCCTACTGTAGCCAGCGGGTGCTCACCCTCGAATGGATCGACGGCTGTAAGCTAACCGATACGGCTTCGCTAAAACAGGACAACCTTGACCCTGATCGACTGATTGAGATCGGCGTGACGGCGGGGCTGCGCCAGCTGCTAGAGTTTGGGTTTTTCCACGCTGACCCTCACCCCGGCAACCTGTTTGCCCTGGCCGATGGCCGCATGGCCTACATCGACTTCGGCATGATGGATCAGCTCGACCAGATCACCAAAGAGACCCTGGTAGATGCGGTCGTCCATCTGATCAATCAAGACTTCGACAGCCTGGGGCGAGACTTTGTCAGGCTGGGCTTTCTCACCCCTGAAACCGACCTCGGCCCGATCATTCCTGCTCTTCAGCGGGTATTGGGAAGCGCGCTCGGGGCCAGGGTAGGCGACTTTAACTTTAAGACCATCACCGATCAGTTTTCGGAGCTGATGTACGAATACCCATTTCGGGTACCAGCTAAATTTGCCCTGATCATTCGCTCGCTGGTCACCCAAGAGGGTCTGGCCCTGAGCCTCAACCCCGACTTTAAGATCGTCAACGTGGCCTACCCCTACGTAGTCCGTCGGCTGTTGGTGGGTGAAACACCGGCCCTGCGCCAGCGGCTGCTAGAGGTGCTGTTTCAGGACGGTCAACTCCAGTGGCAGCGGCTGGAGAACATGCTAGCGATCGCCCAGGGAGACACAGGTTTTGACCTGCTGCCCACGGCAGGCATGGGCATTCGCTACCTGATGTCTGAGGAAGGTGCCCACCTGCGCGAAATGCTTGTGCTGGCCCTGACCGAGGATGACCGGCTGCACACCCAAGAGGTACAGCGCCTGTGGTCACTGGTCAAAAATGACATCACCTTTGACCGCGTGCTGGGAGTGGCCTGGGGGGCGTTGACCAGCTATTCCCTAGATCGGGCGGAGCAGCTAGTACCCGTGGTCGGCGATCTGCGCCAGGTGCTGCAATCTTAGCCCTGGGGTAGGCCAAATTTGGCCGTGTCGAAGGGTGCATGGGTAGAGAGTGAGGGGTAGGGGCGGCTCTCCCCTATAATTTGGAAAAGTAAACTATTGTTTCGGCCTTTCTAAACCCGTGTACCCACAACCGCCCTACGTTTTATTTTTTGCCGGTTTTCTGGCCGCTGTGACTTCAGGCTATGCCTTTAGCACCGCCCTGCAGCAGGCGGTCAACGAATGGAACAGCAAGCGCTCGACGCGCATTTTGGCAACCCTGCGCGGCCCCCAGCTGCAAATTCCCTTTTTTGGCATCTGTGCCGGGGTCTGCGTATTTTTGGCCTCAGGCATTCAGCTGTTTGGGTTTTCGGCCAAAGCGGCCTATGCCATGGGTGTCCCTATGACCCTACTCTGCGGACTGCTGATCTGGTCGCAGCTGGGCAAAATTTTGCTGCTGATTGAAGAGGGTGGCTCTAAAGCTCTCGATCTCGACGCATTTTAAGCCCCTTTTTGAGGGACTCAGCTCAACCGATCGGCAACACCCGATGCCCTAGCCAGTCGAAAGCCCGCCAGGGGCAAGGTAACTATGACCTCAGTACCGGCAGCGGTAGAGGTGATCGTCATCGTCCCCTGGTGGGCTTCTACAATGCGTTTGGTGATGGCTAAGCCAAGGCCATTGCCCGAGACCTTAGTGGTAAAAAAAGGTTGGGTGAGCTTGGGCAGTAGGTCTGGCGCGATTGGCTCGCCCCCGTTGTGAATGCTGATGGTCACCTGCCCGGTCTCGGGGGGCCGCACAACCCAGGTAATCACCCCATCAGAGGCGGCCTCTCGGGCATTGGAAATGAGATTGATAAAGACCTGCTTGAGCTTGTCGCGATCGCCGCTGACAGCTACTGGATAGGGCAGGGTAGTCACCCGTAGCGGCGGTTGTGTCTCTCCCAACTCGTGGCCCAGGGTTGTGGCAAGATGCTGTACAAGGCCGTTGATCTCCAACGGTTCCACCGCCAGTGCAGGCTCCCGCGAATACATTAAAATGCCGTTGAGCAGCTTTTGCAGCCGTTCCGACTCCTCTAGGGCTAGGTCGAGGCGAGTTTGAAAGCGATCGGGCAGCTCTAGGGCGCGAAAGGAATTCAACCCCAGCAGCACCGTATTGAGGGGGTTGCGCACCTCATGGACGATCATGGCGGCCAGCTCGCCAATTTCGGCCAGGCGGGCCTGGGCCGCTTCGGAAACTTTGCGATCGCTAATATCCCTAGCCAGGGCCAGCCCGTAGCGCGCGTCAGCCAGCACTAGCAGCCCCACACGCACCTCTACCGGGAAACCGCTGCCGTCCTGGCGCTGGTGCCAGCCCTCCAAGGTTTGGGGCACCCCCGGCCTGAGCTGTCGCCACAGCGCCTCAAAGTCGGCCTGGCTGTGGGTGGTTTGAATATCGGTCACCGACAGCCGCAGCAGTTCCTCCCGGCTGTAGCCCAGGCTGTCGCAGGCATTTTGGTTGACATCGATGATCTGCCCCACCGCATTGACCACAAAAAACGCATCCACCGCCTGCTCAACCAAGGTGCGAAACCGCATTTCGCTCTGTTTGCGGGTGGCTACGGCGGTGGTAATCTGCCCAAACATCTGCTCAAAGGCCGCAATTACGTCTCCCAATTCGTCGGCGCGGGCGTAGGGCAGTGACGCAAAAGCCAGGGTTTGAGTATCGCTATCGTCGCCAATGGCCTGGCCAGCGGTAATCAGATCCTGCCGCAGCAGCATGATGGGTTTAATCACCAGCCGCCGCAGCACCACCAGGGTAGCCCCGGTCACAAACACCGAAATAATGACCACCAGCCCGATGATGCGACCAATAAAGGCAAAAAATTCTCGCTGCACTCCGCTGGCGTCGTGGCGCACGATCAGCACGTAGCGATCGCGTAGGGGTGGCATATCCCAAGGGGCGTCGTAGCGCTGCTGGCGGCGGAAGTAGCGATCGCCCCTGTCGCCCTGTGCACTCTCGGCTAGGGTAAGCTGAGGCAGCTCGCCAAACCCGCCCACCTGGGTGCCCTCCAAATCGTAGATGGCCCCACCGAGAATTACCTGATTGATTTGAATGCCCTGGAGGTAGTTGATCAGCATGTCGTCTTTGAGGGTGGCCAGGGTGGCTTCATCCAGCCGTCCGAGGGCCTGGGCCGTAGACAGCGATCGCAGGTAGTTCAGCAGCTCCCGCTCCCGCCGCATCACCGAGGGCACGAGAATTATCCCCTCAATCACAACAATGCTCACAAACACCCAGTAGGCAATACGTTGAGATAGCCTGGCCGTTAAGAAATCACCGAGAGATTGCCGTGTTGGGCTGAGCCGGGCCATCCTAAATCTGACGCTACTAGAGATCTTTTTCGATTTTTTGAGCACAATACTAGCATTCGCGCTGGGGCAGCCCGTAGATCTGCTGACCGACCGCATCCCGTGACCGCACCCTGAGAGACATACCCATGGGGCCCTCTGACCATCTACCCGATTCCAACCCTTCCCAGCCTGAACCTCAGTCGGCTGAGGCCATTTTGCGGGTTTTGGGCCACGACCTAGACACCCTGCGCCATCAGGTCTCAGGCTATCTGTCAGAAGACATCGCCCATCTCCAGGCCAAAAAGCAGCGGCTGATGGCCGACATTGAGGCGTTAGAGGGCGATTTTGAAAGCCTTCAGGCCCAGCACCAGCAGCTGCAAACCTCCTACGCCGAAGGGCTGAGCCAGCAGCAAATCGCCCAGCAGCAGGCCTGGGCTAAACGCCTGGCGATCGCCCTGGCCACCCACCTGCAAGGCCGGCTCGAAACCGCCCTGACCACCGCCCGCCCCAATGCCCTCCAGGCTGCCCCCTCCGAGGTCGCTATCTCTCCTTTGGCGAACGCCAGCCAGGGTCTAGCCGCCCTAGATGCGACGCTCCAAAATACGCTGGCCTCGCTACAGCACGATTTGACCAGCTACCAGAGCAGCATCTCCCAACAACTCAACCGCATGCAGAGCGTCGAACAGCAGGGGGAAGCAATCCTAGAAGCTCTGGTCGCTCGCCTGAGTCAACAGCTGCAAAGCCAAATGGTGTCTCCTTCAGGAACCACCGCCCCAGCTAGAAATGGCCATAGCGCCCTGCCCCCACCCCCCGTCGGTGAACCCCTGGCAGGCCCAGCGCTCCCCCCCAGTCCCTACCGAGGGCCTCAGCCTCCAGGCTACCCAGGTTCGGAGCCTCCACCCCCGCCTTTACCGCCGGCGTCGCATTCTCAAGCCTCTCTGCTCCGTCCACCGCTCACCACCGCAGAATCTACACCGACCGAGAACAGCCGCAGGCCCTCTCCCACTGACCTCCAGCTAGGGCTGATGATGGTGGTGTTTTCGACCCTGGCCCTATCGCTGCACAACGTTATTGTGGGCGTAATCGGCTATGGCGGACAGCTCCTTGGGCAAATTTCGGTGGCGGAGGTCTTACCCTTAACCATTCCCAACTCGCTGCTGCTGCTGTGGTTGCGCATGGTGGTAGTTGTGCCCCTGCTGGCGCTGGTAGCGCCCCGCCTCTATCCCAACGTCGGCAACGATTTGCGCCAGATCTTCCGCAGTGACCAAAGGCGTCCGCTGGCGCAGGTGATCGCCAGCGGCAGCTTCTTGTTTCTATCGCAGGTGCTGATTTACAAGGCGATCGCTGACGTCGGCCCCGGCGTAGCAGTAACGCTGTTGTTTATGTACCCCCTGATTACGGTACCGCTAGCCTGGTTCTTGTTTGGCGATCGCCCTACGCCCCTGCGCCTGGTGGTGATGTTTGCCATCAGCATGGGCATTGTGTTCACTACCCTGCCGCGAATCTACACCGACCTCGGCGACGGTGTATCGCTGTGGGGTGTCGGGGCCGCCCTGCTGGCCAGCGTCGCCTTTTCACTATTTTTGGTAGCCATGCAGCTGTGCTTTAAGCGGCTGCACCCGGTCTCAGTCAGCCTGCTTCAGTTTTCGACCATCTTTATTCTCACCAGCCTAATTTTGATTGTGGGGTCTTTCTTTGGCCTCGACCCCGGCGAGCCCACCCGTCCCCTCGGGCTATATGTCGGAGCCGGGCTACTGGGGCTGCTGACCCTGCTGGGCTATCTCTTCAACAACTACGGCGTTAAGCTGCTGGGGGCATCGCAGGCCTCAATTGTGGCCGCCAGCGGGCCGGTGGTGACTGCTATTTTGGCCTACTTGATCACCCCCGGCGAAAAGTCAGCCCTGCTGTTTATTCAGTGGATGGGCGTAATTTTAGTCACCCTGGGGGTCATTTCCCTGAGCCTAGAGCGCCTAGCCAGCCAACGACGCCAGGCCAAACGCCGCAGCGCCGTGCCCCCCAATACAGGGCAATGGCCGTAGCTCAATTAAAACGGAGAGAGAGGGATTCGAACCCTCGTTAAGGTCACCCCTAAACAGCATTTCCAGTGCTGCGCCTTCAACCGCTCGGCCATCTCTCCAGGGGGCGGTACATCACCGCTGAGAGGCTATCGTAGCAAACAATGGAGTCACAGAACAGAGGCCTTGCCAGTTTCAGTGCAGAATTAGCCCATTTGCCCTAGAGGAATTGTTTCTGTGAGAGCATAGCAGGGGCGAGAGGCGATCGGGGTAATGGACTGCGATTCGCGAAGCGATCCGTCCCGGAATCGCCCCTTCTGCCTCAATTTTTCCCGACCCACCATTACTCTGCCAAACCCGACCTACCCCATGGCCCGCACCCACACCGTCACCGTCCACCACCGCCAAACCGGGCGCATATACACCGTAGAGGTGCCCGAAGACCGCTACATTCTTCAAGCCGCCGAAAGTCAGGGAGTCGAGCTGCCCTTTGCCTGCCGCAACGGGGCCTGCACCACCTGCGCGGTACGTCTACTCGAAGGCGAGGTCGAGCAACCCGAGGCCATGGGGCTCTCCCCCGATCTACGCGATCGGGGCTACGCCCTGCTGTGCGTCAGCTACCCCCGCAGCAACATTCAGGCCGAAACCCAGGACGAAGATGAGGTTTACGAGCTTCAGTTTGGCCGCTACTTTGGCAAAGGCAAAGTTCGCCGAGGGCTACCCCTAGACGAGGACTAATCCTGCCGATCCCTTTGCCCTAAGCTGCCCAGCGTTTACTCCCATGCCTCTTCCTCCTGAATCTGATTTGCAGCGCTGGCTAGACAGCGCCACCGAAGCCGCCCTAGCCGCCGGGGCTGTACTCCAGCACCACTGGGGTAACCTCACCACCATTGACGAAAAAGGTCGTTCTGGCGACCTAGTCACCGAAGCCGATCGCGAAGCAGAGAACGCTGTCATGGCCGTGCTAGAGCGGCACGTGCCCGCCAACCACGGCATTTTGGCCGAAGAGTCAGGGGCCGTTAGAGACCAAGCAAGCGGTCTCCTATGGGCCATCGACCCCCTCGACGGCACCACCAACTACACCCACCAGTACCCCTTCTGCGCAGTGTCCATCGGGCTTCTAGCAGAGGGAGAGCCTGTGCTCGGGGTGATCTACGACCCCATCCACCGCGATCTCTTTCGCGCCGCCAAGAGCCTAGGGGCCACCCTAAACCGCCGCCCTATCCAGGTATCAACTACGGATCAACTGGCCCAAAGCCTGCTGGTAACCGGGTTCGCCTACGATCGCCGCGAAACCCCCGACAACAACTACGCCGAATTTTGCCACTTTACCCACCTCACCCAGGGGGTTCGCCGGGGGGGCGCTGCCGCCATCGACTTGGCCTACGTCGCCTGCGGCCGCTTGGATGGCTATTGGGAGCGCGGGCTATCGCCCTGGGATATTACCGCTGGGGTTGCGATCGTGCGCGAAGCCGGTGGCCAAGTTACTGGCTACGACGGTGCGCCGCTAGATGTCATGTCAGGCAGGCTGCTAGCCACCAACGGTCATATCCACCAGACCATGAGCCAGACGCTCGGGAAGATTACGCCCCTAGTGCTGCCTGCCCTCACCTAGATAGTCAGTCCATGCCCCTAACGGCGGCTCTAGTTAGCCCCAAACGCTTTAAAAACCCAGGGGATGGTTAAACTGAGGTTGGCTGGGTAGAGTGAAGAGAATTTAATTTGTGTCTTATTGCTCCCTGAGTCGTCCCTCGGGTAAGTGACCATGAAACCAGAACAAGGGCTGTTCCAACTTGACTTTGACGATCATCACGCCGTGCTCGGGGTACCCGTGACCGCCGATGCCAAGGCCGTGCGCAAGCGCTATCTGGCGATCGCCCGCTTGCTACATCCCGACAGTTTGTCTGGGGCCACCGCCACCGATGCCCAGCGGGCTAGCGATGTTCTCTCCAAGCTGGTCAATCCCGCTTACGAGGCTCTGAGCCAAGAGAAATCCAGTACCGAGCATGGCATCATGCTCAAGCTCAAAGGGCAGTCACTCCGTCAAGTCGGCACAGCCCCTACGGTTAGCTCTACAACCGCCCAGACCCTGCTCAAAGCCCCCCATGCTGATGCAGCCTACCGCAAAGCCATCAGTAACTTAGCCGAAAGCCAATTCAACGACCTGGAGAATGTGACTGAGGTAATCGGCGAACTGAGTGAGCTCAACTTAATTTACTTATACCGAAGCAGTGCCAACGATGGCCCATCGGTTAGCTCCCCAGCCAGCGCTGCTAAACCGCGGCCCAATGCCGCGCCTAACGCCACTGCACCAACAGTACCAACCCCTCGCCAAAACCAGGCGGCTATTTTAGAGAGCTACGTTAACCGAGCCCAGGAGTACGACCAAAACCGTGACTATAGCCGAGCTATTTTAGAGCTGCGGGAAGCTGTCAAAGCTTACCCCAACAATGTTCAGTGCCATAGCTATCTGGCGGCGCTTTACCTCAAAGCTGGCCAAGGCACCATGGCCCGTATCCACGCCAAGCGCGCCCTCGAAATTGACCCCAACGACGAAAGAGCGATCGCAGTTCAGGCCCGAGTAGATAAGGCTAGCGGTGCATCTACCTCAGGATCGACCCAGACCACCAAATCGAAAGGTGGCAACGCAAAAGCCTCTAACCCCAAAGCTTCTGATAAGGGCGGCGGTTTCTTTGGCCTGTTTGGAGGCAAGAAAAAATGATGACCTATCAACCCCCTGCCGGGGCACGCGACCTACTGCCCCTGGATGTTGCCCAAAAATACTGGATTGAGAATCGCCTAGAGCAGGTGTTTCAGCGCTGGGGCTACCACCGTATTATCACTTCCACCGTAGAGCGGATGGATACCCTGATGGCTGGGGGCGCTATCGATCAAGAAGCGGTGATTGAGCTTCAGCCCGTTGCCGGTAAGCGCCTGGGGCTGCGGCCTGAGCTAACCGCCTCGATCGCCCGCACAGCCGTTACCCGCTTAGCCCGAGTAACCTATCCCCAGCGGCTCTACTACAACGCCAACGTATTTCGCCAGGCCACCCAGGGCAGCCACGGGGGCCAGCAAGAGTTTTACCAAGCCGGGGTCGAGCTGCTAGGGGCTGGGGCAACGGTAGCCGATGCCGAGATTGTGCTGCTGCTGCTGGACTGTCTCCACAGCCTCTCCCTCGACTCTTGGTGCTTGATTCTGGGCGATGCCCAGCTCACCCAGGCATTGCTCACCCCCTTTGCCCCCGGCCAGCGCCAGGCGGTGCGCCAGGCGCTGGCTACCCTCGATCGGGTAGCCCTCGACGGCATGGGGTTATCCCCAGAGCTGCATCGGCATGCCCTACATCTGCTCGACCTGCGGGGCAACCCCGAGGATGTGCTCCAGGCTTTGGGGCAGATGGCCCTGGAAGCCGAGGCCCAGACAGCAGTAGAGCGGCTTAAGTCGCTGGTCGCCCTGGTGCGAGACGTGATTAATATGGGAGGGGATAGTCAGCGACTGGCCCCAGGGCGTCAACGCCCCGCCCTGACGCTCGATCTAAGCCTAATTCAACCCTTTGACTACTACACCGGCCTGGTGTTTGAGGTAGTCACTGGCCCTGAGCAGGGCTGTCAGGTGCTGGGGCAGGGGGGCCGCTATGACAATCTGCTGGGCGTCTTTCAGGGTCAGGGCCAGGGGTTTCCAGGCATTGGCTTTGTGCTAAACATTGAGGCCCTGCACCAAGCGCTGCTGCCCACGGGCCACTTGCCCCAGGATACGCCCCCTAGCGATTGGCTCGTAGTCCCTACGGTGCCCCAGGCGGCGGCAGCAGCCTTTACCTACGCCCAAACCCTGCGGGCCTCGGCCAGTCTGGTGCGGGCCGAGGTGCACCTGGCTGACGGCGAGCCGCCCGCTGCCATCCGCGACCTGGCCCACCAGCGCCGCATTAGCCGCATCGCCTGGATCGGTCCTGACGGGTTGCCAGATATTGAAGCTCTGAACTAACGTGGGGGATGGCAGCCGCCCTGGCTCAATTCCTTACGGGGAGAGAGTTACAGGGTTAGGGTGACCGAGTTGTCTAACCAGGGGAACTTTGATTCCTCGATATTCTTTTGTGCCCGTGAGGAGAGCTTGTGGCCCATACCATTGTGACTAACGTTTGTGAGGGCGTCGCCGACTGCGTCGATGCCTGCCCGGTAGCCTGCATCAGCGAGGGCCCCGGCAAAAATACCAAGGGCACTGATTGGTACTGGATTGACTTTTCCACCTGCATTGACTGCGGCATTTGTCTCCAGGTGTGCCCGGTTGAAGGCGCGATTTTACCCGAAGAACAGCCCGATTTACAAAACACTCCGGCTTAGTTTGGTCTAGTCTGGGGTTCCAACGTCTCCCTGATCTGGGCCAAACTTCAAGGGGTTTCTGTGCCATGGCTAAAGTTAGCCTCCGTAGTCGTCTCTTTCTCTCTCACCTGGCGGTGATGGGGGTTGGCATTTTGGCGCTGGCCCTCTTCGGCAGGCTTTACACCCCCCGCCTGTTCGTGATTTCCCTGGAACGCTACGAGAATGGGGTGCTGAGCGTGCAGCGTCGCACCCAGTTGGTAAAGGGCTTTGAGGCCGCCTGGAGCCGGGGCATGCTGTGGGCTATTTTAGTGGGTGGCGGCACCGCCGGGGGGCTGAGCTATTTGGTGTCGCGGCGCATTATTCGCCCGCTCGATCAGATGACGGAGGTGACGCGATCGTTTGCCGCGGGCCGCCTAAATGCTCGCGTGCCGCCCTCAGAAATTTTGGAAATTCAGCGGTTGGCCAGCAGTTTTAACCGCATGGCGGCAGACCTAGAGGGGGTGGAAGAGCACCGTCGCGAGCTAATTGGCGACCTCACCCACGAGCTGCGCACCCCGCTGACGATCATTCACGGCTATCTGGAGGGGCTGGCCGATGGCACCGTTGACCCCGAGCCCGAACTCTATCAACGGTTAGCGGGGGAAACAACGCGCCTCCAGCGCCTGGTTAATGACTTACAAGAGCTGTCTAAGCTAGAGGCGGGCTATCTGCCCATTCAGGCGCAGACCGTGGCCCTCTGCCCTCTTCTGACCGCGCTGGTGCGCCCCTTTGCCGACCAGTTTGTCAGCACCGATCGCATAGCCATTACACTGCAGTGCCCGCCCGAGCTACCGCTGGTTCACGCTGACCCCAGCCGCATCGAGCAAATTGTCATCAACTTGTTGGGCAATGCTCTGCGCTACACCGAGAAGGGCTCGGTAACAGTCAATGCCTGGGCTCAGCCTGGGCGAGTCTACGTCAGCGTGACTGACACGGGTATTGGCATTGCTGAGGAAGATCTACCCTACGTGTTTGAGCGGTTTTGGCGAGCCGATCGCTCCCGCAACCGCAACTCTGGGGGCACAGGTCTGGGTCTAACCATCTGCCGCCGCTTGGTCGAGGTGCAGGGGGGCAAAATTGAGGTTAAAAGCACTCTGGGCCAGGGCAGTGAGTTTACGTTTTGGCTACCCCAGGCGAAGGGCAGTTGAAGGGTGAGTGATGGGTGGGTGGTTTAGGTGAGGGCGTCTACTGATGACGTTGGGCTTTGTGGTTTAGAAGTTTTGGTTCAAAGGGTTGGATCAATCTTTTGGGGGCGTGAGGAGCTGTTGGCGGAGGGTGTGGGATTGGGCGCGATCGCATCGCACCTCCAGCACTCTCACTCCGGTAGTGGGTAAGCTACTGACGCTAGCCTTAAGCTGGCTCCAGGTGTCGACTCGCTCGTAGTTGACTCCGTAGGCGGCGCAGAGGCGATTGAGATCGACGGTTTGAGGGGTGGTAAAAAAGTCTTCAAACCAGCGATCACCGGGGGCGGGCAGGGTGGCAATGGGCAGTCGATCAAAAATGCCGCCTCCCTGGTTGTTGATCACCACCACAGTGAGATGTCCCCGCAGGCGCGGCACGCTGAGCCAGCCGTTAGTGTCGTGGAGCAGGGCCAGATCCCCCGTCAGCAGCACCGTGGGTGGGCCACCGTGGGCAACGCCTAGGGCCGTAGACAGCGTGCCGTCGATACCGTTAGCGCCTCGGTTGCAGTAGGGGCGAATCGCGCGATCGCCTGGTGGCCAAAACCATTCCACATCGCGGATAGGCATGCTGTTGGCGATCACCAGAGGCGTGTTCATGGGTAAACATTGGGCCAGCAGCCAAGGTACTTTGCCTTCAAAGGGTTGATCTAAAGCGGCTAGGGAGCGATCGAGCTGTTGGCGCAGGCTCTCCTCTAGAGCCTGCCACTGGCCGTGGTAAACCCCAGTCGGAAGTGCTTCTGGGACTGGGGGCAAGGCCTGGGATAGGGCTGTGACGCTGAGGGGCAAGGGCGTGACGGGGCCGTGGAGGGGGTCGAGGTTGGTGTTTACAGGGTCAACGACCCAGCGGCGGGGTTGGGCATCCTCTAGCCACTGGCGCAGCCGTTTGCTGGTGGGCAGGGGGCCGAGCTGAATCACCTGCTCAGGCACTAGATCTTTCGCCCAGGCGGGCTGTCCCAAGGCCATGTCATAGGTAGTGACCAGAGACGTGTTCAGCTCAGCAGCATTACGTAGGGGCGATAGCCCGTCAGCCATAACGGGCCAGCCCAGATAGGTGGCGAGGGCGGCGACGGCCTTGCAGTAGCCCAGCGGTTCAACGGGCTGAGCCGGGCCAGCGATAATTAGGCCGCGATCGCACCCTCGCCAGATCTCCAGCCACGGTAAAAAATCTGCCCCCAGCATCGAGAATTCCCCAGGGGCTGGTACCCCAACCGCCGTGAAAAAGTCGTCGTTGAGTTCATCCTTGAGGTACGTCACCGAGGCGTCAGCGATAGGGGCTAGAGGGTCGCGAAAGGGGCAGTTGAGGTGTACTGGCCCCGCCACTGGGTAGAGCGATCGCCTCCAGGCCTGCCCCGAAAGTTGCCGCAGGTAGCACAGCATGCCCACCTCCGCCACAGGCACCGCCAGTTCCGCGTACCAGTTGGGGAACGTGCCAAACAGCCTTTGCTGGTCAATGGTTTGGCCCGAGGCACAGTCGCGCAGCTCAGGGGGGCGATCGGCGGTCAGCACCAGCAGGGGGACGCGGCTTTCTCGAGCCTCAATCACGGCGGGGTAGTAGTTGGCTCCGGCGGTGCCAGAGGTGCAGACCAAAGCCACCGGCTGCCCCGTACGCCGGGCCACACCCAGGGCAAAAAATGCCGCCGATCGCTCATCGAGCACGGGCAACGCCTCAATGTCAGGATGACTGACCAGGGCCACCGTCAGGGGCGTAGAGCGCGAGCCGGGCGAAATCACCGCCGTTTTCAGCCCCAGCCGAGCTAGCGTGGCCGCCAGTACCGAGGCCCAGAGGGCGTTAGTGTTGCGAAAGTCAAAGGTCATGGGGGAACAGCAGGGGCCAGGGGCTACACCAGCGACTCGCCCAGGGCGCGCAGCTTGAGCTTAATTTCTGCCCACTCGCGATCGGGGTCAGACCCTGCCACAATACCAGCCCCGGCGTACAGCCGCACCCAGGTATCGGCCACTAGCGCTGAGCGAATGCCCACAATAAATTCGCTGTCGCCGTTCGCCCCGACCCAGCCCAGGGGCGCAGCGTAAAGCCCCCGGTCAAAATCCTCAAAGCGAAGAATCTGGTCGCAGGCTTCGCGGGTCGGCACCCCGGCAACGGCGGGGGTCGGGTGCAGAGCCTCCACAATATGCAGCGGGTGAATGTGGCGAGGCACCCGGGCTCGCATCGGCGTGTGCAAATGCTGAATGTTGGACAACCGCCGCACTCCAGGCTGAGGCTGGTACTGGGGCCATAGCCCTACCCCCTGGAGCTGCCGTGCCAAGAACTCCACCACCAGCCGGTGCTCTCCCCGCTCCTTGGGATTGTGCAGTAGCCCCTGGGCCAGGTAGTCATCCTGGGATGGAGCAGTACCTCGGGGAGCCGACCCGGCCAGGGCATCAGTGATTAACTGCCCCTGGGTCAGGCTGAGCAACCGTTCAGGGCTGGCCCCCATAAAGGTTTTGCCGTTGCCCTGACCCACCGAAAACACGTGGCAGTCTGGGTAGCGCTGCCGCAGACGGCCCAGGGCCGCTAGGGGCTGTATCGGCTCGGCACTCACCCAGTCTAGGGCGTGGGCCAGCACAATTTTTTGCACCGGGTGCCGGGTCATGTAGCCCAGGGCGCGATCTACGGCCACTCTGAACTGCTGGCCCGCCTCGGGCACCGGCTGTACGGGCAGCCGCGCCGGATGTAGCGGATTGCGCCAGGCAGCCGTGCCCAGGCGCTCTACTGCTCGCAGCTGGTTGGCCAGGTCATCAATGATGGTCTCCACGTCGGAGGTCGCTGTCACCAGATGATTTAGCGTCAGTACGCCCTGCCCCCCCTGGCGCACCAGCTGCCACTGGGGTAGCACCACCGTCGCCGCCGGAAAGGTTGCCTCGCCGTCCTGGGAGTCGGCGAAAAAGGTAAATGCGCAAAAAAATCGGGCCCCATCGGCCCCGCTGAGGGCCGCAGCTGGCCCCGCTTCGCTGTAGCGGTGGGTCTTGCCACGCCACTGTTCAATAAACCGGCGAGCCTGGGCGAACCGGCGGGCTCCAGCGGTTTCGTACACCAGCGCGGCCCCAAAGCCCACCACCGACTGCTGAGCCACGGGGGTTTCGAGGTACAGGTGGCGATCGCCCCTAGGGGCCAGCCGAGCCAGCACCACCAGTGGGTCAACCGGGGGAATCTCGAAACTCAGGCTCACCAGCTGGGGCTGATGACTCTGCCGCGCCTGATCCAGCCGACGATCTAAAAACCGGTAGGCCGACTGCAACGTCTGGTCGCGATCGGAGCAGTGAGAAACAACGGGCATAAACCTTGGGATTTTAAAGCGGTTTACTGTATGAGCGGTTCACCTATGTCACGGTCGGCGGTGTTGGCTATAGAATGCCCCAGCCGCCTCGGACAGCTGGGGCATTGAACCCAAACCACCGGCACCCGGACCCAATTTGCCCCGCCCACCAAGCCTACGATCTAGACCCTAGGGGAAGCTAAAACAGGCTCCAGTTAAGCCGCTCAGCCCCTCGGGCAGTATCCCTACTGGTAGCATATTCGGTTGTGGCGTAACCACTTCGAGGCCAGTCGTTCACGCAGCTTAATAGTGGGTACCGGTCTGACGGTGGTGAACAGCGGTTTTACCGTTGCCGTCTAGCACCCGGCCGGCCTGCACCGTGGCGTAGACCAGCCAGTGGTCGCCGCACTCCATGCGCTGCTCGACGGTGCACTCTAAGTACGCGATCGCCTCAGTCAAGATCGGCGCACCATTCTCGGCCACCTCGGTTTCAATCTCGGCAAAGCGGTCTTCGCCGGGGGCAAAGGGTTTGAGAAAATGCTTCATCGGCCCCAAGTGCCGCCCCTCCGCCAAAATATTCAGCACAAACCCATAGCCGGGGTACAGCAGCGACTCAATCGCCCGATCTTTAGCCACCGCCACCGTAAACCCCGGCGGCGCAAAGGAGGCCTGGGACACCCAGGAGGCCAGCATGGCGCTCGACACTTCTCCGTGGCGGGCGGTCACAATGCACAGCGACCCCACAATCCGGCCCACGGCCTGCTCCACCGATGAAGCGGGGGTGCGAGGCTGCTTCGCCCGCGTCGCCTTCTTCAGCCCCTGGGCAAAATCGGTACCCACCTCTTCGCAGTACTTGAGGGTGACATCGGTGGGCTTAAACTTGACGCGGATGGGCTCAAAAGCCAGGGTATAGCCGCCGTCCTTGAGCTTGCCCTCTAGCAGGTCAATGGCCTCTCCACTCCAGCCAAAGGAGCCAAATACCCCAGCAGGCTGGGTCTTAGAGGCGGTCGACAGCACAATACCCAGGGCCGTCTGCATGGGGGTAGGGGCATGGCCGCCCAAGGTGGGAGACCCCATTAAAAACCCAGCGGAATTTTCCACAGCCGTCTTAATATCATCCGGGCTGGCCTGCTCGGCGTTGAGCGACTCTACCGCCACCCCCGACTTGGTAATTCCCCGCGCCAGGGCCTGGGCAATGGTGGCCGTATTGCCGTAGGCCGAGGCATAGATCAGCGCTACCAAGAGGTCTTGGGCGGTCTGGGCCTGACTCCAGTCGCGGTAGCTTTGCACCAGCTCGCGGGGGCTGTAGCGCACCACCGGGCCGTGGCCTGGTGCCAGCGTCTGAAAGGGCAGGGTGCCTAGCTTGCCCAGGGCAACCTGCACCTGGCGCGTGCTAGCGGCAAACAGACAGTCGAAGTAGTAGCGCCGGTCTTCGAGCAGGTCTTGCCAGCTGAGGTCAAAGACCGTATCGTCGCAGCGGTGGGCGCCGAAAAACTTGTCGGAGTACAGCACACCAGAGTAAGGGTCAAAGGTAGCCAGCCCGCCGGGGTAGCGCGGGGTCGGAATCAGCTCAAACTGAAGGTGATGGCCCTGGCCCAAATCGAGGCGATCATCGCCGCTGCGGATGACCCGAACGCGAGGTGAGGCCTCGGGCAGCAGGTCTTGGAGGGCCAGGGCCGCGGGGTTTGAGCACACCACGGCAACTTCTGGCAACCGGCTTAGCAGAATCTTTAAAGTCTCGGCTCGGTTGGGATTAATGTGCCCCAAGACAATGTAGTTGAGCTGATGGAGGTCGATATGGCCCTCTAGGGCGGCCAAAAATATGTCGCTAAACGACTCGCCGGGGGGATCGATCAGCGCAGTGCGATCGGCCTGAATCAGATAGCTATTTGCCGTGGTGCCACGCTCTAAGCCGTACTCAATCTCAAACCGGAGGCGGTTCCAACTGCGGCAGCGCAGCACCGTTGTGCATGCGGCCATAGCATAGAGCTGAACATCGCGAGGAGGAGAGGTCATGGGCAATAGGTAACGGCAGGTTTGGAGCGCCCCGTGGGTAATCTGTACTCGGTGAGAGGCCGTACAGAACCGTTGAGACATCCGATCAGAACTGCTGCAATTCTAAAGGATTGAGGGAACGGCATCCCGAGACGCAGGAGCTTAGACCATCCAAACACCGAAATTAAACGGATGTTAGGTCAGCTTTACAGAGGTATTCAGCTTTTATGAACCGTGGGATGACATCCGTGCTTTCTCGCACCCTAGCCCTAGACTGATTGAGACAATCAAGATAATGAGGGCAACACTGATCAACGGGTTGAAGCTTAGTTAACCCCTAGTTAAACCCCACCAGCATTTCCATAAAATACCGCAATTATACTGAGATGATTGGTTATTTCTATAACACTAGGCTAGTTTATAACAACGGTCGCATCTGCCCAACGGGCCATCGAGGGTTGGAGCAAGCCACGGGTAGAGTTCTGGTTTAGGGCAGACAACTACTTGTTGAGCGCTTTAGTTAATCGATGATCTCTCTGGTTCTTGAAGTTGGATAATCCTATGGAGTCTCAGTCTACTGGACGGGTTGTTACATCAGCTATTGATGCTGCCACTATCGATGAAGCCGTTATCAATCCAGCTATGGAGCCGGGCTTAGAGCCCAGCGACTTGTCATCGATCGATCCGACAGGTGCTTCCCTGGCGGCGGTTCAGGCTGGTCAGCCGGTGCCAGCAGAGAATGTCAAGCAGCTGTATCGGCAGTTTCGCAAGGCCGCCCTAGAATCTACCGCCCGAGAACTGCGCAAGCAGCAGTACGAGCGCATTCAAACCCAGGTCGAAATTCTCAGCATCCCGATCGACAACATTTCGGTCAATGACTTTTTGAGCCAGCTCAAGAAGGGCGTGGTGTTCACCCCCAACGTTGATCACCTGATGAAGCTCCAGAAAGATATGGACTTTGTCAAGGCCTACAGCAAGGCCGACTATCGCGTCTGCGATAGCCAGGTACTGATGTTTGCCTCTAAATTTTTGGGCACGCCCCTGAAGGCTAAGATCTCGGGATCAGACCTGTTCCCGATGTTTTGTGACCACCACCGCAACAACGAATCCACCAAGATTTTCCTCATGGGGGGAGCAGAGGGCATTGCCGCCCAGGCGATGGAGCGCATCAATGCTCGCATTGGTCGGCAGATTATTGTGCAGGCCCACTCGCCATCCTTTGGATTTGAGAAAGACGAGGCGGAGTGCGATCGCATCCTCACCATGATCCGCCAGTCGCCCGCCAACGTGCTGGTGGTGGGGGTTGGCGCACCTAAGCAAGAAAAGTGGATCGCCAAATACCGCGATCAGTTGCCCAACATTGACATTTTTCTGGCCGTTGGGGCCGCCATCGACTTTGAAGCGGGCAACAAGCCCCGGGCCCCAGAGCTGTTGAGCAAGCTGGGTCTAGAGTGGCTCTACCGCCTAAGTACCGAGCCTGGGCGACTGTGGAAGCGCTACCTGGTAGATGATTTTCCCTTCCTGTGGCTGGTCATTAAAGAGCGCTTTGCTCGGCTCTGGCGCAAACCCACCGTGGATGAGGCTGCATCGCGCAAGGCTCAATAGTCTTGCTCCCTTAAAGTCGTTGAACTCAGAGTTGCCCGAGGAGCCGTCGCAGTACGCCCCATTGGGCGTCAGTGTTTCCCTCAAAGGATCCCAACTAAAAAAGCCCTTCTTTACCTAGGACGCGAACTCCACCCGTGATCCGGTTGCGGTGGAGGTCTGGACAAGTATTTGGTTGAAACACTCTTACCCAGGTAACCTTCGTGGCTAACTGGGTAATTTTTTTGGCCTGGGGCGGTACCTTAGGAAGGTTCCCTGTGGTCGTAGCCCTATGGTTCCTGTGTCGGTGGGCGGCATTGCTCAATCTGCGCTTTTTACAGACCAGTTACTGGCCTACTACCGCCAGCTGTCTGATGGGTTGCTGACGGTGGTCGATGTGGAAACCACCGGGTCGCGCCCCCCCGAGGCCAGAGTAATTGAAATTGCAGTGGTGCAGGGGTCGCTCGACCAGGGCATTACCCACGAGGCCTCTTTTTTAGTCAACGCCCAGGTGCGCGTGCCGCACACCATTACCCGGCTGACGGGCATCACCACCGCTATGGTTGAGCAGGGCACCGCCGCCGATACGGTGTGGCAGGCGCTGCGATCGCCCCTCGACCAGGGGGTGCTTACCGGCCACAACCTGGCTTTTGACTACAGTTTTATTCAAGCGGAGTACCAGCGGCTGGGCCTGGGCTTTAAGCGCCCCGAGGCCCAGCAGTTTTGCACGGTGATTTTGTCGCGGCTGCTGCTGGCCGATCTGCCCTCCCGCAGTCTGCCGCAGCTGGTGCGGCACTTTGGCTTTGACGTGGGGCGATCGCACCGTGCCCTGGCCGACACTAAGGCCTGCTGGCTGCTGTCCAACCTGCTGCTAGAGCGCTTGGCCAACACCTCCGACGATGCCCTCAGACAGCAGTTTGCCGAGCAGTGGGTGCCCCTGCGGGACGCCGTCAAGGTATTTGGCTGCCCTCGCGCCGACTTGCAGCGGCAACTCGATGCCCGGGGCTGCGATCGCCGCACCTCACGCCGGGGCAACCGCCACATGTATCGCCGGGGCGATTTAGAAACTCTCTACCGTGAGCTTTACCCAGAGCAGCTGTCGCTCAACCTGAGCGAGGGAAGCGGCTAGCGGGTTCTGCTTTGGTGGGTTCCCCACGACCTATAGCCTAATCTTTTTTATATTTTTTCCCACAGCTGGAAAAATATTCGTCATGGTTACAGAGAGAGGGGTTAGGGACGCTGCTATTGCCAGAGCGCAGGGCTGAGGCCAGGGGGAGATGATGGCGCGATCGCACCAAAACCGACAGTGGGGAGCGTGGGGCTGGGGAGGCGTAGCGCTGGTGCTGCCGACCCTAGTGGCCTGCGAACCGCCGCCGGCGGAGTTTGGCGGCACGCCGCCGCAGACCACCACAATGCTAGAGTTCATAAACCCTCAACCCATTGCCCTGGCCAGCGCGATGACTAGTCCCCTGCTGTTCGATACTGTCTCAGACTTTGCCGAAGGGGTGGCCCTGGTGCGCCTCAAAATGAGCTTGGGCTACATCGATCGCGAAGGCAATCTGGCTGTCAGGGTGAGCGACGACAACATTACTACGGCCGCCGACTACGCCGAGGGTCTAGCAGTCGCCCAGGCCGGGGCCTACTTCGGCTACCTCGACCGCCAGGGCCAGTGGGCCATCCCCGTGCAGTTTCGCCAGGCCAAGTCGTTTTCTGGGGGGCTGGCAGCGGTGCAGGGGGGCACCAAGTACGGCTACATCAACCTCCAGGGCGAGTGGGTGATTGAGCCCCAGTTTGACCTGGCGGAACGGTTTGTGGGCGATCGCGCCCTGGTAAAGTTGGGCGAGACCTATGGCTATGTGGATACTGAAGGCCGCACCGCTATTCCCCTAGAGTTGAAGGATGCCTGGAGCTTTTCTGAATCGCTGGCGGTGGCCCGGCTAGACCAGCTCTACGGCTATATTGACCCCAGCGGTGCCATGGCCATTGCCCCGAGCTACGACGGGGCCTTTAGCTTTTCTGACGGGCTGGCTCGGGTGCGACAGGGTCGCCAGTTTGGGTTTATCGATTCCACTGGAACCATGGTGGTCGAGGCCACCCTACCCTTTGCCTCAGACTTTTCTGAGGGGCTGGCAGCGGTGCTGATCGAGAGTCAGTGGGGCTATATCGACCGCACTGGCCAGATCGCCATTGCCCCCAGCTTCGCCTACGCCGCCGACTTTTCCGAAGGCCTGGCAGCCGTACAGAAAGACGGGCTCTACGGCTATATTGACTCAAAGGGAGCCTGGGTCGTCGAGCCCCAGTACAGCAATGCCGGGCGATTTTCCCAGGGGCAAGCGCGGGTGCAGATCGACAACCGCTGGGGCTTTATCGACACCGAGGGCAACGCCCTCACCGGGGTCGGGTTTAAAGGCCTAGAGTAGCCCTACTGGGCCAAATCGGCCAAAAATTGCTGAATCAGCCCAACATTAAGCCCAGGCCGCTCTAGCTGGGGGGTCAGGCCTACTCCCGGCAGCACTTCAAAGCGACGGATGGCGGCGGGGCTGAGGGCGGCGAGGCGGCGTCCCAGGGCCACATCGGTTAGCTGGGCAGCTTCGCCCCAAAGCAGCGCGGTGGGGGTGGTGAGCTGAGGTAGGTAGGTGGCCAAATCAAAGCTCAGGTCGCCTCGCACAAAGGCCAGGGCAGCGATATCGGCATTGGGCTGCTGGGCCGACTTGAGGTAGGCTGCCACTATCTCGTCAGAAATTTTGCTGGCGTCGGCAAACTGGCGCTGGGCCAAAAATAGCTTGATACCTTCGGTGGTGGCGATCGCCCCTCGATAGAGCAGCTGATCGACCAGGGGCAGCTTCACAATTTGGTTGATCAGCGAGCTGCTGGGGTCTTGGCCAAAGTCGGCCAGCCCCGCCGGGGCCACCAGAAATAGCCCTTGCAGGCGATCGGGGTAGTCGATGGCGACCCGCACCATCATCGCTCCACTGAGGGATGATGAAACTACTACAGGTGGGACGGGGCAGAGCGTTTCGAGCAGCTCGCCCAGCAGGGTTAAGTAGTCGGCGGTGGTCAAGGGGCGATCGGGATGGTCGGAGTCGCCCCAGCCGATTAGATCGGGGGCCAGCACCGGGTGCTCTGCGGCAAAGGCCGGGTACACCTTAGACCATTCATAGCTCGACGACCCGCCGCCAAAACCGTGGATAAACAGCAGCGGTACAGACGAGGCTGGAGGGGCAGGCCAAAAGTTGGGATCGGCTTCGATGTAGGCCACGGTGCCCAAACTCAGGGCTACCGATCGCTGAATAAAACCGGGAGGGATAAACATAGAACCACGCCGTTACTGCCTTCTGATTACCACGAAGCCTTGCCAATTGCCCACTGGCCTCAGGGCAATGGTGTCATCCCGAATCCTGCTGGGGATTCTTTGACGGCATAGTGCTGGTTCTGACAATAGACAGCAACAGCGCTGGCTCAGATGACTGAGCCAGCGCTGTTATTGAAGAGTTGAGGGCAATCTATATCTCCCTACGGCCTGTGCGGTTGGACTTGGTTGGGCTAATGAGTCATCGAACCGGACTCGGAGTAGCCCTGCCTAGCGAAACGCATCGGGATCAAGGGGGCGACCGGCGGGGCTGCCGCCACTCAGACGCGCCCCAGTCCCCCCGTCGGTGGGGTCGAGAAAGGGCTTGAGGTTAATGCCGCTGCTGCGCGAACTGCTGGTGGAACCAGGCAGACCCAGAATATTGCCAATTTGTCCCAGCACGTCGCTGTTGCCGCCTGCGAAGGTGGTCACCCCCTGGGTTTGGTCGCCTCGGTCGGCGATCGCCAGGTTATCAAACACCAGATCGCGAGTTGCTGTCGCATCTTGCCCCGGGGGCACGGTGAATACGATGCGGCAGCCAGGGGTTGATTCTGTGGTCACGCACACGGTGTTGTAGCCATTTTCTACCGCAGTCTCCAGCGCCAGCAGGCCGTCGGGTCGGTACTCCTCTAGGCGGGCGCTAATGGTGGCACAGCGACGCTCGGCGGGCCAGGCGCTGCCCAGGTCTTGGGGCACCGCCCAGGGGTAGGCCTGACCCGGCTGGCTAGTGGGGGAATACATCACGGTGTATTGCCCGTTCTGCATCTGGCAGGTGAAGCGAGGGGTGGTGTCGGCCTCAGCGGGCTCGGTCGGCGTAGTTTCGGGAGTTCCTTCAGGGGTGTCTGGGGTTTGGGCCTGGCCTACGGCACCAAACGGCCCAACCAGTAGGGCGGTGGCTAGCCCACCCATGCATACTTTAGCGAACGAGCCAGTCGAAGAACGAACCATGGTGTGCTGCCTCCAGAAGTCGATTTAGCGTGTGAGTACATATTTGCTCAGGGTTCCCCAGCGGGTGAAATACAGACCAGCCGGCAAGGTTGCTTAACCCTAAAGAAGCGGTTTCCTATAAGTTCGCGACGCGATCGCCCCTTCCCAAGTTCCCCAGCCCACCCACCTCACCGTCCCTATCCTCATATCCCCGCCAATCTCTCCAAAATCCCCGTCGCCCCCTTGCAATTCTCAAGATTGTGCGTATCCTTAGTTAGGCTTTGGGCTCACGCTGTATTTAGGCTAGGTCAACCCAGTCTTAACGCTGCATCTAGCGTTTGCTGAAAAACTCACGCTCACTCCACACTCACACCGCCCCAGAGGGAGACTTAACCCATGGAACACCCAATCCACCATTCTGCTGCATCGCGCACCGGCTACCGTCTGGGTGGCTGGGCAGGCGCTGGTCTGATGGTGTCTACCCTACTGATGATTAGCCCTGCCGCCCAGGCCGAAACCCTGGCTGCCTGGCAGTTTGACCCGGCCACCCAGCAGTTGACCTTTACCCTGCCCAGCGGTATTACTCCGCAATACGCCGTTGCAGCAGACGCCTCCCAAATTGTGGTGACCTTGCCCCAAACCCAGCTAGGGACGGTCGCAACCCAGCAGACCTACGGTGGGGCCGTAAGCCAGGTGAGCCTTAGCCAGGCGAATGATGCCACTGTGGTGGTGCTAGAGCTAGCCGCCAATACCACACTGGCAGCAGAGGGAGTTAGCCTGATCTCCATTGCGGCTGGTGACCAAACCCGCTGGGTGCTCACCGCCTTAGCCGCTGGCCCGAGCAGCGCCACAGCATCTGTACCCAGCAGCCCCCCGGCACCCGGCAACGGCTCCATGATTGTGGAATTGCCGGTGATTCCAGGAAATGATCCTCGGCTGGGCTTTCCGGAGGCGGGTACCGGGCGATTGAGTACCTCGGCTGCCAACCTGATGCTGCCCAGCGATATTGCCAGCCTGACCAATCTGCCTGAAACCTTACCCGTAGATCCCTTCAACCTCGGCCAGCCCGGAGAGCAGATATCGGTGCCCAGCCTGGCTGAACTCGACGCTGTGATCGGCCCTGTCGCTAGTGCGCCCCAGGCACCAAGCTCGGCCGCCGCCGAACCGCCTAGCGATGGGGCGGCGGCACCACAGCCTGGGGCGATCGCCCCACTGCCTGCCGTCCAGCCTCCTGCCAGTAGCGGCCCGGTGCTGACCTTTGAGCCACCGCCGCTAGCCGACGGCACTGTTGCC
This sequence comes from Leptolyngbya sp. CCNP1308, assembly GCF_034932455.1. Classification (NCBI taxonomy): domain Bacteria; kingdom Bacillati; phylum Cyanobacteriota; class Cyanophyceae; order Leptolyngbyales; family Leptolyngbyaceae; genus Leptolyngbya; species Leptolyngbya sp. CCNP1308. Next base: position 35,687 of record NZ_JAYGIH010000112.1, on the reverse strand, counting down.
AGAGCAACCCAGCCACCGGTCGCTGCACCCCCCACCCCCGGCCCCGAAGCAGTGACAACCCAGCCCGTCAGTCCCTCTGGATCGCCTACCACACCCACGATCGATACCGAGACCAGCGGCGTGCCCATTGCAGTCACCCCACCGGAGTTGCCCACCCCTGGGCAACCAGCGGTAGAGCCTGGGGCGATCGCGGCTGATCCACCCGCCGCCCCGCCTGTCGAAGCTAGCAGCCCGGCCCCGGTCATTGCCGCCGACCCACCAGCTTTACCAGAGCTACCCACCGAGACGGCAATGGTCGAAAATCAGCCCGCTGGGGCGATCGCCACTCAGCCCAACGCCATTAGCCAAGAGCCACCCGCAATTGCGACGGTACCCGTTGAGTTAGCTGGCACCGACCCCAATCTTCTGACCGTACCCACCGCCCCGACCACCACGAGCCAGGGCAACGTCGTGCCCCCTGCTGACCCAGTAATGTTAGCCGCAGCCGGAGAGCCCATTCTATTTGGCAGCCCGCTGCCCGGCAACACCGACCAGTCCGCTCTGCCCAGCGCAATTAACCCGGCTCCTAGCGATCGCCCCCTTTCCCCCGACACGCTGGTGGCGGCGGGCACGGTGCTAGAGCTACGCTACGTCGGCGACGAGCCTCTTGACCTCAACACCAATTCCAGCCAAAACCAGGTGCTGCTGCTGGCCCATGACATTCGCGACCCCATCACCAACGGCATTGTCGCCCCGGCGGGCAGTCAGCTGATTGGTCAATTTGAACCCACCCCCCAGGGCCAGCGCTGGGTGAGCAAAATGCTGATCGCCCCCACCGGGCAGCAGGTCGATTTTGCCAGCACCACCGAGTACATGGTCGGTAACACCGAGGTCAGCAGCCCACGCCTAGCCGCTGGGGCGGGGTTGGGTGCCCTAGCGCTGCTAGTGTTGACCGGCTTTAGCGGCATTGGGCTAATCGGCGGCGCGCTGGTCGGAGCCACAACCGTAGTGGGCACCTCACCCCAGTACGTTGTCATTGAGCCAAACCAGGTGATTCAAGTGCAGGTGATTCAAGATATTCCCCGCGCGATTCCCATTGCCGCTGCTCCAGAGACCAGCCGCGAGTGGGGCGCTGGCGGCTGGTAGCTCCGCCCTGACCAAGCAGACAGGTAATCAAAAAGGCTTAGGATTGCTGGGGATTTTAGCAATCCTGAGCCTTTTAACTGGAGAATATCCAATGCAGGCCGATCGCGATCGCATTCATCCCTAGCGCGCTGAGAATAGGTCAAACGGAAACGGGCCGTAGGTGCCTGACACCTCAGCCACCTCAGGGTCAGAGGTGTGGAAGGTAATCAGCACCCCCCGCGACGGGCCGCTGTAGTCGTCTAAATACCAGGCACCTTTGAGGGTGTTGAATTTCAGAAAGACCGCACCCTCACGGGCAGGCAAGTCAAGGCTGATGGAAATCCCCAGGGCAGCTAAAAACGACTCTAGGGCTTGCTGACCGTCGGCCAGGGTGCTAGCGCAAATCCCCAGGGTCTGGTAGTCAGACCAGTCGTTAAAGCAGCTCAGGTCAACCCGCACCTGGGCGGTTTCAGCATCGCTGAGGGTGGGTGGCGTGGTCAGGCAGCTAAACTGACTCAGCCGCTGGCGAATGGCGGCGATCTCAGCGGCGGCGGGGAAAGAAGGCGAGGGGATCATAGTCGGTTTTCTATCGTCTGAGTTTGTGGGTGAATACATCTCAAAGCGGTTTGGGCTTACTAGCAGTGGGCCTCTGGCCCAGCTACCAGAGGTGCCACCATGACCTACCATGTCCGCGTGTTGGACATGCCGTCGAGCGATCGCCCGCGAGAACGGCTGCTATCTTACGGGGCTAAAAGCCTTTCGACCGCCGAGTTGCTGGCCATTTTGCTGGGCACTGGCCAGGGGCCAGGCAAGCTGTCAGCGGTGGGGCTAGGCCAGCTCATTCTGCAAGAAATGGGGCAAAACCAGCGCGACCCGCTCACCTCGCTAAGGGATGTGTCGGCCCACGATCTGGAGCAAATTTCAGGTGTTGGCCCGGCTAAAGCCACCACCATATTAGCCGCCATTGAGCTTGGGAAACGGGTGCTGCAAGCGATTCCGCCCGAAAAAACCGTGGTGGATGACCCCGCCATTGCCGCCGCCGCCCTCAGCCACGAATTGATGTGGCAAGCCCAGGAGCGCTTCGCGGTGGTGCTGCTCGACGTGCGCCATCGCTTGATGGGCACCAAGGTCATCACCATCGGCACCGCCACCGAAACCCTTGCCCACCCCAGAGAAATTTTCAAAACCGTGATTCGCCACGGTGCGGTGCGCTGCATCGTGGCGCACAATCATCCTTCAGGAAATCTCGAACCGAGTCCAGATGATCTCTCATTAACTCGGCAGTTATTGCAAGGGGCGCAGATTCTCGCCGTGCCGGTGCTCGATCATTTAATCATTGGCAACGGCGACTTCCGCAGCCTGCGGCAAACCACCCAGCTCTGGCAAGAAACACCCCAGGGGGCTTAGGGTTCAGTTAGGTGTTCAGGGCAATACAGGCGCGCAACGCCGTCATGGTTACCCGAGGGAGGGATAAGTTGGGCCATTCTCAAAAACCCAAAAAAGGAGGGTGCAACGGTAAAACCCGTTCCCGAACGGATCAGGCACCCTCCTTGACTACTGTCTGAGAGGATTTGCGATCGCCTAGATTGTCCCAGCAGCGGAACCTTCCAGCGCTGGGGCTACGGTTGCTAGGTCAAAGCTATCGTTGATAGAGCCAAGGGGCGTGGTCAACGAAGCCGTAGCAATGCCACCACTGACATCAATCACGCCATCAATACCGGCAAAGAAATCGGCCCCCTGGTTGGTAAAGGCCACCACGTCAAAGGTGGTCTCAAACAGCCCTAGCGGGCTTTCGATCGCAGCATCGAGCACGCCGTCGGTGAGGGTGCCCGCACCATCCAGGTCTTGCACGAACCCAGCCACGTATTCGCTGGCCAAAGGCCCAATGGCTAGCTCAGTTGCTATCGGTAAGCTCAAACCAGAGCCGATGGGTACTGAAGCATCGAGACTAGCCAGCCCGTCAGCTAAATTCAACGACCCAGTCACCGCCGAGAGGGGTACCGCCAGATCGCCAAAGGCACCCAGGGGTGCCACGATGTTGCCGCTGTTAAAGTCCACGGCACCGTTGATGTCGCCCACCAGCGGCAGCGACGTCGAGAAGGGGAATACCGCGTCATCTTGAAAGTCGATGTCGGCTACTAGCTGGCCAAAGGGCGTTGCCAGATCGAGGTTGAGGTCGCCCCCAGCCACATCCACGGTGCCGCTAATGGGGCCGAGGGCCGTGGCTAGGTCTAGGGTAAACGCGCCGTTGGCAAAAGGCACAGTGGCATCAATGGCATTGATGGCGTCTAGCACTAGGGTGCCAGCGGCGGCAGACAGGTCAAACGCTGGCAAGGTGGCTGTTTGACCGTCGGTTGCGATCGCCGCCTCTAAAATTCCCCCGTTGAGGGTGACGGTGCCATCCGAGACGGCGGCCAGATCGGCAAAGCCTCCCAGGGTCGTGGGAGCATCAAAGATGCCTGTCAGAGCTGTGCCGTCGGCCAGCAGCAGGTTGGCATCAAACCGGCCATCCTCCACAGAAATTTGGCCGGTGGCATCGGGCAGAGCGCTGGCAAAATCAGCTACCAGGTCAGCAAAGCCGGGGTCAAAGGCGGCCAGCAGGGTCAGCACGCTGGTACTGCTGAAGAAGGATTCGTTGGGGATAAATTCAACGACGGCTTCTTCTTCGTTGAAAAAATCTTGGTTGGGCGACAAATCAGTAGAAGACATAGGGAACACCCTTGCTTTCCTTTAGATAAACATCAGCGACAGCCATCTGTCGCGGGCGGCGCTGAGCCACCCCTTGGTCTGCAATGCTCCGCTGGGTATTGTGCCACAGGAAGTTAAGCGTGCCTAGGAAAATTTTGGGCGATCGCCGGGTAGCCGCCCGCAGCCCTATCAAACTGGGGATCGCTGACTCCGCTGGACTTAACCACTAAAGACCCGTCACCGGAAACCGGCGATCGCCCCTCTAGCAGATCGCCCCGCCCCCTGCAGCCGCGCCCAGCCACCAAAGCCGTAAATCCACACCAGCACCACCGCCCAGTGCATCAGCACCACTAGCCAGAGGGAGCCCGTAATCCAGTACGCGGCGATCAGCACCAGCCCCAACCAGCCCGCCAGCACCAAAAAGCGAGGGTCAGAGAGGCCCGCCCCGGCCACTCTGTACAGCGTTTTATCGAGCACGACATGGTACAGAATAAACGCCCCAAAGCTGACAATGCCCCACAGCAGCCAGCGATCGCCGGGTACCCCCTCCACCGGGTGGGGCAGCAGCAGCACTCGAAAGATCGTTTCTTCGAGCAGGGCAGGGGCAACGAAGCGGCGCACGGCGTCTAGAGCAAAGCCCACCGGACTCAGCCCAGGCTTCTGCCGCACTAAAAATCGGTTTCTCAAGCCAAACGGCAGCGCCACCAGGCCGTAGAGCGCCAGCATAACCAGCCCCAGCAACCCCATCGGCCAGCTCAGCCCGGTGGCAACGGCATCGGCCAGCCGCTGGGCCATTCGCCCTAAAACGGGAACTCCTCCAAACAGAGCCGTAGGGGCAACCGGCTGCACCGCCGGGTCAAAGCCGCCCACCATGTTGGTACGCAAAAACCACAGCTGAGCGCCGTGCTCCAAAAAAATGCGGGCTACCTGGTCGTGGGCCCAGCGGGGCATCATGCTGTGCCAGCTGAGAATGCCGCTCACCAGTCTGCGGCTGCTGGCAAAATCGCCCGCGGGGGCCACCCCAGCCAGCGCTTCGGCATTGGTTTGCCAGTCGCGGCGCACCACGCCGTAGGGCACCAGCATGGCTTCTAGATCTTCCCCCAGGGCCACAAAGCGTCTGGCTCGCTCAACCTCCGGGCTGTCGGGGTTTTGCTGCACCCAAGCCGCAATCTCAGGCTGGCTCTCAATCTGGCGGCGAATTTGCTGAATCGCGATAAACAACGCCTGGTTTGAATCCTGCACACAGGAGACCGCCGGGGTAACTGGGGCGACCCCGGTGCCGTCGCCAGTGCGGTAGCGGGCAGCAATCACCTGAAGCTGCATCAGCAGCTCGCGAAACAGCGAAATACGGGTATCGCCGAACTGAAACGGCGCGATGAAGGCGTCGAGCTTGACCACCACATCCGACACGGGGCGAATGCCGAGCCAGCCCCGCTGCATGTCACCCATGTAATCGGCCCAGTCGTGGGTACCGGAGACAATGCCGTTGGGGTTGTGGGCGTAGATCTGCTGGTACTGAATATCGAATTGCAGCTCGTTGGTGATGGGCTCGCGCACCACTCGCCCTAGCCCGTAGGAAAAATGGCCGGTAACGGTGCCCACCGGGATAAATTCTGCCTTCTCGCCGCCGATGCCGCCAAAGAGATGGATCATCAGGGCATAGCCGCCCTCTTGCCACTGGGCCAAGGCCGTCTCGGCGCTGCCCGCCGTAGGGCTGGCGAGCACTCGCTGGAGGGTGCCTTGGCGCTGGGGGGTATCGCGCCAGTTGTCGCGGTCGAGGTAGCGGCGGCCTGGGGTTAGCCCCAGAACCACCTCGTCGGGCTGCACCTGAAACAGCGATCGGGGTTTAAGGGCCTGCACCGTAAACAGGCCATCCTCCGCACGGGAGCCGTAAATGTACCACCCGTCGATGCCCGCGGGCGACTCTGCCAGGTTGCGCAGGTTAGACATGAAGCGATCGCCCGCCATAACCGGCTGCTGCGGGATACGCACAGTACCCATCGGGCCACTAAAGTTGCCCGACGCGGCGTTATAAAACTGAACGCGAAAATACTCGCTTGGGCAGGGCTGTTCGCCAGGGCAAACGGTAGGGAGAGGGGCGCTGACCGTCTCGTCAGGCCCCAGAAGCTTTACCAGGCCGTACTCTCTCCCGGTAATTTGAATGGGTTCTAGCCCGACCTGCAGAATGGGGCGATCGCCCTCGCTAACCACCTCTACCTCCACCAGGCGCACGGCAACGTCGTCGTTGGGTCGCGCCCCCGCCAGAGATTGCAGCGGGCCGACCGCCCTACGACCGTTTAGCCGGGTAGGCACCAGGTTACCGTTGGCCAAAAACCGCTCGGCCTGGGCATTAAACGCCACATTGCGAGTGACGGTATCCACGTAGGTTTGAGCCAGGGCACTGGGCTTCCAGGTAAGCTTTACCCTTTGGCCCTCCAGCTCAGGAAAGTCGGGGGAACTGTGCCACAGCTCCATCCACACCCAGTCGCCGGGGTCGGCGGCGTACTCGGCCTCGCCAGGGAGAATCAGCCTACCGTTCCACAGCCCGTTGGGGCGCAGAGAGGGAGCGGTAGGCAGCGGCTTTGGGGGAAAGGTCTCGACGCGGTTGGCCGGTAGGGTGAGGGCGCGATCGTAGTTGGTCACGACGGCGTCGGCGGCGGCCTCGCTATCTGGAGCTTGAGATACCAGAAATTCGGGAGACAGTGAGGGCGGTGGCGACGCTGCGCCTCCAGCTTTCGTCGCGAGCAACCCCAAAAAACAGGCCACGGCAACAATGACGACAATCCTCTGCACCAGGCGTCGGGTGCGGGGAGACAAGGGCAAGTCCTGATCAGGAAGCGGTAGCATCGGTAACCTTCACCATCGCAACAGGAGAACGCTAGTAAACCACATTCGCCCCTCCGGAAAGTTAGCCTTAAGGAAAACCAAAGCTTCGGCTCCATGAGTAGCAATACTTAGGTTATTGCAGGGAATTGGCATGCTGAGTCCCTGTTTCCTTAGGCAAAACCGTCTGCTATTAGCTACAAGTGGTCTTGCTGGGCCTGCTGGATTATGGCCGAGGCGATCGCAGCCCCTCCAAAATCGCATTCACGATCACCGCATCGTCCCAGGCGGGGGGCTCTTCCCCCAAGCGCACAATCACCAGCTCCTCCGACGGAATCACGTAGACCCGCTGGTGGTGACGACCATCGAGATAAAACGTGTCGCTGGCAGCAAAGGGGGCTGACGAAGCGAAGTTCACCTGGGGGTAGTCAGCGGTGCGGGCCTTCAGCCAAATGTGCAGGCCAAAGGTGGGCTCTAGGGGTGATTCTTTAAGCATTTGCTCCAGCCAGCTTTTGGGAATGATTTGGCGATCGCCTACTTTGCCCCCGTGCAGCAGCATTTGCCCCAGCCGCACCCAATCTTGGGCCGTGGCAAAGAAACAGCAGAAAGGTTTAGCACTCCCTTTGGGGCGATCGAGCCAGAGAAAGCCATCTCTCGCCCCTAGGGGCTGCCAAAGGCGGCTACTCAGATAATCCCCAAAGGATTCTCCCGTGGCCCGCTCTAGCACCAGGCTAAGCAGTTGAGAGTTGAAGTTGCTGTAGTCAAAAGCCCCACCAGGAGCGCGTTCTAAAGGAATATTCAGAACGAGTTTTTGAGTATTCGAGCCGCCGTAGAGCTGCACCAGGTCGGAGCGCAGGGTGTCAATCCGGTTGTCGTTGCGCAGACCCGACTGCATGTAGAGCAGGTCGGCCAGGGTAATGTCGCCCCTGGGGTCGTCGGCCCATTCTGAAATGTAGGTGCCGACAGGGTCTTGAATGGAGCCGATGTGTTTCTCGTCGATCGCCACGCCGATCAGCAGCGCCAGCAGGGTTTTCACCATCGACATGGAGTTAACGGGGTCGTTCGCTGTGTGGCCTTGCCAGTATTGCTCTAGTACGAGGCGATCGCGGTGCATCACCAGCAGCGCCACCGAGTTCTGCTCTTCAGCAAATTCCAGCGCCGTTTGCAGCGCTTCAGGAAGAATCTCGGTCGTCTCGGCCTTCGCCAGCAGTGGGGATTGAGAGCCAACGCCGGGGACGAGCTGCCGGGGCTGATACCAGTTCGCTGAGGTAATAGGGGTCTTGGGGTAGGTGAGCGATCGCCCCAGCAGTCGCCAATCGACCGCAACCCGCAGCAGCCCCCCCACCGCCACCAAACCCACCACCGTCCACAGCTGAGGTCGAAGGAATGCTCTCGTCATCGTGCCGCTGAGTTATCCCTGCCGTAGGGTAAGCACTTGCTGGGCCGTCAAGTCGAAGGTTGGGACAACGTAGGAGACAACGGGCTGTGCTCCAGTAAATACTGCATTTTCATACTGACCCTCAACCCACTGACACACAGTAATCTGCTGCTGCTGAGGATCCACAATCCAATATTCGGCAATGCATCGAGCCGCGTATTCAGTGTGTTTATAACGGTAGTCGCGGATGCGATTCTGTTCACCCGGCGAAACAACCTCTACCACCAGTGCCGGGGGAGGCATATCACGGGTAACGGTCGCGCGAGTAGTTCCCTGAATTGCCGCTTTCGAGTCTTCGGTATGAATGACCAAATCGGGCAAGCGACAGGTCGCCCGCCCGCCAGAAACCTCAATTTCAGTGTTGTAGGCAATCAGAGATATTGGGATATAGCGGGCCAGGGCAAACATCAGCCCTTTGGCAATATCAAGGTTTTCTGGCGATTCAGGGGGCATTGAAACCAGCGCTCCGTTAACCAGTTCGTAACGCCCCTCTAGCCCGTCAGTCTGAGCCAGGTAATCCTCAAAAGTAAGTAAAACAGAAGTTGAAGTCATGGGAGCGCCAGAGCATCAGTGCTTTGCCCCATTCTAGCCAGTCGAGACGTTCCAAATGGCTAGACCCAGACCCAGGGCTCTTTTTGGCCCTATCCAAGGTCTGCTTGTCGTTCAAGAGCCCCGGGATCTACGGCCCCCTACATGCCCATGATGCAGTAGCCAGAATCAACGTAGAGAATTTGCCCAGTCATGCCCGTCGAGAGATCGCTGCACAGAAATGCCGCCGTATTGCCCACCTCAGTCTGGGTGACGGTGCGGCGCAGGGGCGCAATTTCTTCGACGTGGTGGATCATATCGAGAATGCCGCCCACCGCCGACGAAGCCAGGGTGCGAATGGGGCCAGCGGAAATGCCGTTGACGCGAATATTATTGGGGCCAAGCTCAGAGGCTAGGTAACGCACGTTCATTTCTAGCGCCGCCTTGGCGATGCCCATGACATTGTAGTTGGGCACCACTCGCGCGCCGCCCAGGTAGGTGAGCGTGACAATGCTACCGCCGTCGGTCATTAGCGGCTTGGCACCACGCGCCAGGGTAACTAACGAGTAGGCGCTGACATCGAGGGCCAGCTGAAAGCCTGCTTTAGACGTGTTGCTGAAGTCACCCGTCAGGTCATCGCGGTTGGCGAAGGCCAGGCAGTGAATCAAAATATCGAGCTTGCCCCACTTTTCCTGAATGGTGCTGAAGACCTGCTCGACCTGGGCTTCATCCTGCACGTTGCAGGGCAAAAACAGACTGGGGTTGAGGGGGTCAACCAGGTCTTTGACCTTGCCTTCCATCCGGCCCCGTTCGTCGGGCAGGTAGGTAACGCCCAAGTTGGCTCCGGCGGCGTGGAGCTGCTGAGCAATGCCCCAGGCAATCGATTTATTGTTGGCAATGCCCGTTACCAGGGCGTTTTTACCGGTCAGGTCTAGCATGGTGTCGTTACGGTTGGGCGGTGGTGATTCGCATATAGGAGTTTACGGGAATGTGGGGCCGGTGAATAGGGTATAGCCCGATAGAATGAATAGGCTATTCCGCTGAACGTTTACGTCTCCGCTACCCATGGAAGTCATCCCCGCTATTGATTTGATTGAGGGTCGCTGTGTGCGGCTGTACCAGGGCGACTATGCCCAAACTGAGGTGTTTAACGACAACCCGGTGGAGGTGGCGCGGCAGTGGGTAGACCAGGGGGCAACGCGGCTGCACCTGGTCGATCTCGATGGGGCTAAGTCGGGCAAGCCCGAGAACTGGCAGGCGATCGCAGCCATCGCCAAAGCCGTAGACATTCCCATCGAAGTGGGGGGTGGCCTGCGCGATCGCGCCCGCGTCACCGATCTATTTTCCATTGGCGTGCGCTACGCCATCTTAGGCACCGCTGCGATCGAAAACCCCGAGCTGGTCAACGATCTGGCTGGCGAATTTCCTGGCCAGGTCATCGTTGGCATCGATGCGCGCGACGGCAAGGTGGCCACGCGGGGCTGGCTTGAAACGTCGGAGGTAGAGGCGATCGCCCTCGCCCAGCAGATGGAGCAGCGCGGCGCGGCGGCGGTGATCTATACCGATATCCAGCGCGACGGCACCCTGCAAGGCCCCAACATTCCGGCCATGCGAGCGATGGCCGAGGCGGTGTCGATGCCGGTGATCGCCTCCGGTGGCGTCGGTGCCCTGCGCGATCTGCTCAGTCTGCTGGCCCTAGAGAGCCAGGGAGTAACCGGCGTAATTGTAGGCCGCGCCCTCTACACGGGGGATGTGAGCCTCAAAGAAGCCGTGCGCGCGGTGGGTAACGGGCGATGGCAGGATGTGCCCCCCTCCCTGGGCGACTCGGCCTTTGCTTAAGGATGAAATGGCGATCGCAGCCCATAAGCTTATTGCATAAGGCTAATCTAGGTTATGGACTCTGGTTTACTGGCCCCTCCCTTTGAAGCCGCTGCCCTGGCGGCGGCCAACGCCTCCACTTTAAAGTCCAGTCTTCTCAAGCAGGTAGACGGGCAGGAGGCCGAGCCCATGGCCCAAAAAGTGCGCTTCGCCAACGAGACCCTGCTGCCGCTCTTTAACGAGTTAGAATGCCGTAACCCTACTCCCGATCTCAATCAACAAATCCCTTTGCTAAAAGGGATTTGGCTGCCTGTGTGGTCTACCATTCCGTTTCAAGACATCATCCCCGGTCGGGTGCATCACGAGTCGTACCAGATCTTTGACGACAAAGGGTTTTACGCCAATTTAGCCCGCTACAAACCGGGCCGTAAAACCCCAATCTTGAGCTGGGTTTCTCGCTGGCTGCTCAGCTACGATTTTATGATCATGCAGAGCTACGAAATTCAGACGCTGACCGAAGCCGATCACCCCTCCGCCCCAGGGCAACTAGGGCAAGACTATTGGGAAATTCAAAATGTCTGCATCCGGCAGATTTTGCGCTTTGGTTCGCCTTCCTTTAGCGCTGAAGCCGCTCAAACTTGGTTTAATCAAACCGTAGCCAACTATCAAAAGCATCCTGCGCCTCAGCCACAAACCGCCGTGACCGCGCCGGGTAAAAATCGCGTTACGACCAAGCAGTACGAGCAAATTTCCCAAGCTCGACCTCGGCTCGATCACCTGTATATTGACCAAGATTTTCGTCTCGTCAAAACCCAGCGAGAAAAATCTCAGCGCCCCTCCTACACGGTAGCCCTGCGCTTACCGGCCCAATCTCTGCCGAACTAATTCAGAATGTTTTGCCCGGCGCTGGCGGCCAATTTCTGATGTGCTATGGCCCTCATAATACTGTTTTTTTTTAACCGGCTGGAAACGGCTAAGCGATTGGGCGTCGAACCAACCATAAAGACCTCATACATTAAGCTGAGGGCGCTTTCCATCCCATTTTCAACCTGTAAAGTCCTCTGGTAATACTAAATTCTACTTGGCCAATCCCGGTTCCTCTGGGCAAATGGCATTTGCCCTTACGGTTTCGCCTGTTGGGAATTGGAGTTGTGTGATTCAGATTTGGGATAAGGCATCGACGCAAAATTTTAGCTGCAATCCTACGCAGAAAAACTGTTGCGACCAATCGAGTGGTTGGGCATACGGAGTGCTTAACGTCAGGGTTTTCGTCGGTTGGGCATTGCTTTCAAAGTTTACGTAAGTCAATGCTTGACCTTGATTTATCTTAAGCTTGATTTATGTGGAAGGCACTGCTACTGTTTGCATGGCGTTTCGGGCGCTGATATTCTTTGTCGTTGCAATATCCCCTAACTAAAATTTTTGGGGCACATGTACTGATTGCGGTGAAAATTTATGCAGAGGCGATCGCGCTATTTGCTGGCCGTGGGGGCCTTGCTGCTAGGACTATTTGGTCTAACGACCCAGGTGAGCTTTGCTCAAAGCCCCGGCAACGGCCAAAATTCTCAAGCGGCGGCTGTCCTCTTTGAAAATGTGCGCATTTTCGATGGCGTCTCGGACAACCTGACGGCCCCGTCGAATGTCCTAGTCATTGGCAACAGAATTCAGGCGATTGATACTCAACCGCTGCCGATTCCAGCGGACATTGGGGTCGCTCGAATCAGCGGTGAGGCGCGGGTGCTGATGCCGGGGCTGATTGATGCTCACACCCATCTATTTATGGAGACCAGTACCCAGGAGGATCTGATCGCAGCGACCACTGCACCGGAGCTACTGTTTCAGAAGGCTCAGGAAAATGCCACTGCCATGCTGATGCGGGGGTTTACCAGTGCGCGGGATCTGGCAGGGCCGGTGTTTGACCTGAAACGGGCTATTGATCGAGGAGATGTAGTAGGGCCGCGCATTTGGCCGTCGGGGGCGATGATCTCCCAGACCAGTGGCCACGGCGACTTTCGCGAGCTAAGTGAGTTACCCCGCACGCCGACCTCAGAGCTGAGTCTGGCGGAACAGTTTGGGGTAGGGGCGATCGCCGACGGAGTGCCAGAGGTGCTGCGCCGCACCCGGGAGCAACTGATGCGGGGGGCCAGCCAGATTAAGCTGGCCGCCGGGGGAGGGGTCGCCTCTGACCACGACCCGCTGGATGTGAGCCAGTACACCGACGCGGAGCTGAGGGCAGCCGTAGAAGCCGCCGAGGACTGGAACACCTACGTCGCGGTTCACGCCTACACTCCCCGATCCATTCAAAAGGCGATTCGGGCGGGGGTGAAGAGCATTGAGCACGGCCAGTTGCTCGACGAGGAGACCGCTCGGCTGATTGCCGAGAACGATGTCTGGCTGAGTCTGCAACCGTTCCTCGACGATGAAGACGCCAACCCCTATCCTGAGGGTTCTGAGAACCGGGCCAACCAGCTGATCGTGGCGGCAGGCACCGACAACGCCTACAACCTAGCTAAAAAGTACAACCTGAAAACCGCCTGGGGCACCGACACCCTCTTCAACCCTGAGGGGGCCACGCGACGTGGAGCCAAGCTGGCCAAGCTGGTGCGGTGGTACGCCCCGGCTGAGGTACTGCGCATGGCCACCAGCACCAATGCCAGACTGCTGGCGCTGTCGGGGCCACGCAACCCCTACCCCGGCAAACTAGGCGTAGTGGAAGAAGGTGCCCTGGCGGATTTGCTGCTGGTGAACGGCAATCCGCTGGAGAGTATACGGCTAATTGAAGATCCGGAAGCCAATTTCTTGGTGATTATGAAAGACGGGGTAATTTATAAGAATCGCCTCGGTTGATAGCTAAAGGTTAATGGGTACATGTTGATTTTATTGAGTAGGAAAAATGCTTTTAAGCTGCCGGTTGCTGCAAAGGACTTTGCTTAGCAGTGGTGCACTAGCGATCGCATGTTTTGCCACCCCTGCCCAGGCTAACTTACCCTCTCTTCTACTAACTGAAACTATAGAGATTGAGGTATCTGAAACTGCAACTGTTGCGGAACAGGCTGAAGATTCAGCAGCTTCGGTAAACCTAGTCGAAATCTTCGCTGAAACCCTGCCCGCCGAAAGCGAGTCTGCCCTACCCCCGCCCCTCGCTCTGTCATTCGCTGCGCCCCCCAGCCCAGGAGGTTCCCCAGAGGCTACGGCCCAGCATCTAATACCTGTGAAAAGTGGACTGACTACTCTTTCTGAGGTTGAGATCCCCACCAGTCAGCCTCAGCGAACCCTGACCCAGGTTAGACAGGCTAACGATGGTGAAGGGTGGGAGTTTGTGATTGAGCCCTATATCTTTGTGCCGTTTAACGTGCGCACCGACATCAGCGTTGGTGGCGTAACAGAGTCGGTCTCGGTGGGCTTAGGAGATTTGTTTAGTTTAGACAGAGTTTTTGCTGGGGCGCTGCGAGTTGAAGCTCGCCAACCCCAGTACGGATTTTTTGCTGATTTGTCTCACGTCTATGTGCGCGAAGGGAGGGGGATAACGGGTTTTCCGCTACCCCCTACGCTGGCCGGTTTGGCAACTCAGCGGACGGGGGTTGCGGTGCCACCGGGCATCCCCGTGGACGTCGCTGTGCAGGCAACAGGACGGACGACCACCGTTGATGTAGGCGGCTACTACCGGGTGGTAGATCGGTACCTAGGGCGAACTGAAGTCAATCAGCCAACCTATCCCCGGCTGTTAGTAGATCCCTATTTGGGTTTGCGTGTTGCTCGACTCAGCGGCGATCTTGACTTTAGCTTTAATGTAGGTGGGCTACCGCTGAACAATGTGCCGCTAAACCAGTCAGCCACACTGGTGAAACCGCTGCTAGGTGGCCAACTGGGCTTAGAACTGTCCGATCGCTGGGCAGTGGGCCTACGGGGCAGTATTTCAGGGTTAGGCATTGGCGCTGATGAAAATTTTGCTTGGAGCCTGCTGGCGGGTGCCCGCTATCAGGTTTCGCAGCTAGCCGCTCTGCAGTTGGCCTATCAGATTAAGGAGTCGAGGTACAGCGCTGGCCAAGGTATCAGCCGGTTTGCTGTAAACCAGGCCCAGCCGGGAATATGGCTAGGGGTGGATGTCGGTCTGTAGATTTAATATCGCTGTCGTGGAGGCTATGGGAAACGGGGTATTTGTGATTGACCTGCCGAATGCTCGGGCGACTCACAGGTTGGGCGATCGCCTAGGGCAGCTGTGCCCAGCGGGCACGGTACTGCTGCTGTCGGGAGATTTAGGTAGCGGCAAGACAACGCTGGTGCAGGGAATCGGGGCGGGCTTAGGCATCGCTGAACCGATTGGCAGCCCAACGTTTACCCTGATCAATGAGTATTTGGAGGGGCGTATTCCCCTCTATCATGGGGACTTATACCGATTAGACCCGGCTCAGGTGGACTCGTTAGAGCTGGAGAGCTACTGGGATGGTAGGGAGATAGCGCCTGGTCTGCTCGCCATTGAATGGTCGGAGCGGATGCTCGACTATCCCAAGTCGGCGATTCGGCTGCGGTTGGAGAACGATTCTAGCGGTGGGCGGCGGGCTACGCTAGTAGCTGCTGGAGAAAATCAGATTGCGTTTTTGGAAAAGGTAATTGGCGATGGCCTACTGGCTGATGAAGTCTGAACCGGATGTGTATAGCATTGGCGATCTGGAGCGCGATCGCACCGATATCTGGGATGGAGTACGCAATTACCAGGCGCGCAATTTTCTCACCAGCATGGCGGTGGGTGACAAGGCTTTTTTCTACCACTCAAATACAAAGCCACCGGGGATTGTGGGATTGATGGAAGTTGTAGAAACCAACGTTGTCGATCCTACCCAGTTTGATTCAGCCAGTAAGTATTACGACCCGAAGTCCTCTAAAGAAGAACCACGCTGGTATACCGTTACCGTGGGCTACCTAGAAACGTTTGAGACGGGTATGAGCCTAGATCAACTTCGAGAGACGTTTGCTCCCGATGATTTATGGGTGGTACGACGGGGGAATCGGCTGTCTGTGATGCCGGTCGCCGACGCGATCGCTGAGAAGCTTTTGTATATGGCCCGTACCGTTTAGTTCTTCAAAAATACTGCCTTTTATTCAGGTTTTTTTAAACTATGCATCTCCCTGAAGATCCGGAGGCACCAGTACAGATCAACATCGTGCCGATGATTGATGTGGTGTTTGCAGTACTGGCGTTTTTTATCCTTTCTAGTCTGTTTTTGACCCGCAACGAGGGATTGCCCGTGACGTTGCCGGGGGCAGAGACGGCTGAAACCCAGGATCAAAGACAGGTAATAGTGACACTAAATGCCGAGGGTGAGGTCTTTGTGGGCAATAGAGCGGTGGCCGATGAGCAGCTTTTAGAGGCCATTCAAACCTTGGGCACTCTGGCTGATGGTGGCATGGTGGTGATTCGGGCTGACCAGGCGGTGAACCATGGGCGAGTGGTTGCGGTGATGGATCAATTACGGACGCTGCCGGGGGTGCAGTTGGCGATCGCAACTGCAGGGGGCCAACCTTAGCTGTTCTGAGTGCGAGGTCAATGTAGTGGTCTATTGCCAAACGTCTAGATAAATAATTTGCGGGGCTGCCGGGCGCTAGATCTGTCGCTATAACTAAAGGAATAGACGAAGCTGTACGAACAGAACTTTAGGTTATTAAGTATGGCGCTACAACTCATGGCACTGCCAGCGGGGCTGGTATTAGTGGTGCAGTCTGTGCTGGTGCCGGTCTGCTTTATTGTAGCCTGGGGACTGATGGGCTTTGCCGCCTGGAATTTAGTGACGGCGGTGCGGGACGGGATGGATAGGGCGACAGCGATGCATAAAATCCCCTGTGCGGATTGTCGCTACTTTACCAATGATCATCGGCTTAAGTGCCCCATCCATCCCAAAATTGCTCTATCAGAATCTGCTATCGATTGCACCGACTTTGAACAATCAGGGTTGATGTAGAAGCATACAGCCCTGTAAAAAAGTCAGCCCTACCGGTGGTTACCGGGACTAGAGCTGACGAAGGTGAATAGATATGGCTATCCTGTAGTATGCCCAGAAGGGTGAAGCTATAGCCATAGTCACTTAAGCTGGAACATCCAAAAACCGTTCCGACGGTAAAACATTCCAACGCCTAGGGGAGAAATGTCTTGACCAAACTGGCTATAGCCGTACTTCAGGGATTAGCCAGTTGGAGACTGATCGTTGGTTTTCTTCAAAATTGCCCTTAGGCTATGGGAACTACCCGGGCAACTGCTTCTTTAATGAAGGCTTTCATGACGGCATCACGCTGATTAAGGCGAAACTGCTGCTCGACAACAGCACCCATGCCGCCGTCTCCCCAGCTTTGGTTTTGGCGAAAGTACTCTACAAAGCTTTTGCCCGCAATGCGAGTCAGATAAGCACCACTAGCACCTTTGAGGGCACGCCCAGCCACTACAGTGGCCAGGTTGGTTTGTAGACCCAGGGCCAGAAGGTCTAAAGTACCCTTGACGAGCCCTAGCCCGGCGAGTGTTTTGGCAACTGACAGAGCCAGGGCTTTGCCTTCTTCTAGGCTGACCTCGCAGCCGTATATCTGGCTGAGTTCGACGACCATTTGGGCGTTGATGGCGGCGGTGGCTAAAAAATCGAGGCCGGGGAGGGGGGTGACGGCGATCGCCCCGGCCCCCAGCCACTGGTAGCGATCGATAATCGCGTCGGCCTGGGTCTGGCGTTGCCCATCGATGAGCTGGCGGGCGGCTTCTCCGATCTGCTGACTTTGTAGCAACAGGTTGTCGGCAATGAGGGTTTCGCCCTCTTGACGGAGCAGGTCGGCGAGGCGGGTCTGGAGGGGGAGGAGGTTGGGCTGCATTTGCAGCCAGCCGCCCCCCATCTGGGGTAAAGGCTGGGGCAAAGCGGCTACCGCAACGACATCATCGGAGCTAAGGGGCGGCACGACGCGCGATCGCAGCCGGTCTAGCAGTGCCTCTAAATCAGATTCAACGTAGCGATCGGCCTTGTTGAGCACCAGGAGCAATCGTTTGCCTAGGCCCAACAGCGTTTTCAAGACGACATATTCTGCCTGCCGCAGATCGTCATCAACAACAAATACAATCAAATCGGCGGCGGCGGCGGTTTTGCGAGCCGCAGCTTCTCTCTCTGTGCCAGCAATGCCGACCTCAGCAATACCAGGAGTATCAATAATCTGTAGCTCTCTAGGGCTGTTGGCAATCGTCCATGGGTAGGTGTGCTGAACTTGGGTGGTGCCCATGGCCGCACCGATCTCACCTACGGGTTGCCCTAAAAGCCCGTTGACAAGCGCTGTTTTGCCCGCCGACCCCACCCCAAATACGGCGATGGTTAGGGCACGGGTGTTGCGGTCTGACTGAAGATCTAGCGCTTTTTGCTGTAGCGCTTGGCGGGCCACCTGGTCTTGAATCTGTTCAACCTGGCTTTGCACAGCGAGTAAATTGACCGTTGCTGCTTCTCCAGAATGACGGGGGACCGGCAAGTGGCGGCGACGGCGGCGAGGACGTAGAAATGGCCAGAGTCGGTAGATCCCCAGCCCGACCGATGCTAGGCCAAGGACTACAATTGCGCCCAGCGTTGCTCGGGCCAGTAGGGGAGACAGCAGGGCTAGAACGGTATAAAGGCGCAGCAGCGCATCGGCTAGCAGCAATAATGCCCCTAAGCTAACCAGTAGCCCCAGCGGGAGAACCACCCATCGCCACCGTGCCATAGCTATCCTACTTAACCAACGGCAGTGGATGAAGAATAGCGTAAAACCAGAGCTAGGGGTCAAGACAAATAACTTTGAATAAAGCTATCTGGCTTGCTCCCCAGCCTGACGTAGGAGCGAGGAAGGTTAGAGAGGATTATGGGAAAACCGATTGCTGCGGTTAGGGCGATCGTCGCCGCCATTTTCAGTGCGAGGGCGAGCCTTATTGACCCGCAGTTCGCGACCTAGCCACTCGGCGCCATCTAGCTCAGAGATCGCCTGGTCTTCTTTAGCTTCGTCAGCCATGTCGACAAAGGCAAAACCTCGTTTTCGACCGGTTTCTCGATCTATGGGGAGGCTAATCCGAGTGACCTCACCATATTCGGCGAAAACACTTTTGATATCGTCCTCAGAAGCCTGAAAGGACAAGTTCCCAATGTAGATAGTCACGAGTCTCTCCGAACCAAAATGCCAAGGGGTTGTGTGTTGTACCCACGGGCCAGGAAGCCAGACGCTTTATCCCTAAAGCCCTCAGACACAATATTTGATGCCATGATAGCCGATTGGCAAGTCGATAGCAGTAGCCCACCTCACACCTAGGCAGCTTTTTTCAGCTCTACCTCAGAGCAATTCATGACTGTTTTAGGGCGGATGGCAATGCCTGGCCAGACAGCAGATCTAGCGAGGCATTGCCATTCCACGGCTTTGGGGGATAGACGCTAGCTCAAAAGTCGTTTCTATGGAAACTGAGCAGTGCGAGAGAAGCTGACGCCTGGCCAGCCGTTAGCCAGCCTGTTGATCGCTGGGCGTTAATTCGTGGCGGACAAAGTCTGTGGTCTCTAAGCAGAAGTTTTTGGTTCCTCGAACAACCTGTAACGCTGAAGACAATCCAGGAACGCGGTCTAACTTACCGGGGTTGAGGTTGCTGACGCTGCTTAAGGGCCACCCTAAGTTTGGCGTAGCGGCTAAGGTAACTAAGTTTGGGTTGCGATAGCGAATTTCGTTCATGTACCCGTCAAAGTACATGGGGCCGTAATCGGGGTGATCCATGGGGCGATCGAAAGATGCCTCCATAAATTCGACCAGTTTGGGAATGGCAGAACCTTGGCAAGCCCAAAAATGGGTCTCACGAACGTTTTGCCGTACTCTAACTTGGGAGAAAAAGCGATCGCCCGTAGGGCTGAGAGATATCTTTTTGCCATTGGCCCGATCGTTGGCGTAGGGCTGACAACCAAGGTAGGCAAAGTCCCAGCTGCGGTTGGCTAGCTCGTCTAAAATCATAGACTCCTGACGAATGAGTCTCTGGCTCAGTACACAGTCTTCCTGAAATAGCAGGAGGCGCTCGACATTGTCGTCAGCAGCTTTGCGCAGCAATTCGTAGTTGCTCATAACGCAGCCCCTAACACTGGCCTTAGGGAACTGCCCGGCATCCTTGAACTTTAAGCCCTGGAACCATTGCACTTTATTTTCTATGCCTAAGCGCTTAACTTGGCGCTGAATGCTTCTGAACCGCCGTTTGCGCTCCGGCAAATAGACGATCGCAATCCGGTCAAAATAGTCGGTGAACTTCATGGAATCATTCCAATGAGACAACACAAATAAACAGTGATGATGCTTCTACGGCATACATCTGACTTTCATCAAAAACAATGACAGGCTAAGGTGGTGTGCTCATTCCCAAACCATGAATGCATTTTTGAGGCAGGCAAAAGGCATATCCAAACTAACGCTACAGCCAGAGTAGGAGGACAATAACTACCTTTAGGATGAGACTTTTAGTTCCGCAATAGCGGTTTCTATCGCCTGCTAGTCAGCAATTTTTCCGCAGTAAATCTGGCTTGAGCAATGGTGCTAAGCGAGGGCAGGAGCGATTGTAAATACCTAATGTCTAAATAAGCTGACTAATGCTTAAAAAAGCAAAAAGACTAGGACTGGTCTAGAAGTCCAAAAACTTGAATCGTTCAGAATAGCCACGACCAGAAACTAACAGGTTGCTAACGGAACGACCACGGACGAAGAACAGCCACGTCCAGAGATAGACAAGCAAAGGCTGATTGAACTGGTAGATTGCCCAAAGACAGCAGCAAACTCAGAGCCTAGCAGGCCGATACCAAAGTAGGCTTGCTCTACGGTGTTTTAGCACAAAGAACATGACTGGCTAAGTGATATGCAGTACAAAAACTGCTTGGAATGTCAGTGATGTTAGCGATTTCAGGTTGGTGTCACTGGCTCTGTAGAGGCGATCGCGTGTGTGCTAAGCCTATGAGACGGGTTTGAAGATAGGTTGTTCCCGCTGGCCCCTGCTCGTCGTCAAAATATCAATCAACGCACGGCCACTGTAGCCTCGCATTCTCTTCAGGCGGGACTACGGCGGCTCGCAGTTTTGTTTTTTTCAGAGACAGGTTGCCTGGAGCTATGCCCCTTGGCTGAGTACCCAGTGCACCAGGGTTCGTACGCCAAACCCGGTACCGCCAGGGTTGTTGTAGCCGCTTTCTTTCTCAGTCCACACCGGGCCGGCGACGTCGAGGTGTACCCAGGGGGTGGCGGTGACAAACTGCTTGAGGAAGAGGGCCGCAGTGATCGATCCGCCGGGGCGGGGGCCGGTATTTTTCATGTCAGCCACAATAGATTTAAGCCCGTCGAAGTATTTTTCTTCCATGGGCAAGCGCCAGAACTTTTCGCCAGCGGTGGCGGCGGCGGCGGCGATCGCCCCCGCTAGCTCCTCGTTCTCGCTGAACAGTCCGGCGATGTCGTCCCCGAGAGCGATAATGCAGGCTCCGGTGAGGGTGGCCAGATCTACGATCGCATCGACGCCCAATTTTTCGGCAAACACCAGGGCATCGGCCAGGGTGAGGCGGCCCTCGGCATCGGTGTTGTTGACCTCGATGGTTTTACCGTTGGAGGCGGTGAGAATGTCGCCGGGGCGCATGGCACGGCCGCTGATCATGTTTTCGGCGGCGGCGCTGATGAAGTGAACTTCGGCGCTGGGCTTGAGCTGGGCGATCGCCTTGGCGGCCCCGAGCATCGCCGCCGCTCCACCCATGTCAATTTTCATCATCTCGATGCCGCTGCCCGCACCCTTGATGTTGAGACCGCCGGAGTCGAAGGTGAGACCCTTGCCCACGATCGCCACCTTGCGGCTGGGGGTACCCGTCGGTCTGTAGGTGAGGTGAATGAATTTAGGCGGTAGCTCGGAGGCCTTGGCCACCCCCAGATAGGCTCCCATGCCCAGGGCTTCGCACTGGGCTTGCTCTAGAATCTCTAGCTCTAGGCCGTGGGCGGTGGCAATGTCTTGGGCGGCTTGGGCCAGGGCTTCTGGGGTGACCACGTTGGCCGGGGCCGATACCAGCTCGCGGGCGAGAATAACGCCGTCGCAGATGGCCTGAGCGGTTTGGAGCTGGCTCTCTTGCCCGGCTAGGCCAAGTAGATAAATGTGCTCAACCGTGGCGCTGCCGTTCTTCTTGCCGGTTTTATCCTCTGACTTGAAGCGGTTGTCTTGGTGGAGGGCCAGGCTGGCCCCTTCGGCGAGAACCTGGGCGGTGAGTGCCGGATCGCTGTGCACCTGGGGCATGCTCAGCCCCAGGGAGGCCGATTTTTCTTTTTTAGCCAGGCGGGCGGCGGCGGCGGCGGCGCGGCGCAGGGTCTCGGGCGTCATGGCGCTGCTAGCCCCTACTCCCACTAGCCCCAGCTTGCGAAAGCTGGCCCCACTGCCCACCCGGGTAATGGCGGTAGACCCGTCTTTACCGGTAAATTCAACATCGTCAATCAGGTCTTGCAGTAGCCCAGAGACGCGGCTGTTGAGCTCCGCCAGGATGCCGGTGAGGGGCAGGGCGTCTTCGCTGAGGCCAATGATCAGGGCGTCGCCAGACCAGTCTAGAAGGGGGGTGTTAGAGGCGTGAAATTCCATTCGACCTTGGGGCTAATAGGCTCTGTTTACTATAAACCTTGGGCAGCCCTCGGCGGGGAAGGCGGGAGAAGTCAATCAATTCTGAATTGGCTAGGTAAGATAGAACGGCATGGGTCAGCCAGGACGGTAACGACCTCGGCTTTCCTGTTGCGCCACGGGCTGATTTTTCGGCTTACCTCCTATCTAGAAGGCATGGGTGTGCCATGGTGAAATGGTTAAAGGCGAGACTGCCCCTGATGGCGATCGCGGGGCTCAGCGCCCTGTCGTTGGGCATGGCGGCTGCCCTGGTGAATACGGTGTCGTCCACGGGTGACACCTCAGTAATTTTAGAAGAATCGCTGCTGCCAGGCTTGGGACGGCCCTATGGTTTGGATGCCGACGACCCGGTGCTGGCGGTGGCGCTACAGCCCGCCGCGCAGCGTCAAGAGGCGCTACAGGTGGCAACCGATGGCAAAGACACCCTCAGCCAGAGCCGGGCTCGGTATCTGCTGGCGCTAGATTTGATCAACCAGAATCAGGGCGGCAGCGCCATTCCTCTACTGGAGGGGCTGGAGACGGAGTATCCGGCCATGGCCCCCTATGTGGCTCTGGCGTTGGCCCAGGCCCAGCGGGCGGCGGGGCAGCCCGAGGCGGCGCTGCAAACCCAGCAGCGGCTGCTGAAAGAGTATGAGCAGAATGGGGCGATCGCCCCGCTGCTCTTTGAGCTGGGCCAGCAAGACCCGGCCTACTGGGATCGGCTGGTGCAGCAGTTCCCCAATCACCCCAAGGCGGTGGAGGTGGCCCACCAGCGGCTGACCGCCGACCCCAACCGGGCCGACACCCTGCCGCTGCTGATGATTATGGCGCGGGCCGGGCTGCACCACCCCAGTGCTGGGGCAGCTCTGCTGCGGCTCAAGACAGAGTTTGCCAGCCAGCTCAGCCCCGAAGATTGGCAGACCGTAGGCTTTGGCTTTTGGCGCATTGACAGCTATGGGGATGCGGCGGTGGCCTACGCCCAGGCTCCGCCGTCGCCCCGCAACCTGTACCGGGCGGCGCGAGGATCCCAGGTAAGTGGCAAGCGCGATCGCGCGATCGCCCTCTACAGCCAGCTCGATCGGCAGTTTCCCGACGCGCCTGAAACCGCCACCGGGCTGCTGCGCCTGGCCCAGAGCGTACCCGATGAAGCCGCCCTGGGGGTGCTCGACCAGGTAGTCAATCGCTTCCCTGACCGAGCGGGTGAGGCGCTGCTGGCGCGGGCTGAAACTCTCGACAAATTGAACAGTACTGAATCGGCCCAGGGCACCCGCGAGCTGATTCTAAAAGAGTACAAAGACTCCGATGCGGCGGCGGATATTCGCCTGAAAAACGCCCTCTATGCCGCTGACCAGGGCGACCTGAATATGGCTCTGAGCTGGGGCAGCGACGTGCTCAAGTACAGCCCCGACAGCGATCTGGCCGCCGATGCCGGGTACTGGGTGGGCAAGTGGGGCCGACAGCTAGGCCAGGCCGATGTCGCCCAAAAGGCTTTAGAAAGCGTGATTGCCCGCCACCCCGAGTCTTACTACGCCTGGCGGGCGGCGGTGGCCCTGGGCTGGAATGTAGGGGACTTTCAATCGCTGCGATCGCAGACCCCAGCGGTCGCCCCGCCTGCCCAGCGCACCCCGCTACCCACCGGCTCCGCCACCCTCCAAGAGCTGTACCTGCTGGGGCAAGACCAGCGGGCCTGGGAGCAGTGGCAAATGGAGTACACCAACTACCAAGACCCCACCCCCGAAGAGCAGTTTGTTGACGGGCTGATGCGCCTCGGCACCAACGACAACATCAACGGCATTTATCAGGTGTCGAGCCTCAGCCTGGCCGATGATCCAGCGGATCTTGAGGTGGTTCACGATCTCAAGCAGCGCCCCGACTTTTGGCACGGGGTGTATCCGCTGCCCTACAAAGATTTGATCACCACCTGGTCAGCTCAGCGACAGCTCAACCCGCTGCTCGTAACGGCGCTGATGCGGCAAGAGTCACGCTTTGAGGCCAAGATTCGTTCTGGGGTAGGGGCGGCTGGCCTAATGCAGGTGATGCCCGCCACCGCCGATTGGATCAAGGGCCGCGCTGGCCTAGAGACCTACGACCTCAACAACCCTGAGGACAACGTCAAGCTGGGCACCTGGTACCTCGACTACACCCATTCGGAGTACGACAATCACTCTCTGTTTGCGGTGGCTAGCTACAATGCCGGGCCGGGCGCTGTGGCGGGGTGGATTAAAAAGGGCGGCTTTGTGGATGCCGACGATTTTGCCGAAAAAATTCCCTACCCTGAAACCAAGGGCTATGTGCAATCGGTGTTTGGCGGCTACTGGAACTACCTGCGGCTGTACGACCCGGCGATCGCCGAGCAGGTCGAAACCCTGCAAAAGCGCGATCGGGGCTTTGGAGGATAGAGCAGGAAATAGCTGGGTGACTCAGCTGCATCCAGCTATGGCGAAAGCTGAAGGGGATGGCCAATTGGAATTAGCCATCCCCTTCATTGGTTTTGTTAGTGGTGGGTCTAAGCGGCCATATCGCTGGCTTTGGCGCGGCGACGGCCCAGGGCTTTGAAGCGTTCGCCCAGCTGGTCGGCGACGCTCTTGAGGCCGGGGGAGTGGCGGGCGGCGGTTTTGGCGTAGTCGTAGACGAGCAGGCTGCTGTTCATCGATTCGCTGCCGACGGCGAGTAGGGTGTCGTCGTCGGTTTCGGTGAGCTGCTCTAGCAGGCCCAGTACTTCGCTGAGGGCGACGGTGAGCTGGTAGTCGCGGTTAAACTCGGCAATGTCAAAGTTGCTTGGGACAATGCTGGGATTGTTTTGGGTGACGGTGACGCTGTTGCGAACGAAGGCGAGGCTTTTGTCGCCCATTTTGAAGCGCTTGCGGCGTTCGGCGGGGGTGAGGTTGATGAGAAAGGGCAGGTTGGTGTGAATGGCGGCGATCGCCTCTTTGATCTCGCCCATGGCCTGGTCTGATACGGCGGCGCTGATGTTTTCGTAGGGCATACCCTGATGTCTCCTTATTTTTTAGATGCGGGTAATGGTTGCCTGAGCGAGCAAAACGCTGGAATGGTTTGCTCGCTCATAGGTGAAATTTGCCCTGCGATCGGTGGGAGAGAGCGGGAAATGCTCTGATGCTGGAGCAATTCAGCCATTAAGCTGAGAGTAGACCCACCACCACAATGCTTTCTTTGACCGCAATTTTTAATAGACACCAACAGCGAGGCGAAGAACCCTAATGAAAATTCAATATTTTTCTGATACGGATACCCTCGCCATTGAGCTGACGACAAAGCCGATCGCGGCGACAGATGCCATTACGGATGATTTAACTATTGACTACGACAACGATGGCAAGGTGGTGGCGATTACGATGGCAAGGTGGTGGCGATTACGCTAGACAACTATTCTCGCAATGTAGAGACGATCGATTTGCAAGCTCTGGGCGTTCCGCTTTTAGCAGCATAGGTTTCACCCACTGCATTGTTCAAAGTTCGTGCTGGCCAATGCCCTGAACTGAAGATAGCTAGTATCTAATTTGACAATAACTCCTGGTAGGGTGGGCACTGCCCACCATCAACTAAATCGTCGGCAGGGGTGGTAGTGGGCGATGCCCACCCTACGGTTTCTCACGCTGGGACGATTCAGCCATTAGGCTAAGAGTAACTCGTCTTGCTTGCTCTCTGGTGCTATTGCTCCCTAGCCCAAAGCGTTTCTAAGCCTTGTGGCGTGGTTTAAACCATGGGATGAACATCTTGATTCACTGTGTTGTATCTTCTGGTGAAATTTGACTGGGCTGCACTTGGTCGATTGGAATCCCTAATGTCTCAGTCAGTTCAATTACATTGCCTACGACTTCATTTAGGTTTCCTGAAAAGGTAACCGCGCCAGCAGTAAGGATGCCAATTGTGGTCGCAATTTCAGCAAAGCGCTTAAGCTTTCGCCCCATGCGATTAATGTTGGGCTTTGGCTTCTTTAAATCAATTTCAACGTCATCGAGCAGGTCAAGGGCTTCTTCTCTATGCTCAGTCGGGAAGGCTTGAACCTGTTCACGGAGAGATGTCAGCAAACGAATAATATCTTCAGTATTTTGACCATAGTTATTGATGATGCCACCAGTTTGATTACCCTGAACTGTCTCAGCAAAGCCCCCAGCAAACTGGGCACCTTTGAGATCATACTTTGGGCCTTGGTTGGTTGCCATGAGAAGCGCCTCTTCTAAGGAACGATCCCTGCGATCTAATACACGGTCTAATGCTTTTATCTCACCATGA
This sequence comes from Leptolyngbya sp. CCNP1308, assembly GCF_034932455.1. Lineage (NCBI taxonomy): Bacteria > Bacillati > Cyanobacteriota > Cyanophyceae > Leptolyngbyales > Leptolyngbyaceae > Leptolyngbya > Leptolyngbya sp. CCNP1308. The sequence continues at coordinate 9,420 of NZ_JAYGIH010000112.1, read as the reverse complement.
GCTTCGTGTAATTGTCGCCTTGTCTCTACTAGCTCTTTTGTAGTAGTTTCAATTTTTGCTTCCAGTACAGTGCGATTATCACCAGTTTTATCAGTTTCAATTCTTAGGCGAACTACATACTGTCCATCTTTTTCTTCAACACCTTGAAGGAAAATTCCTGTATCAGGATTTTGCGATCTAACTTCTTGAAGTGAGCTGAAGAAATCTTGCCACTTCAACCCCTCTGTAAAAGTAAGATCTATTGTTTCTAAAGCGCTAGCTCTAACGTTCGCCCATAGTTCAAACTCCCCTATGCCAAAGATGTTATTGGGACTTACAGGGAGCCGCCCAGAGAAACATTTTCCCATACGAGTCCTGAAGATATATTCACAATGTACTCGTTGGAATTTCGTGGAATTTCCCTGATGCCAGTCTGCAATGCAGGCTCCAGTAAGATTTGCATCTGAAAAATCAGCGCTTAATACTTGAGAAAAGCTAAGATCAGCACCAGAAAGATCAGCTCCTTTTAAATCGCTATTAGTCAAATCTGCCTGGCTAAGATCAGCATTTATGAGCACTGCTTTACTTAAATCACAGGCACTTAAGTCAGCATTGAATAAGCTAGCATTTCTAAGATTGGCTGAGTGAAGATTAGTTTCTCCTAGCGTACTATGGCTCAGATCTGCATGACTGAGATTGGCAAAACTAAGGTCTGCCAGAATAAAATAAGCATTGGAAAGATTGGCACTAATTAGTCTTGAAAACCTCAAATTTGCTTCGCTAAAATCTGCTTCACTAAGGTCTGTGTTCTCAAGATTAACCTTTCTTAAATCTGCTTCAACGAGATTGGCTACGCTGAGATTAGCTGAGCTTAAGTCAGCTTTGTGTAAGTTCGCGCCGCTCAGATCAATTCCGATAAGAGTTGATTTGCATAAAGCGGCTTCACGAAGATTTGGAGTTATTTTAGGGTTCTCTTTCCGCCATTGATTCCAAGCTTTCACTCCTTGTTTTAATATTTCGATATGTTCTTTTCTGCTCACAATATTTTAATTATCTCTTTAATAAATAACTAAAAGTATGTTGAGATCGTTTCTATGTTTTTTCTCATTTCCCTCTTTTCTTTAACTCACCCGATCGCAAAAACTCCCCCACCGCAATCTCACAATCGGGAAACGCCAGGGGTGCAATGTTCTCTCCCTCATAGAGCTTTTGCTCCATCCCATACCCCTCTGCTTCTGGTTGCCGAAATACATACAGACAGCGCTCCTGCACATCTAAAATCCAGTATTCGGCAATGTGCGATCGCCCATACACCGGCACCTTTAGGCCACGGTCTCGCCGCAGGGTGCTATCGGCCACCTCAATCAGCCAAAAGATTTCCCCCGGTGTGGGGTGATGGTCTTCATAATCCAGCGGGTCGATGTGAACAACTGCCACATCGGGTTCTGGCTCAGAAAGGTCGCTAAGCTGCACCGGGTCTTGAAACCGCAGCAGCGCCCGCCCTGCCAACAGCCGCGACAGCACTCGATCAATGCGTGTGACCGCTGCACTGTGGGCCGTTCCCTTGGCTGCCATTGTATAGAGCTGTCCTTCGATGAGTTCCACCCGTTCGTCTGCCGCCAAAATTCCCGCTTCTATCATGCGGTGATAGTCTTGCACGCTCAGCGATCGCAGGTCTGTGGCAGCAGTCATAAAGATACGTGGGGGTTTGCTTGCTCCTATTGTGGCACAAGGGTTTTGGCGCACCTAATCCCACCAGTAGGAGATGGCGATCGCATCTCGATCCTGGGCGGATTACTGAAATCCAGATCCAGAGATACTAAGCAACATCTCTCTCTACGACAGACCTCGATCAAATTTTCATCAGGGGTAGACACTAAGCCCTGCTCTACCAACGTCGAGGTGACTGTCACCAGCCCCGATCGAGTTTGTCCTTATCTACAAATGACACAATTCATGGTTGCTTCTGAGCTCTGAAATCAGGTTGCCACAGGTTTAAATAAGCTTCCCAGCAACTCTTCGAGCAACTGAAGATCTGTAGGCATGAGCTTTCCGAGTTTCTTGATCACCAAGTCTTTTTGAACCGTAGTGATCACAGGCTTGATAACCGACAGTTTTAACAGCCCGGCTGTTTGCCAATCAGAAATCATAATTTCCCCAAACAGCAAAGGCGTTTTCACCTGACTCGTCACTGCAATCAAAATCAGGTCTGGTCGCGCCGCATTATATTCACCTGAGCTAATGACGACCGAAGGTCGCTTCTTTTGAGCGTTTTGGTTGGTAAAGGGAAAGGGAACCAACACCACTTCGCCAAACTCATAGGTCATCGTAGGCAGCATCTTCTGGGTTGTCCCAGACCTCAGCAAAAGACGCTTCGGAGACCTGCGCCGCAGCCATCACCAACGACTCATCTTGATAGTCTTGTCGCCCATGCCCAGGCATCTTAGCCTCAGCCCACTGGAGCAGGCGAGTGGCTAAATGAAACTGCTCTTGCCAACTCAAGCGCTGAGCCTCTTGCATGAGCTCTTGTAGCGTCATTCTGCCAATCTCCTCAAAAGCCTAAATCTATTGTGGCATCAGAGACTGAGCTTCATCGAAGATGCCTAGCATTGTCTGGTCTCTTCCTGAAGCTCAGCCTCATCAAGTTATCGGTCAATATCGCGCAGCAGCAAGCTAAACACCTCCCCCTGCTCCGGGGTAATCAAAATCCCCGACTCCGGTATCGTGAACTGGCGGCTCCACTCTAGCCGCTCGGCGTATTGCAGCAGGTGCAGGTGGTTAATCGCCCCCTGCACCCCCTCCGGCGAACCAATCACCAAATGGCGCAATCGCTCGCGCCCTGGCTGGGCATCAGGATTCGCTAGCAGCAGCGGACTGGTCGCCGCACCCCTACGGGCCGACGACGCCAAAAATGGCAAACACAACATGAGGAATTCCTCCAAAAAACGGATGGGTAGGAAATTCCCCAAAAACTTGGCCGCCCCAGACTTTGTGCAGTTCAGGACGGCCTTGGGTAATAATCACCTTAGCCTCCGAGACAGCTACTCCTGTCGACGGGGTTAGCTGCTGGTTGGTGCGCCAACACCTTCCAGTAGCGCTCGACCAAATTTTTGGGAAGACAAGCTGCACTCACACAGCTATAGCTCAGTAAGATATCCTATTCAGACCGCACAAACAAGTCAACTTTGTTACAACTTGAGCATCCTTATCAAGGGCGGCAAAGTGCCCTCGGGCAGCAATACTCGCAGAGATCCCCCCTTGATCCCCCCTTGAAAAGGGGGGTGAAGACAACAACCCCGCCTAAATCTCTAGCTCAGCAACAAAAAACTTCCCCCTTTTTAAGAGAGTGACGAATAGCACTAAGACCCCAAAAAACCGGGGGATCTCCCAACCCGGTTGAGTAGCCTCTGAACCCAGTTGAGTAGTTGCTGAGCTTAGTGGAGTAGTTCCCAAGCTTAGCCAAGTAGTCTCTGAACCTAGTCGAGCAGTCTCTAAGCTTAGCCAAGTGGTCTCTGAACCTAGACGAGTAGTCCCCGAGCCTAGACGAGTAGTCCCCGAGCCTAGACGAGTAGTCCCCGAGCCTAGACGAGTAGTCCCCGAGCCTAGACGAGTAGTCTCTGAACCTAGACGAGTAGTCCCGGAGCCTAGCTGAGTAGTCTTTGAGGGAACTTGTGGTCTACTAAGCATGGTCAATTCCATAGAACCCAGACAGCGTTGGTATTGAGGATGGTTGCAGATGATTGAGGGTGTTATGCCGGTGCTTCGTCAGGTGCGGCGCGTGAGCATTGTCTTGGGCTTTGGTGTATTGGGCTCAATTTTGCCCAGCTCTCAAGCCTTTGCTGCCCTGTGCCCGGCCCAGCTGACGACCCAGCTCAACGCCGCCCTCGACCAGGCTCCGCTGGATACGGCCTATACCGGCCTGGTGTTGCAAACCCAGGGGCAAAATCCTCGCACGTTATATAACCGCAACGGCGATCGCCTCTTTACCCCTGCGTCGAATATCAAACTGCTCACTACGGCGGCGGCGGCCCATTCCCTCGGAGCTGACTACCGCCTGCGCACGTCGATCTATGGCATCCCTGGCCCAGGAGAAAGCACGGTGCTGCGGGTGGTGGGGCGGGGTGATCCAACCCTGACTGCGGCCCAGCTCGACGCCCTCGCCCAGCAGCTCACCCAGGCTGGGGTGAGCCAGGTCAGCCGCCTCATTCTCGATGACTCGTATTTCCCAGGGTTTGCCACCAACCCCACCTGGGAGTGGGAAGACGCGCAGTACGCCTACGCCGCCCCGGTCAATAGCCTAATTCTCAACCGCAATGCGATCGCCCTCCAGATAGCCCCTACCCAGGTAGGCAATCCCCTGAGCATCCTGTGGCCCCAGCCACTCCCCGCTGGCCCTTACCCGCTGGCGAATGATTCCACAACTGTGGCGGCTGGAGCCCCCGCCAATCCCTTAGCCCTTTGGCGCAGGGGAGATTCGCCCACGGTACGGCTGACGGGGCAGCTGGCCCAAGGCAGCAGTGCTCAGACCCTAACGTTGGCAGTGCTCGACCCCGCCCAACAGTTTGCGGCGGCGATGGAGCAGGCCCTGCAGCGACAATCCATCGCGGTGGGGCAAACCGCGATCGCCCAAAACCCCTCCCCCCCGGCGGGCCAAGAACTGGCGGTGCTGGAGTCGCCCTCGGTGGGGGAGCTGATGCTGGTGGCCAATCGCGATAGCGATAACCTCTACGCCGAGGTGCTGTTCAAAACCCTGGGCGTGACGGCGGGGGGCAATGTCACGGAAGCTAGCCAGGCCGGGGGTGAGGCCGTCAAAAATTCCCTCGCTGAGCTGGGGGTGGAGGCATCGGCCCTGCGGCTGGCGGATGGCTCTGGCCTATCGCGGCACAACCTGGTGTCGCCGATCGCCCTGGTAGACACCCTTCAGGTAATGACCACCCATCCCCAGGGGCGAGCCTTTCGGGCATCGCTGGCGATCGCAGGCCAGAGCGGTACCCTCAGCAATCGGCTGCGGGGCACGGCGCTAGAGGGGCGATTGCAGGGCAAGTCGGGGGCGCTGACCGGCAATGTGGCGCTGTCGGGCTACGTGCAGCCGCCCAACTACGAGCCGCTGGTGTTTAGCATCGTAATCAACCACTCGAACCAGCACGCCAGCGTTCTGCGGCAAAAAATTGATGAACTTTTGCTGCGGGTAGCGCAGCTCAGCAATGACTGCTAGCGCGGGTCACCGAGTCGGTTGAGCAACTTTAACAGAACAGCACCCAAAGCCCTAAAGCCTATGCCCTAGTGGGGATAGCAGGGTTTGAGAATGGTGTGAAAATACTTATGGAGGGATAGAAACAGCGCTCGTTGACCGGCCTGGGCCAGGCTGATCAGGGCTTTCGTCTATACTCATGTCATTCCAGAATCGATTGAGCGATCGCGAGGGGTAGTCAGAATGGTGACGGCGAAACAGGCGGCTATGGCTACGGAACCTGTGCGATCGGCAACGACCGGCCTAGAGAAACCCGCTCAGGCAGAGCCCAGCTTTCAAGAATTGCAGCAGGCTCTGCGCGATCGCTGGTCTTCCACCGACGTGTTTGACACCGAGGAGCGGTACATCGTCGTCGTGCCCTCCCTCAGTCTCGACCAAGAAGAGCTGCAAAAAATTGAGGGAGTCAACCACTACGAAGAACGGCTGCTGTTTTCGCTGATTCGGCTGCGCAACCCCAATACGCACCTGGTCTACGTCACCTCCCAGCCGCTGCACCCCAGCATCGTTGACTACTACCTAGAGCTGCTGCCGGGTATCCCCAGCTCCCACGCGCGCGATCGCCTCACCCTGCTGTCGGCCTACGACAGCTCGCGCAAGCCCCTCAGCCAAAAGCTACTCGAACGCCCTCGGCTGCTCAACCGCATTCGCAAAGCGGTGAACCCCGACCGCGCCTACATGACCTGCTACAACTCCACCCGCTGGGAGCGCGATCTCTCCCTGGCGCTAGGCCTGCCCCTGCTGGCCCTCGACCCCGACCTGCTGCACTGGGGCACCAAGAGCGGCAGCCGCGAAATTTTTAGGCGCTGCAACATTCCTCACCCCATCGGCAGCGAGCTAGTGTTCGACGAAGATTCCCTCGCTACGGTGACCGCTGAGGTGTGGGAGCAAGACCCCAGCCTCCAGCGCCTGGTGATCAAGCTCAACGAGGGCTTTTCGGGGGAAGGCAATGCGATTCTAGATCTGCGGAAACTGTCGGACGTGGCTCCCGGAAATGCGGGCCATGGGGATCGCGTTCAGGCCCTAACCGCCGCCTTCCACACCCTGAGCTTTCAGAGCGATATCGAAACCTGGGAGCACTTTTCGGCCAAAATACCGGTCTTGGGGGCGATCGCCGAAGCCTTTGTCGAAGGTAACCACAAAGAATCCCCCAGCGTGCAGGGCCGCATTACCCCCCTGGGCGAAGTCGAAATTCTCTCCACCCACGACCAAGAACTGGGCGGCCCCGATGGCCAAATCTTCCTCGGCTGCTCCTTCCCGGCCCGGCCCGACTACCGACTAGAGATTCAGGAAATGGGCCAGCGCATTGGCGAAGAGCTAGCCCGCCAGGGTGCTCTAGAGCGCTACGGCGTAGACTTTATTGCCGTGGCTAAGGGTGACCCTAAAGCCCCCGAGTGGGATCTTCAGGCCATTGAAATTAACCTGCGCAAAGGCGGCACCACCCATCCCCTGATGGCCATGAAAATGCTCACCGAAGGGCAGTTTCACCAGACTGACGGGCTGTTTTACACCAAGCAAGAGCAGGTGCGCTACTACCGCGCCTCTGACAACCTGCAAAAGCCCCACTACCGGGGCCTGCTGCCCAGCGACCTGATCGATATCATCGTTACCAAACAGCTACACTTCAACTCCATCAGTGGGGTGGGGGCGGCCTTTCACCTGATGGGCTGCCTGTCGGAGTACGGCAAAGTGGGCCTCACCTGCATTGGCACCAGCCCAAACCACGCCCGCGAAATCTACGATCAGGTGGTGGATGCTCTGGATGAATCAACCCTGGGCTAGCGGGTCATTTTTGCGTAGAACTTTTTTGCAAAAGCTCCCTATCCTTCAAATAATCTTGAAGAAATTCGAAGGGAATATAAAGTTCTGTTCTTCGCGGCTTGCCACTAAACTAAGAAACAGCACTTAGATGAAGAGAAGATAAAGCTACAGCAACACATGCTGAGAAGGTCGGTGTTATTGCTATTATTCTCATCATATTAAATCTTGCTTTTGCATATTGCTCCCGGTGTCAAGGACAGTGCAGAGCAATCAATTAAATATCTTGCAGATCAGCCTATCTCTCTCCGCTGATGGCTGTCTGCAAGTCTAGCTGCAATCATTGTGCAAACCCTATTTGCGTGGGCTAAAAGACCTTGGTCTACAGCCTCGCTAGCTTCTGCTTTCCTCACCGAGGGTGCGGAATTTCACTTGTTTCCACTTTAGGAGAAATAAGCGAAATTCTTAGTCGGCAGAAGCTGGCAGCGCAGCATTAAAGTTTGCAGATTTTGGTAGCTAAAGACCCATGGCGGAGGCCGTCTTGACCTAAACCCTACAGGCTTTGCCACCAAACCCTATTTATGATCGTTGATTCTCGAGAAATATCTGAAAATCAGGTTGTCGAATCTGATATTTGCATTATTGGTTCTGGCCCCGCGGGGGTAACCCTGGCCAGAGAGTTTATTGGTACGACCAACCATGTCTGCCTTCTAGAAAGCGGTGGCATCAGCCAGGATGCGGAGATTCAAGATCTCAGCCATGGATATAGCATCGGGGAAGAATTTTTGCCCCTTAAAGATATTCGCAATCGGCAATTTGGCGGTAATTCCAATATTTGGTCTATCAAACTGGGGCGCAAGGAAGACAGGCAGTGGAAGATTGGGGTTCGCTACGTACCCCTAGACGACATTGATTTTGAGAAAAGAGATTGGGTGCCCCACAGTGGGTGGCCCATTCGTCGTGAAGAGCTGATTCCATACTATGAAAAGGCCCAGCAGGTAGCTCATTCTGGGCCGTTTTCCTACGGGGTAGACCCTTGGGCAGACCCTCAGGCAAAACCCTTTGACTTTGCCAATACTGCCTTTACCTCAAAGGTTTTTCAGTTTGGCACGCGAACCGTATTTCACCAAAACTATCTCGAAGAATTGCGCGCTGCACCCAATGTCGATATTTACCTCTACGCAACCGCTGTTGAGCTAGATGCCCCCCAGGAAAATAAAGCTGTGCAGAGGGTGCGGGTCAGCAACCTGACGGGCAAGAGCTATTGGATAGAGGCTAAAACCTTTGTTCTGGCCACGGGGGGCATCGAAACCGCCAGGCTAATGCTGGCATCAAATCGGCATCAACTTGGCGGTGTGGGCAATGAAAACGACTTGGTTGGCCGTTTCTTTATGGATCACCCTTTGCTGGATATCGGGCGACTGACGCCCGGCGAAAAGGGTGCCTTTGCCCAAACAGCTTTCTACGACCTGCGGCAGGTCAAGGGTAGCCCCGTCATGGGGCACATCGCTTTCACTAAAAAGGCGATGGTTGAGCAACAGCTGTTAAACAATGCTTTGGTTTTATTTCCTCGGCCTAGTGAACGCCAAACCCAGGCTGTGCTGGCGCTCAAAGATCTAATCGAGAATGGCTATCTAAACCATCCTACTCCTCAGCATTGGCCTGCGATCGCCCAAAAACTTCTCAAGGTAGCCGGGGGGCTAGACTATGTAGCCCGCGTCGTCTCCGACGCTCGAAAATATGATCAATCTCTCATGCATGGTTTTGGCCGAGGCGGATGGTCCGAGAGTCCTCAAATCTACGATCGCTTCAAGACCTACGAAGTTTTATTCGTTGGGGAACAGGCTCCCGATCCAGCTAATCGGGTTCAGCTCAGCCGCGATCGAGACCCATTGGGGATGCCGAGGGTAGAACTCAACTGGCGGTGGGGGCGCTTCAACATCGACGATGCTCAGCGAACCCAAGATTTATTCGCGGCGGCAGCAGAAACCACAGGCCTAGGGCGCTATGTCAGCAACTTTGAAGATGGAGAACTCAGCATTCCGGGGCCGGCGGGGATGGCCCACCACTTGGGTACAACTCGCATGAGCTCCGACCCAAATCAAGGGATTGTCAACGAAAACTGTCAGGTGCATTCAGTTCCCAATCTCTACATTGCCAGTAGCTCTGTCTTTCCCACGGGGGGATACGCAAACCCCACGCTGACCATACTGGCGCTGACATTGCGGCTGGCAGACCACCTGAAAAAAACGCTTCCCAAAAAAGAAGCCGTTGTTGTTCAAAATAGTCAAGGATCTGACTCCCCCTGAGCTCGACTTTATCCAATCAGGCGGCATGGCAAAGTAGCTCGGTCCAGGTGTCGAAGATAGGGCGAGGGACTTTAACGTACTCAAGGTCATCTCGTGATGTCTGAAAAAGCCGGGAAGCCCACAAAT
>NZ_JAYGIH010000111.1:0-81844 GCF_034932455.1 Leptolyngbya sp. CCNP1308 | reverse complement strand
AGCTGTCCTCAGTGGCCTCATAAGACTCGACATCAACACCAGATAGACCTAGTAATTCCGTGAGCAGAGGCACCATAACGACTCGGTATAGTATCGACTACATCAGCATACTCATTCCCGTAGAGCCGAAAAATCTAGCTAAACTGTGACAGCGCTAGCCTGAGCCTAGCAGTTCCTGCTTTTTTCTAACGATGCCGACGATACAGTCTTTACGCTGTATTAAGGGCTTTAGAGGCTATGTTAGTCAGCGATCGCAGCGGCCCACTGGTTATAGACCGCAGCGATACTGTCCCACTTCTGCGGTGCTCAAGTGTCAGGCGCAACCCTTGGTCACCTTCTGCCGAATCAACTCAAACGCCGCGCGCATGCCCATGGCCTCACCACCCTCGGGGCGACCCGGCAGGCTTCTCACATTCCAGGCCATCAGGTCGAGATGCACCCAGGGAATCTCAGGCCGGGTGAACTCCTGCAAAAACAGGGCAGCGGTAATCGATCCGCCAAAGGAGCTGTTCGAAACGTTGGAGAGATCTGCCACAGCACTGTCAATCATAGTCCGGTAGGGCTGGTGCAGAGGCAGCTGCCAGAGGGGATCATCGACCCCCAGACCGCAGGCCAGCAGGGTATCGGCCAGTTCGGGGCGGTTGCTAAAGCAGGCGGGGAGCTCAGTGCCCAGGGCCACGCGGGCCGCTCCGGTGAGGGTGGCGAAATCGATCACTAGCTGGGGAGCAGGTTCTTCGCAGACGGCTTCCCAGAGGGCATCGGCCAGTACCAGGCGACCTTCAGCGTCGGTGTTGCCCACTTCCACCGTCAGCCCCCGCCGGGAGGGCACCACATCTAGCGGGTGGAGGGCGTTGCCCGCTATGCTGTTTTCGACCGCTGGGATGAGTACCCGCAGCCGCACAGGCAGTTGCATACCCATGATCATCTCGGCTAGGCCGAGGGCGTTGGCGGCACCGCCCATATCTTTTTTCATTAGCTTCATGCCGGCGGCGGGCTTGATGTCGAGGCCGCCGGTATCAAAGCAGACGCCTTTGCCGACTAGCGTGACCTTTGGATCGTCAGGGTTGCCCCAGGTGATATCGAGCAGTCGTGGAGCCTGGGTATAGGCGCGACCCACGGCATGAATCATCGGGTAGTTGTGGCCGATTAGCTCGTCGCCGACCAGCGTGGTGAGGTTGGCAAGGTGGCGATCGCATAATTCCTGCGCCGCCGCCTGAAGCTGCTCTGGCCCCATATCGCCCGCTGGGGTGGTGATCAGATTGCGCACCAGGGTGGTGGCGGCCACGGTGGTGGTGACGTAAGCGGTGTCGGCCCCTGGGGGGGGCAGAAGTTCAGCTGTCGGGGGGGGCGACTGTCGCTTATAGGGTGTAAAGCTATAGCGGCCCAGGCACCAGCCCAGCCAGAGCTTGGTGTCCATGGGGGCGGGCCACTCGTCGGCGAGGGTATAGGTGTGGGGCGGCAGGGTTTTGGCGAGGTTTCCCAGAGTCCAGGTATCGACCGGGTCGGGTTTGCCAACCAGAACTTTGGCCAGGGTGCCCTCGGTGCCTGGCACCAGGCAAACGGTGCTGGAGTCGGCCTTAAACCCAGTGGCCTGGGCCCAGGCTTGGCTGTCGGCATGGTCTTTGGCGAGGTCGGTCTGATTTACCAGGTAGATGGGAATCGGCGTTGACAACGTTACGTCCTCTAGGGGGCACCCAAGTCAATTAGTCTATCGGAGTTTTGGTTCTGGGGTAAGGCCCAGCCGTTGCGGGGCTAGCCTGAATCTACCCATGAGTCGGGCGATGAACGGTTAGGGACTCTAAACCAGATTTCTAGTTACCCGGAGACCGGGGCGGCAGCTGCCAGTAGCGGTAGCTGGCGTAGGCCATGGTCAGCACTCCGGCGGCGATCGCCGACTCATCTACCTCAAATTTGGGATGGTGCAGTGGGTAGTTGAGGGGGCGATCGCTAAACCCTACCCCCAGGCGAAACATCGTCCCTGGAGCGTGCTCTAAGTACAGCGAAAAGTCTTCGGCCCCCAGGGATGGCTCATGGATAATTTGCAGGTACTCATTGCCCAGGGCTTCGCTGGCGCAGCGGGCGGTGAGTTCGGTCAGGGTGGGGTCATTGAGCACCGAGGGCACCCCCCGGCGATAGTTGATCTCGTACTTGGCTCCGTAGGGCTGGCATACCCCGGCTACGATCCCCTCAATCCACTGGGGCAGGTGGTTGCGGGTGTCAGGGTGGAGCGATCGCACCGTGCCCAGCAGCTTCACCGTATCGGCAATCACGTTGGGGGCGCGCCCGCCCTGGATCTGCCCAATGGTCAGCACAATTGGGTGCAGGGGGTTTTGGGTGCGGCTAATCGCCTGTTGCAGAGTCGTGATCACCTGCGACGCAATCCAGATGGCGTCGATCGCCTCGTGGGGCCGCGCCCCGTGGCCCGACTCGCCCACAATAATAATTTCCAGGTCATCGGCGGCGGCGGTGAGTGCCCCATAGCGAATGCCAATGGTTCGCGCCGGTATCGTGGGGTAGGCGTGCAGCCCTAAAATGGCCGCAACCCCTGCCATCACCCCATCCTCAATCATCCAGCGGGCACCTTGAGCGGTTTCTTCGGCGGGCTGAAACAAAAATCGCGTGGTGCCCGGCAGCGGCAGGCCCAGCTGAGCCAGCACCATGGCCGTGCCCAAGCCCACCGTGGTGTGTACATCGTGGCCGCAAGCGTGCATAATGCCCGACTGATTCGAGACAAAGGGCAGATCCACCCGTTCGGCAATGGGCAGCGCGTCCATATCGGCCCGAATCGCCAAAATTCTAGGGTCATCCTGGCCCGGCAGTTCAGCTACGACCCCGGTTTTGCCCACCAGCTCCTGCACCCGCAGCCCGCAGGAGGAAAGCACCCCTGCTACGTAGGCCGCTGTTTTATACTCCTGCCCACTGAGCTCTGGATGGCTGTGCAGGTGGCGGCGAATCTCAATCAGGCGAGGCGAAATTGCTTCAACAATCGATTTGATCTGGCTCAGCATGGGGTCGCACTGTCGGTAATGGCCACGTTTAGCCTAAAGCAGGCTGGCACTGATGTATAACACCACACCAACTTGCTCAAACAGCGCTTTCCCAATCCAACCCATTGTCTAATCTCAACCTATTTGACGGGTGGGAAAAATGGACCAGGTTGAGCGGGTGGCTCAGCGGGTACCCCTTCGTTGAACGGTGGTGGCTCGGCTTGACCCGGCCCGTCCACGACGGGGGGCTCTGGGGTAACTTCTACAGGCGGTGGAGTGATCACTGGAGGGGGAGAGGACTCAGGCTCCTTGACCGGTGGTATGAAGACTGGGTCGGGGATAGGTGTTGGATCAACTCTCACAATGGGGTCAGACTGGGGGAGACCAGGCAGGCTACCACTGCCACCCGGAGTGGAGATCGGGCCACCAGGTAGCCCAGGTTGAGAGCCTGAGGTCTCGGACGGGGTGATGGCGGTGACTAGAGAATCGCCCGGAGTCAGCGCGTTGTTTAGATTGGCTAGGGGAGATGTCCCGGTCCCAGCAGGAGATAGTAGCCAGGGCTGTTCACCCGCCACCTGGGTATTGCCTTCTACGCCAAAAAAGGCTGGGTTCAGGGTGATGCTTTCGGAGAAGGGATCTTGCTCCGCCAGGGCTTCCAGGGTCTCTGCACGCACGGCCTCTAGGGCTGGCCCCAGGGGAGACTCAGCGTTGGGATTGTCGAGCTCTAGCCCCTCCACCAAGGGGCTGGTTTGGTAGAACGTGGGCAGGTCAAACTCAACCACTTGCACCTGGTTGTTCTGAATCAGGGCCATCTGACCGCCGTAGAGAGCATATTCGGTGGTGCCACAGTCGGCACCGCCTTCGCCACAGGTATTGGCGGTAATCGTCATTGGCCCGGCGGGGTTGTTGGTGAGGGCCATCACCAGGGTCAAGTCGCTTTCTGGCACGTAGCGCACGACCACCGCTGACCCCTGAATGCCCGTAACGGCGCTGGGGGTTTGAATATTGGTGCGACCCTGCCCCGGCGGAATCAGCAGCAGCACGGTGCCGTTGGTGAGGCGAAAATTGCGGGTGTTGGGCACAAATCGAAAGGTCGCCCGCTCCCCGACCCTAGCTAAGGAGCCGTCATTGAAGCGTAGGTCGGCCTGGGAGGAGGCGGCAGTCCGTAGGGCGTCGCCCACGGCGAGAAAATCTGACATTCTGGCCGCGCGAGCCTGCCGCCCCCGAGGAATAAATTCAACTCGATTGCGCAGGGCTTCGACTTCGGCTCGGGTGAGAGTCACACTGGCCTGGGCGGGTAGGCCCACTAGCACTAGCGCCACCAAGGAGGCGAGGCCAGTAACCTGGGTGGCTAAATGTCGGGAGCCCCGACGATAAAACTTGCTGACGTTCAGCATGGCATAACCGCAATAACAGCTTCTTAGGGTCTGAATGCTCTGGGCCAGGCACCAGCGGGCCAAGGCGGAGCAGCTATCGACAACATCAGGGACACGACCAGTTCAGCCAGGGACGACCAGGGACTCTACGTATTTCTACTAGTATTGTGATAACAGATCCGTAAGAAAGTTATAAAGTGCCTGCCTGATATTTTACTCCATCTTCACATACACATTACTTGGTAAGTGCACAAGGTTCTTTACAGAGTGATCGGTGCCAGGGGCTCAATTGTCGGATCGTGGCCACCTACCTGGTTGGTGCGCAAGACCCACAGGCTGGCTCCGTGGCGCAGGCAGAGCTGAGTGATGGTGTCACTGGCTTTGCGCGGCAGCATGGTGCGCCAGCTCAGCAGCCCTCGCCCCACCGTTTGCAGCGGAAAGTCTGACAGGTTGCTGCCCAGGGATTCTCGCTCGTCGGCCCAGTCGGCCCGGGCGCTGCCAAAGGGCAGAAGTTTTTGCTGAAGGTTGCGGCGCAGGTCGAGCAACTGCTGAAACTGCTGGGCCTGGTCGGGGTTGTCGGCTTCCCAGGCCTTGAGGGTGGCCCGGTGGGCGATGACGGCAGCCTCTAAGTGGGCGGCGCTGGCGTACATGGCCTGATTTGAGTCTTGGGCGCAGTTATTGGCGGGGCCGACGTAGGTGACGCCAGTGCCGTCGCCCGTTCGGTAGCGGGCGGTCATCAGCTCTAGCTCGATGCGCAGATCATCGAGGGCCGCCCAGGCGGCGCCGTTGAAGTCGAAGGGCTCGGTATAGGCGGGGAGCTTGACCAAAATGTCAGAGACGGGCCGGGTGCCTAGAAACCCCCACTGGCGATCGCCCATGTACTTCGACCAGTCGAGGGTGCCTGCCACCAGCCCGCGCCGGTTGTGGGTGTAGACCTGGTGGTAGTGGATATCGAACTGACGCTCCTGGGTGAGCGGCTCACGGGCCACGGTGGCAATGCCGTAGGCAAAGTGGCCAAAATAAACCGGGCCTTGGGCGGCGGGCTCGCGGTTTTCGCCGCCGATGCCGCCATAGACATGCACCAGCAGGGCCTGATCGCCCTCTCGCCACTGGGCGATTGCCGCCTGCTCCGAGGCCGCGTTGGGATCGATCAGCACCGATTCGGTGGTGCCTTTTTTCTGTACCAGGTTTCCCCACGATTCGCGGCGCAGGTGCTGCCGCCCCTGGCGGGGGCTGGTGAGGGTGCGATCGGGCCGTAGCTGAAGGAGCTGGCGGGGCCGCAGGGCCTGCACCACAAATTCGCCGTCGTGGGATTGTGCGCCGTGGATATACCAGCCCACGGCATTCAGGGGCGATCGCTCCAGAGCTTGACTGGTGGAGGGCGCAATGCCATCCCCATCGGGCACAACCTGGGGCAGTCGCACGGTTTCTTGGAGCCCGTCAAAAGCTTGGGTGGCGGGGTTGTAGTGGACTACATGGTAGCGATCGCCCCCTTCCTCTGCTGGCTTCAGAAACTGCACCAGGGCATAGTAGAGGCCCGCAATTTGAATTGGCTCGTGGGCAATGGTGATCGCGATGGCCGCTTTGGATAGCGCGTTCCCCATCCCATCCAGACCTTCGATCCGCACCGGGTCAGGCAGCTTGACGATCAGGTCATCGACAGGATGGGCCCCGGCAAGAGATTCGAGGGGGGTGACCAAGCGCCAGTGGTTGAGGCGAGTGGGCAAAATCATGCCGTCCCGGTGCGATGCCTCAGCCTCGGCGCTGAAGTGAATGTCGCGAGTCACGGCCTGAAAGCGTTTTTTGAGCCCCGGATCGCACCGCCAGCGCAGGGCTACCTGTTGACCCAGGCAGTGGCGGTAAGCGGGGGGCGTGTGGAGCAGCTCAAACCAGACGCCATCCAGCGAGAGGCGCTCGTCAGGGGTGGGTAAGATCAGCCGCCCTAGCCAGTCGCCCACGGGGCGGTACTCGGGGGTAGCCAGGGTCTGCCGCACCGGGTAGTAGCTGGGGTGGTTAAAGGGCGCGCTCTGAAACTGGTAGTAGTTGCCGGGGTGGGTCACCTGAATTTTTTGAATATCCAGAAGCTGACGCAGATCCCCCACCAAAATATCGAGGGTGAGGTCAAGGGTTTGCTGAAGGTGGCTGCGACCATCGGGCAAAAAAGCCTGGTCGTCGAGCACGCCGCCAGGCACCTGGTGCCCCACCGGCCCCAGATTCATAAAGCTGATTTTGCCCTTGCGCTTAGCCCGATTCCAATAGCTCAGGGGGGCGATCGCCCAGCGGCGGGGAAACATAATCGGCCCCAGGCGCTCGACCGGGTCGCGGCTGCCCACCAGGTGGTAGAGCTGCTCGGCCTCCAGCACCCGCCCGTTGCCGCTGATCACCCCGGCTAGAGAAATCACCTCGATTGGGGCCCCCAACCCCTGCTTGAGAAAGGGCAAAATGCCCATGGCAATCTGCCCGCCACCGCTATAGCCAATCAAAGTCAGGGGAATGCCGCCGCTGGCGGGGTAGCCGTTTTGCAGCAGGCTTTCGTAGACCTGCTGGGCCACCCCCTGGTTGTAGATCGGGCCAAAGCGCTGATCCGCCGACACTGCCACAATCAAAATATTGCGAATGTTGATGATCATCCCCACCCAGGGGCCGAGGCGCTGGGTCAGAGTTTCGACTCCGCGCCAAAAGAAGGCCAGGGGACGGTTCTCGGTCAGCGATCGGTTGAGCACCGAATAGGGAATCAATCCCTCAACCAGGGCGATGTCGGGGGGAAGCCGCCGGCCCAACTCGTCGAGATAGCGGGCCACGGTGGGCTGGTAGTCGGCGGTGGCCTGGTTGATGCCGTCGAGGTAGACAATATACCGACGCGGCTGAGTAGCGGCGGGCGGCTGGGCCTTGGAGGACTCTGAATTGATCGGGGTCACCCCATCGCCGTACCACCCGGCCCACCAGCCTAGGGCCTCTAGGGGGGCCAGCATGGCAGCGACCACTAGGGCGATCGCCCCCACCCAGACTAAATCAGCGAACCAGCGGGCCGGGCGGCTCTGGCCGTACCACGCCGTCATCAACCCTCTCAGGGGTTCTAAGCTGAGGGCCACCACCAGCGCCAGCAGGCCCAAACCGCCGTATATCCACAGCAGGGTTAGCCGCCGCGATCGCCGCTTCAGAAAGGCTCCCGGCAGGGGTTCAGGGGCTCTCAGCGACGGCGGCGCTAAGGTCAGGCCCCCTGGGGCGATCGCCGTGGATGGCCCCGGCCCCAGGGGGTTGGCCGCAATCAGCGTTTTCAACTGGCCGCGATCGACCACCAGCTGTACCCCGGCTGTCCAGTTGGTCAGCCAGCGACCCAGGTTGACGATGGGCTGCCCCACGGTGGTTTGCTGTACCACCACCAGCCCCAGCCAGCCCAGCAGCACATGCCCCGCCGCCTGCCCCAGGGAAATCTGGCCCAGCACCGCCAGCCCAAACACCACCGTCAGCAGGTTGAGCAGGGCCAGCAGCCGCAGCAGCGGCACGCCCAGGTAGGGCATGGCCCCCAAAAAGCTAAATATCAAAGGCAAATAGCTCAAGGCCAGGCTATCTCTGACCGCCCGCCAGGGGATGGGCTGGTCGAGCAGCCAGCGGCTGACCACCCAAACACTGAGCGCCCAAAACAGATAGCCCGCTACAAACAGCAGCGCCGACAGCACCAGGCTAAGCACATACCGCAGCGGCTTGACCCGATTGATAAACAGCACAATACCCTGGCCCACCGCCTGGGAAAAACCCGCCACGAACACGACCCCCAGGGCAATGCTGTCGGGCATCTGGTGAAACACTCGAAAGGCGTCTGGGTCTAGTCTCAGCACTCCTCCCACCAGCTGCCAGAGGGTGTCAAAGGTGGGGTCAGCCATGGTGACCGTCCGGTTGGCGATGCTCGGCTGGAGAGGCTGCGCCAGCGCCCAGACTTGTCGTCAGGGTCGCCGCCGACCGCTTCAGGGGGGGGAGCAAGTCTAAGGGCAGATGGAGCTGATTTAGCCCGACGGCCTCCCTGGGCGGATGCTCGGCCCTGGGGTTAGGGGTGCGGGCTTTTTCCTCTGGGGGGCCGTGGTAGTCACTGCCGCCGGTCATGACCAGATCGTGGTCATGGCAGTAGGTTTCTAGACGGCGTACGTCGCTGGGGCTGTGGTGGGGGTGATAGACCTCGACCCCCATCAGCCCCGCCTCCACCAGCTGGGGCAGTAGCGCATCGACGGTGGAGCCCTTAAACAGGCAGGGATGCGCCCACACCGGCACCGCCCCACAGTCGCGCAGCAGCTGAATGCCCTCGGCGGCCGAAAATTTGTCGTACTGCACGAAGACGGGGCCACTGTCCCCTAGCCAGCGGGCAAAGGCCTCCCGCTTTGACTCGACGTAGCCCGCTTTCACCAGGGCCGCTGCTAGGTGAGGGCGACCGGGGGCCATATTGCCCGCCATGGGCGGCAGCTCAATGGGGTAGCCCAGCTCCGCCAGCTTTTCGACCATCTGCTGAGCCCGACGGCGGCGGCCTTCAATGCGCTCTACCAGCGGTGGTTCCAGGGATTTGCGATCGGGGTAAAAGCCTAGGATGTGCAGCGATCGCCCGTTTTCTACGGTGCTGAGCTCTACCCCCGGCACCACTTCTAGACTGTCTCCAGCGGCGGCGATCGCCTCATCCCACCCGGCCAGGGTGTCGTGGTCGGTAATCGCCAGCGCCTTTATTCCCGCCGCGATCGCCGCCGCTACGAGGTCGGCGGGGGGGAGAGTGCCATCAGAAAAAGTAGTGTGGCTGTGCAGATCGAGCATTTTAGCGGGGATATTTTCTCCCATTGTGCCGTATTTGACCGCCTACGCCGCCGCCGTTGCCTGGTCAATCGCCTGCTCTACCAGGGTTTTTGCCTTTTCGTCGAGGGCTAGCCAGTCGATCTCACCATCGTCGTCAAGCAAAGCCGGATCCACAGATGCTGGCTGCGGAGGCTGGTAGT
The DNA here is from genome assembly GCF_034932455.1 of Leptolyngbya sp. CCNP1308. NCBI lineage: Bacteria > Bacillati > Cyanobacteriota > Cyanophyceae > Leptolyngbyales > Leptolyngbyaceae > Leptolyngbya > Leptolyngbya sp. CCNP1308. Next base: position 72,508 of record NZ_JAYGIH010000111.1, on the reverse strand, counting down.
CGCTAAAGCACACGTCAAAGCACAGCTCCCAAACGTCCAGAGTGACTGTGCGAGGCTCCTCGGTTGTGGCTTCGCCAGCTCCCTTGGTCAGCCGCAGCTCGTAGCCAGGGGAGGGCGCGGGCAGCTGCCTGAGCTGTTGGCGAATAGCTTTGTCTTCCTCTGGGGATGCCTCCGAGAGCTGGGCGGCTAGGTCGCGCACCTGCTGGCGCTGTTCAGGGGTAGCACTGCCTGGCCACCGCACCTGCTCTAGATAGTCGGCGCGCCAGTCGAGGGTTTCGGTGTGTTTGCGAATGTTGTCAATTACGCGAATGAGGCAGGGCTGCATCAGCTCAGCCGCTTGGGCTTCATCGGTGGGAGAGGCAAAGGTCAGCATGGCGAAACCTAGGTCAGCATCGGTGCATCGATCTGGGTTGGCCAAGGAGCGCAATGCTGCCAGCGCAACCGCGTGACAGCATTTTAGCTGACCCCTGCACCCCCCAAATTTGTCTGCCCCTGCTTCAATAGAAGGCGAGAGGGCGGCTCAGCCCGCCGACACCCCCGAGGATCTATGCCCCTGCGGCCTTTCCATAGCCCCGGTGCCGGGCTCGAATATCGCCTGCTGATGGCTCTGATCATGGCCGGTGCTGCCCTGGCTACAGTGCTGCTGATTCAGCTGTTGCTGCCCTGGCTAGTGGTTGGCGGGTTAATTGCGGGTGCCCTGTGGCTTTGGCGACGGCAACGAACCCGCGATCGCGCCCTGCACCAGGTGTTTTACGCTCAGGTCGCCGCCCATCGGGGGCGCATCAGCGTGCTCGACTTTGCGATCGCCGCCCAGATCACCGGCAGCGAGGCCCGCCGCTTTCTCGACCAGCGCGCCCAGGATTTCTGGGGTGACTTTGAACCCACCGCCGCCGGGGATGTGCTCTACACGTTCCGATCCCCCAGTACCCTGACTGCCGAAGCTGCAACGCTCCAGGTGCTCTCGCTCACCGCCGCCGATTTGGCCCAAAGGCTGGGCTGCACCGAAGCTGAACTGACCCAGCCAGCGGTAGCGTTCAATCTGCTGGCCTGGAGCCGCGATCGCGACCCCGACGGCTGCGGCTGGCGGTACGATGCCGGGGGCGATCGCTACTGGCCCGTCCCAAAACCATAAAACTTTGACTAAATCCTTTACAAAATGGCCACCGTTTCTGAGCATGGTAAAGGTCTTTCACCACATCTCTGCACCACGCACTAGGAATAGGTATCTATGGAACGCACTTTTTTAATGATCAAGCCCGACGGCGTTCAGCGCGGTCTGATCAGCAACATCATTGGCCGGTTTGAAACCAAGGGCTTCACCCTGGTGGGCCTGAAGTTCATGGCTGTCTCCCGCGAGCTGGCCGAAAAGCACTACGACGTGCACCGCGAGCGCCCCTTCTTCGCTGGCCTGGTAGACTTCATCACCTCTGGCCCCGTGGTCGCCATGGTGTGGGAAGGCGAAGGCGTGATCGCCTCAGCCCGCAAAATCATCGGTGCGACCAAGCCCCTAGAAGCTGAACCCGGCACCATTCGCGGCGATTTGGGCGTCACTGTGGGCCGCAACATCATCCACGGCTCCGACGCGCCCGAAACCGCCCAGGCCGAAATCGCCCTGTGGTTCACCGAATCTGAACTGGTGAGCTGGGAACCCGCTGCCAAGGGCTGGCTCTACGAGTAGGCCCCAACCCTAGAAACCAGGTTTCTAGGCCCAGATCAAGGGCTAAGGGAAACAATCCCGCCAGAAACCTGGTTTCTTCGCACCTATCCTCGCTATCTTCTTCAACCCTTCGCCAAATAACGAACATTTCGCAAGCCCTCAAAATCGTTATCCTGCGTCCATACTGTGGCCTCAAACTTGTAGGCCGTTGCAAGAATAATGCTGTCTGCCATAGGCAACTTACTTTCGATAGAAAGCCTGGCAGCATCAAGAGCCAATTCACAATCTAAATCAACAACCTGCCCTTGCAGCATGGCCCCAATGGCCTGCATAGCTTCGTCTTCACTGCGCCGAAGCAAGATGTGCTTGAAGACCTCGTAAAGGCTAATAGCAGGAACGATCAAGCCGCTGAAATCTTCAATTGCAGGCGCAAAAAAGCCTGAACTAGGTTCATCGGCAAAATAGGCAAGCCAACCAGAGGAATCCACCACATTGCTCATAGTCGGTCGGCATCTCTAGCTAAGTCGGTATCCATGCCTTTGAGAAAGCCCTTAAGCACTTGCACTGGGCGAATGGGAATTAGCTCTATACGGTCTTGATACCGTATGACCTGAAAGCACTGCCCCTCGGAGAGGCCCAATGACTTGCCGACCGCACTCGGAATTGTGAGCTGTAGGTCAGCCGATACAGTGACAGCAACGCCAGGGAAAGACTCTTGGTTCATAATCCTATCCTAAACCCACCCACCATCTACCCGCCTATTTGGGAAATGGAAATAGCGATTGATTCAAGCCTCGCTAAACGTGATGGGCAATTCCCCAAAGTGCTTAATTGACGGCAGATCTGGGGGAAAATCGGCGGTGCCGGGGCGCTGTACCGCACGCACCTGCCAGCCCGCCTGCTGAGCTGCCTCCAGCTCGCCTAGATGGTCAGACAGAAACAGCAGTTTTTCTGGAGAGATTCCTAGCGTATTGGCAATTTTTTCGTAGGAAGTTGCATCCACTTTGGCTCCGGTGGTGGTGTCGAAATATCCTTGAAAGCAAGGGGTGAGGTCGCCCACGATGGTGTGGGCAAACAGCAGTTTCTGCGCTGCGATCGAGCCTGACGAATAGATGTAGAGCGGCACCCCACGCCGATGCCATTCCTGAATGTGGGCGGCGGCATCGTCGTAGATGTGGCTATAGTAGGCCTTGGTGCGGTAGCCCTCATCCCAAATCATGCCCTGCACGGCTTTGAGGGGAGTGACCTTTTGGTCGGCCTTAGCCCAGGCTAGCAGTTGGGCGATGCAGTCCTCTACAGACATGTCGGCATCGCCAACCTCTATCCTCACCTGGGCCAAAATCGTCTGCCCCTCGGCGGTGGAGGCCAACTCGGCCATAAAGGCCTCCAGCCGCTGCTCTGCGTAGGGAAACAGGGTGTTTTTGACAAAGGCGATATCAGTGGTGGTGCCCTCAATATCGAGCACGATCGCCCCTAGGGGAAGCCCTTCAAGCAAAAGCATGGTATTCAGGAAATCCTTTAGCAATAGGGCTGCCGGTAAAGTGGGCCACCCAGCCCTCAGGGTTGCAAAACAGGCGAATGGCGGCAAACTGGGGCGCATCGCCCATGTCGAACCAGTGGGGGGTGTTGGCGGGTACGCCAATCAGGTCGCCAGCGGTGCAGAGGGTGGCGTAGATTTTGTCGTCTAGGTGCAGGTAAAACACCGCTTGCCCCTCCACAAAAAAGCGCACCTCGTCTTCTTTATGAATGTGCTCATCCAAAAACTTTTGGCGCAGCTCGGTCTTTTGGGGATGCTCTGGGTGCATGCGAATCACGTCGGCGGTGACGTAGCCGCCCTCGGCCTTAATGCGATCGATGTCTTTGGCGTAGGCGGTCAGAATAGCTTCAGGGTCGGCGGCAGGGGGTAGCGGTGCCTGGGTCTGCCACTGCTCAAAGCGGACGCCAGCACTGGCCAGGGCTGATGCGATCGCATCCGCATCCCGGTACTCATCCAGCAGCGTCGCACCATCCTGGTCGCTAAAAATACGGAGTAGGGTCATTGAGGGTCGTCCTTGAATTAATAGGTTCTGTGGAGCTAAGCAAATGTTCGGTCGAGCAGTATGGCCTGCAGGGCGCAGCTCACCAGCACCTCCAGCGCCTCGGTGGCCATACGCGCCTGGGGTACCGTGGCTCCCCAGCTGTACAGCCCGTGGCCCGCAATGATGTAGCCTGGGGCAGGCACTGCCTGGAGCCGGGTCAGCACCGTCTCGCTCAGGGCTACCATATCCTGGCTGTTGTCCACGATGGGGATGGCGACTTCTCCATCATGGGTGGTGATTCCCGGAAATGCCTTGAGCAATTCATAGTTTGTTAACAGCAGGGTGGTTTGCCCCTGGCTCAGCAGCCAGCGAGAGAGGCTAACGCAATTGATCGAGTGCGTGTGCAGCACCGCCCCGACCTCGGGGTAGGCCTGGTAAAGGCTGGTGTGCAGCAGTGTCTCGGCTGACGATCGCTGCCCAGAACCCAGGGGCTCTCCCGCCAGGGTGACCACCATAATGTCGTTGGGTATGAGCTGGCCCTTATCGCGCCCTGAGACCGTAATGGCGACCGAGCCATCGGCCAGCCGGGCCGAGTAGTTGCCGCTGGTGGCCGGTGCCCAGCCCTGGCTAGCCAAAAAGCGGCCTGCGTTTACCAACGATTGCGCGATCGCCTCAAACTCCATCCTGCCCGCCCGTCCTCACCGATAATTAGGACTCATTACTCTAACACCAATGCCTCAATCACCGATGTCGCCAGCCGTTATCTGGGGAGGGTTACCCCAACAGTGTCTAGCCGACTGGACAGCACGGTGGTTGTTTAGGTCAGGTTCCCTAAGCCAAATTGGGAAAAGCACCCCTTAACGGCCCTTACAACCGAAATTTTGCCGGTATTTCGGTCTAAAAGCAGTGATGTTTGGATTAATTTCAAACCATTACGTGTAAGTACGTTATGAAAAGACCCAATTTTTGGGCATAACTATAACAAGCGCTCACCTTGACCCCGAGAGGTTCTCTGCATATGTCCACCTGCGTCTCCACTAAGCAAACCGTCCTATCGGTGGATGACAGCTTGATTAGCCAGCAAATGATCAAACGCGCTTTGGATAACAGCTACCGAGTGCTGCTGGCCGACAATGCGGTGGATGCGCTGTCTGTAATTTATCAAGAGGCGATCGAAGCGCTGCTGCTCGACATCTCCATGCCCGGCATCGATGGGTTTGAGCTCTGCCGCACCGTGCGCAGTCTACCCCGCTTCAAGAACCTACCCATTGTCATGGTGACCTCCCGCGACACCGAGGCCGACCGGCAAGAAGCCCGCATGGCTGGGGCTTCAGGCTATTTGACTAAGCCCTGCCAGCCCGAGCGGCTCAAGGCGGTGATGGGCAGGCTGCTGCCCAATGCCTCAGACGAGAATTAAGCTCAAGGGTCTATTGCTAAAAACGTTTGAACGTGCAGATGTTCAAACGTTTTTGGGTCTTTGGTCGTCCAACCAGTGCACCTGTGGCTATCCGTTCAAAAGCAGGTTAAATCAGGCGATTGAGGGTTTCAAACAGCAGGTCTTGGGTAAAACTGCCCTTCGTGATGTAGGCGTTGGCTCCGGCCTCGGCCCCTCGACGGCGATCGTCTTCGCTGGCTAGGGTGGTCACTAGCACCACGGGCAGTTCGCTATACTCCCGCTGCTGCCGAATGCGCTGGGTGAGGCCCAGTCCGTCCAGATTTGGCATTTGCACGTCGGAGACGACGGCATCAAAGGGGCGCGATCGCAGTTTGTTAAACCCGTCTAGGCCATCCACTGCCGTGACGACTTCGTAGCCCGCCGATTCTAGAATGCGTTTCTCCTGGGTGCGGGTGGCGATCGAGTCTTCGACCAGCAGAATGCATCGGGGCCGCGCCTCGTCCTGGGCCTCGGCAGCGTCCAGATTGACCGCCGGTAGCGATGGGGATCTGCCGCGATCGCGCACTGCCGCGATCAAATCCTGGGGGTTGAGCACCATACAGACATCTCCTGTGCCCAAAATGGTCGCCCCGGCAATGTACCGCACCCGCTTGAGCAACTGGCTTTGGGGTTTGAGCACCACCTCCTGCTCATCTAACAGCGCCTCGATAAAAACCCCTAGGCGGTCTGGGCCAGACTGCAAAATCATGCAGGCAAGCCGCCGTTGGGGCGGTTCGCCGCCGTCGGATTGTTGCGATCGCCCCCGCTGCTTAGGCTCGGCCCTGGGCAAATTGAGCAGGTCAGATAGCCAGACCACCGAAACGGGGCGATCGTCCCGCAGGATTGTGTCGTGGCCTTCCAGGGTAAAGATCTCGCTAGCCTGCACCAGGCAGGCGGTCTCCACATACTCCGCAGGCAGCGCAAAGGTTTGCCCCCCCGCCGCCACCAGCAGTACATGGGCGGTGGCCAGGGTAGTGCCCAGCTGAATGCGCAGGGTACAGCCCTCGCCGGGCGTAGACTGAATGTCAATACTGCCCTTGAGCCGCTCCACATTCGTGCGCAGCACGTCTAGGCCGACCCCCCGACCCGAAATCTCGGTCACCAGCGTGCGGCTGGAAAACCCCTGACTGAGAATCAGCCCTTGAATTTGCGCCGGGGTCAGCAGTTCTAACTCCTCGGGACGATACAGTCCCCGGCGGACAGCCGCCTGCTTAATCGACTCCACATTGAGGCCCCGGCCGTCGTCGCTGACTTCGATGCTAATGCGGGTCGAGGTGCGATAGCCGCGCAGGGTAATAGTCGCCACCTCAGGCTTGCCCTGCCGCAGGCGTTCGGCGGGAGACTCAATGCCATGGTCAATGGCATTGTGAATCATGTGCAGCAGCGGGTCTTTCATCTCTTCGAGAATGCGCTTGTCGACGCGGGTGTCGCCCCCTTCGATCAGCAACTGCACCTGTTTGCCTTCCTGGCGAGCCAGGTCGCGCACCAGGCGGGGAAACAGGTTAAAGAGGGTAGACAGCGGTAGCAGGCGTAGGGTGCGAATGCCTTCCTCTAGGCCATCGGTAATGGTTTCTAGGCGGGCGGTGTCGGCGTGGAGAGCACTGCTGAGCTGCTGAACCAGGGTGCCCAACTGCTCTAGGTGTTGCTCAGTACGATTTTGAAAGCTGTCGAGCTGCTGCCAAACGGGCTTACCCTGCTGGGCGTCGTGGAGCAAAAAGCGGTTCATCAAGAAATCGCGGCTCCACTCCTCCCACAGGTTGGTAATGGCGTCGATTTCGGCCAGGCGGTGGGCGACGCGAATTTTGGTGACGGTCAGCTCGCCGCTCTGGGTCATCAGCGCGTCGAGGCTCTGGGTGGGGACGCGGATGGTCTCGATGCGGTAGTCAGCGGATTGGGTGAGGTCGGGGTCGGGAGGGGAGGGAGAGGGGTGAGGGGGTGAAGGAGTGGGGAGAACAGGTTCTGGGGGTGGCTCTGGGCAGAGATCCGGTGAATTCTGGGATTTAGGTGGGGCGGTGGCGATCGCGGTGGCAGCGGGGGTTGGGGGTTGGGGGCTGAGGGGGGCACCCATGAGTTCGGCCAGAACGTAGAACAGGTTAACCCCCGTGGGTTCGCCGGTAGTGGCTTCATGCACCAGCTGTTTCATGGCGGTGAGGCCGTGGGCGAGGCGATCGCACAAATCCGCCGACAGCACCGCTTCGCCGCGCTTCAGGTCGCCGAGAATCTGCTCAAGGTGGTGGGCGATTTTGCCGAGGTCAGTGACCCCCAGCATATTGCCATCCCCCTTCAGGGAGTGGGCTTCGCGCATGAGCCCATCGAGCAGGGCCAGGTCATCGGGATGGTTCTCCAGCTTCAGCAGCCCGTCATCGAGGGCTTGCAGGCGCTCTGCGCTGGCGGTTTTAAAGATATCGCGCAGTTCGCTGTCGGTGATGTAGCGATCGCTCAAACCAGTTCCCTCAGCAGGCAGGGGCGCTACCAATTCTGTGCCCTGACTGCCGTTCAAAGGCTCGTCTATTTCCAAAAATGCCGGTGCGAAGACTGCGTCAGCCTCAAAATCTGCCCCTGCGATCGCCGGGGCGAAAATAGCGTCGTCTACCTCTACCACCGGGTCCGAAACCGGAGCTGAAGCAGTAGTCTCCGCTCCCATGAGCTTGGCCAACACATAAAACACCTGCACCGTGGTAGGTTCGCCAGTTACCGCTACCTGGACAATCTGGCGCATGGCGGCGATGCCGTGGGCGAGCCGGTCAAACAGATCGGCACAAGGGAATTGTTCCCGGCGCGAGATGGCCCCGAAGATGTGCTCGATCTGATGGGCAACCTTCCCCAAATCGGTGACCCCCAGCATGTTGCCGTCGCCCTTGAGGGAGTGAGCTTCTCGCATCAGGTTGGCGAGGGTGTCTAGATCGTCGGGGTGTTGTTCGAGGTGGAGCAGTCCGTCGTCGAGGGCTTGCAGGTGCTCCTCGCTGGCGGCCTTGAAAATATCGCGGAGTTCGGCGTCGTCAATCATCATGGTGGCGTCATGGTGGGTGGCTGCCCTCCGGTGGGGCACGGGGCGCGAGGGTGGCGTAGAATCCCCAGGGGCATTCTGTTCGGGCGAAATTGCCGCTGCCGCTGCGATCGGGAGGTGGCAGTTGGTTAAAGAACCGGTTAAATGGCCACTTTGAGCTGTAGGGCACTCTCGTTGAGCTGGTGGGTACCCACTTTAATTTGCGTAATGCCGTTGGCATTTTCTTGGGCGCTGTTGTTGAGGCTGTTCATGGCGCTGACCACCTGCTGAATGGCGACTGCCTGCTGCTTCACGTTGAGGGAAATTTGCTGACTATTGAGCACCACATTGTTGACGGCATCGGCGACCCCGGAAAAGGCGTCGGCGGTTTCCTCCGCAATTCTGACTCCTTCTTCTACGGTTTTGGTGCCCTCGTCGGTAACCATCACCGTGGCGTTGATGGCAGTCTGAATGTCGGCTACCAGGGCGTTGATTTTCTCGGCTGATTTTTTGCTTTGATCGGCCAGCTTGCGAATTTCGCCCGAGACGACGGCAAATCCCTTGCCGTGTTCACCAGCGCGCACGGCTTCGACGGCGGCGTTGAGGGCCAGCATATTGGTCTGGTTGGCCAAATCGCTGACCAGGCCAGAAATGCCGCCAATCTGGCTAGTTTGTTCGCTGAGGCGTAGGATCTGGTCGGCGATCGCATCCACTTTTTCTCTCAGGTCGGTCATGCCGTCGAGGCTGCGTTCAACGGCGCGGGTGCCGCCTTCAGACAGGGTCAGAGCCTGTTGGGCACCAGCAGCAGCGGCTTCGGCCTGCTCTGCCGACTGCCGTGACGAAGCCCCCAGTTCATCCATCGTGGTGCTGGTTTCGCTCACCGAAGCGGCCTGCTGGCTGCTGTTGCGCTCCTGCTGCTCAACGCTGGCGGCAATCTCGCTGGCTGAGGTAACAATGTCTCCCGCCGCCCGATCCATAATGCGTGAGGCTTTGCTCACCACCAAGCTGCCAATCAGGGCAGACAGCAGTAGTGAGAGGGTGGCCGCTATCAGCAGCGTCACTTGTAGTCGCCGTATGGCAGCCGCCTGTTTGACTTCATCGCGCGCGACGATCTCCCCCTCCAGGTCTTCCATAGCGGTTAATAAACTGGCAATCTCGCTGTTTAAGGCGCGCCCGTTGCTCTCTCGCCAGACCTGTACCCCCTCGGCGGCTTGATTTTGGTTGACCAGATTGATCATGTCCTGGTGGGCATCAATGAACTGATCGATGAGCGCAGTAATCTGAGTCAGATTTTGCTGCTGCTCTGGATTTGTGATTTGAGCATTTAGCTCATCAACCACCGCCATGTAATCGGTTTTGGCTTTATTAAAGTCTAGTAGTGAAGTCGGGTTTCTCTGGAGTAAATAGCCTCGGGTAGCACGGGCCATAACTTGAACAGTCAGGTTGACGTGATCAACTCTTTCATGAATTTCCCAGGCTCGTTTGAGCTCGTCAGAAGTCTTGACGAGCTGGCGTGCGTTAACCATCGTGATGCCCGCAGAGGCGATCAGGGCGAGCACGGGCACGGTGTAGCCCAATATAATCCAGTGGCGTAGCTTCCAGTGCTTTTGCCTGTTCAAGGCATCTCTCTCTAAAGTGCGGACAGGTGAGCGGCCAAAGAGAGGCAATTTAGAGCTTAAATCTAAGGAGTTTTTCACAATTAATTAATCTAATTGGTTGACAACGAGATCGCCCTGGGTCAGCAGTTTTGGTAGGTCTAAGAGGGTCAGCATAGAATTGCCCTGCTGGGCGAAGCCTCTCAGGTAAGGATTGTCGCTTGAGTAGACGGCGGTTGGCGTTGCCGCTATCTCTGCAGCCTGTAGATAAATGACATCGAAGACATCGTCAATTACAACCCCTGCCACTAAAGCACCGAGCCGCATAACCACGGCTTTTTTAGGTTTTAGAGGGCCAGCTGGCTGTAGATTTAGAAAGTGACGCACGTCTACTAGGGTTAAAATTTCACCACGCAGATTTATATTTCCCACAATGTGCACCGGGCAGCAGGGAATGGGAGTAATTTGAGGTACTTCAGTAAATTCGTGCACAGTCTCTAACCCCAGGGCAAAGCGCTCGCCCTCTAGACCAACGACGGCCAAGGCCGCCAGGTCTGAGGTGCTTTCGTCGGCAATGACCTGGGTTAATCCAGCCGCCCGAGCCTGTAGCACTTGCCGATCGGCAAGGCCAAACTGCGCCATAAATGGGTTGCTCTGGTCGGCTAGAACTGGGGAAGACGCGGCTAAACTGGGCGAGCCCTGGCCCAAGGCTGCTGGATCTATCAAGGTGAGAATGGTGTCTCCCCAGCGAGCGAACCCGGTCGTTAGAGGCTGCTCGGCCTGGCCAAAGTAGGGAGTCTCGAGGGTTGGGGTGATGCTGCTCGGAGCGATCGCCTCTACGTTTTGAATCTGGTCTACTACTAAGCCGACCTGTTGCTCGCCGCACTGCACCACAATGACGGCCTGGCTGGGGGTGTTAGGCTGCCGGGTATAGCCCAGGCACACCCTGAGATTGATGACCGGCAGCAGTTGACCCCGCAGGTTGAGCAATCCGGCGACCTCCGGCCCGGATTCTGGCACCGAGGTGAGGGCGGGCAGCAGAAACATTTCCTGCACGGTCTCAGCGGCTAGCCCATAGTGGGCATCGTCTAGCGTGAACAAAAGATAGGATATCGGGGTCATCGCGGGTAATCCCCGAGGGGAAATCAGCACGGCAGAGCGCAGATTACGCCATTCAGTCCAAGTCTGAATAGGGAGAAATCATTGCGTTCGGCTTAGCATTCCCCAGTGGGATGGGTAATCAGCAATTTAGAGAAAATGTTGGAAATGTGTGTCGGTCATTACACAACTTAAAGGCTGCTAATGAGCTGTGTATAGGCCAGTTTTACGCGCTGTTGGGGCGAGATTGGTCCTGAGGCTAGGGGCGATCGCTGCCAGCGGCTTGCTTTTTGAGATGTTCTTGCCACTGGGCAACGGTGACATCGCTGTGGTCATCTAACAGCTGACCGGGCGGTAGTTTCGATAATAAAATGAGAGCGTGCTCGCGGGTTGTTTTAGCTTTCTCTGGCTGGTTAGCGCGATCGTAAATACTGGCTAGATCGAGATAGGCCTTAACGAAATCAGGGTCTAGGTAAATAATTTTTCGCAGGTGCCGTTTAGCGGTTTCTAGATCATTTTCATCTTCGGCAATTTGAGCCAGCAGATAGTGCATGTCGAGGTGGAGCGGGTGGTTCTGGATGACCTGCTGACAGAGTTGTTTGGCCTGGCTATAGCAGCCAGTGTTGGCGTAGGCACGGGCGGCAATTTTGCGGGCGGCGATGCAGTGCGGGTGAGCCTGGTAGAGCTGTTTAGCAGTTCGAATAGCGCTGGCGTAGTCGTCTTGTTGAAGAAACGCAGCGGCCTCTTCCAGGACTGCTTCTAAGCTTTTGTTGGGGTTGGAGGAGACAACTTTTAGGGGGGAGAGGCGAGCCGGTTGCGGGCTAGGCGTGCCCTGCCGCAGACCTGCTGTCGTAGATGCGGCGGGCAGGGGCAGAGCAGGCTGGGGCGGCTTTTGATAGACCACGGTTTCAGGGCAGCTCGTGACCTGAAACTGGCTGGTGTCTTGACCGTAGAGTTCGGTATGGCCGGTGAGTAGGTACCCCTGGGGAATCAGGGCTCGGTGAAATTTTTGAATAATTTGGCCGATCGCCTGGCGATCGAGGTAAATAAACACGTTGCGGCACAAAATCAGGTCTAGATCGCCTTGTCCCGGCACCAGACTAGGGCAGAGATCCTGGAGCAGATTGCCGACCTGAAAGACCACGTGCTGCTGAAGGCGATCGCAAATTTTGTAGACCTGCCCCTGGGCCTGAAAATATCGCTGCCGCAGATCGGCGGGCGTCTGCCGAAACGACCAGCTACCGTACAGCCCTGCTCGGGCGCTCTGGATAGCGGCGGTGCTAATGTCGGTGCCAATCAGCTGGGTATTCCACTGGTGCCACGGAAAATTGAGTTGGTCAAGGGCGATCGCGATCGAATACAGCTCTTCCCCCGTGGAGCAGCCCGCGCTCCAAATGCTTAGGCGGGGTTTGCTGCCCAGGGGGGCTGCCATCTGCTTGCGTTGCAGAATCTCGGGCAGGAGGCGATCGCTCAGCAGCCTGAGCTGGTTGCTGTCGCGAAAGAAATAGCTTTCGTTAACGGTCAAAATAGAGTACAGCTCTTGCCATTCAGACCGCGGCTGGTGAGGGTTGACACTACCCAGAACACTGGAGCTGTGGTCTAGCCCCTTGAGGTAGTCGTAGTAGTCGGCCAGGGAGGTCAGGCCCAGTGCCCTAGCCCGCAGCCAAACTTTGTCCGACAGCAGCTGAACATCTTGGAGGCGGATACACAGACCCGAGTGGTCGGCGATGAGCTGACTAATGCGCTTTAGGGTCAGATCGTCCATGGCTAGTTGAGCGCGCCCGAGTCAACGGTAATGGCGTCTCGGTCATGGCCCGGATGGGTTAAAATCAGCTGGCCCAGGTTGACGCGCCACAGGTTGGTTTTCTTAAAGTTGGCCCCCGCCAGTTGGGCATAGTCGAGGCAGGCTTCAGAGAGGTTTGCCCGAAACAGGTTGGCATTTTCTAGGGAGGCATTGCTGAGATCGGCCAGCCGCAGCACCGCCTCGCGCAGGTCAGCTTCGGTCAGGTCAGCGCCGCTCAGCACCGCTCTAAACAGGTTAGTGCCCACACAGCTGGCCCGCCGAAGATTGGCCTTGGCCATATTGGCTCCCATCAGGCTGGCGCAGTTCAAATTGGTTTGGCACAGGTTGGCATTGCACAGGTTGGAGTAATAAAAGGTGGTTCTGACCAGGTTGGCCGATTGCAGAATGGCCTCGCGCATATCGACTTCGTAAAAGTTAGACTCGCCCAGGTCAGCATCGTTGAGCAGCGTCTCTTGCATATCGGCTTTGTAAAAGTGCGAATGGCGCAGATTCGCATTGCTCAAATTGGCGGTGTAAAGGTTGGTTTTATAAAAGTCAACCATGCTCAGGTTGGCCCCTCTCAAATCGGCCATGCACAGATCACAGCGGTAGAGGGTTGACGACTCAAAATTGGCCCGAGCAAAAATGCTTTCTCGCAGATTGGCTTCGTAAAAGTTGGCGTGACGAAAGTCGATGCCAGGCAAATGCAGTTTGCCTAGATCGGCCCCCTGAAAGTCTGGCCTGATACCAGGATTGTGGAGCCGCCAGGCATTCCAGGTCTCTACTCCTTTATTGAGAATATCTAGATGTTCCGCGTTTGCCATAGATAGGTACTCCCTAAGTTACGCGTGGCGATCGCCCAACGGGAGCGCCCTACGTAAGGTGACGATGCCAAAAGAGACGTCAACAAAGGGGGATGATACGGTGGTGGCTAACCCTAGCAATGCCCAAAGGGCCGCAGGTCAATGGGTGCCAGGCCAAAAAATGCCTCAGCCTAACGGCTGAACAGTAGATCCTCAAAAAGCTCTGCGGCTAGCCCCAGCTACGGTGCCACAGCAGCTTACCCCATTCCAAAGTTTCCCCGATCGGAGGGTTTGTTAACGCTTGTTCATACAGTTGCGTAATTTCCTCAGCCGCTGCCGGGGCGATCGCAAGCCTCCGCTAGAAGGTACAGGGGACGTGCCTAACGATACGCCAGACTCCTAAGTGGAACTGTTAGCAAAAACCTGGCTGAGCAAAAAGGGGGCGATCGCGCCCAAGGGCAGCACCTGCTGAGCGGCCCCCAGGGCGATCGCCTCCTTGGGCATGCCAAACACCACGCAGCTTGCCTCGTCTTGGGCGATGGTCAGCCCCCCCGCCAGAGCCAGAGCATGGAGCCCGTCGGCTCCGTCGCGCCCCATGCCCGTGAGCAGCACGCCTATCGCCGACTGGCGGTAGTAGGCCGCTACCGACTTAAACATCACCGTCACCGAAGGACAGTGCCCGCACACTGGGTCACCTAGGGAGAGCTGTAGGCGACCGCCACCGTCGATTTCTAAATGGTGGTGCTCGGGGGGAAAGTAGGCCACCCCGGGCTGGGGCACTGTGCCGGGGGTGGCGATGGTGACCCGCAGGGCGCAGCTGCTGTCGAGCCAATTGACCAACCCCTGCAAAAACCCATGGCTAATATGCTGAACGCACACAATGGGCACCGGAAAGGTCTTAGGCAGCTGTTGCAAAATCGCCATCAAAGCCTGGGGGCCGCCGGTAGATGCGCCCAGGGCCAGCAGTCGGGGGCGTCTATGGAGCGGTGCGGTGGGCACCGATGCCCCTGGCAGAGCAGTGGGCAACGATAGCGGGGCCGAGCTGCGCCGTCGGTGGGTAAACACCGATACCCCCGCCAGCACCCGAATTTTTGCCAGCAGCTCAGTCTTGGTCTTCCCATCCTCCGAGGCGAGGCCGGTGCGCGGCTTGGGAAAAATATCGAGCGCCCCCGCTTCTAAGATGCGAAAGACGGTCTGGGTATCTTCTGGTTGCACCGAGGCGCTGATCACCAAAATGGGGCAGGGGCAGCGGGCCATGACCTCTTCGGTGAGTTCTAGCCCATTCATTTTGGGCATGTGCAGATCGGTGCAGATTAAGGTGGGCTTCACCGTCGGTATCATGGCCAGGGCCTCTTGGCCGTCACGGGCTACCCCTACCACCTCCATATCGGGTGCCTCTTTCAGAATGCGCTGCAAGAGCACCAGCGCTACGGGGGAATCTTCTACCAGTAATAATCGAATGGGGCCAGAGGGCATCTAGGTCTCTCTCGGAGAAGTCATGGACGAGTGGGTTTAGCGTCAGGGATCTGGGGTTGGGGGTGGCCCAGCACCTTTGGCCGCCTGGCGGCTGAGGATAGTCAGGATTGAGCCGTCACCTAGGGGGCGATCGCTGAAACTGCTGTGGCTCAGCTGAGTTAGCCGTGCTCAGCCGTACAGCCTGACCGCTGAGCACACCCATACGTAAGGTTTCCCCTCTGAGGCAGCCACTATCGCCGGGTTACACAACTCAGCACTGTCTGCTCAGCGTTAGGGGATGGCCTATGGTCGAAGCGGAACCAGTATAAAATACTACCAAAGATAGATGTGGGTAACTGAATTTAACAATTTATGAAAGGTGTCATTGCCTAGGGTAAACCACTAAAATAGAGCTGGGCAGATTGCCCTAGCACACCCTAAGTCTAAGGTGGTTTTCCCTGTCAGCACCCTCGACGTTGCACCAAAATTAATTCTTAAATTTTATGCAGTTTGATTGATTCCTCTCGTAGGGTGTAACTCGAGCGGAATGTTGCTGATAGGCTCGTTTAATTGTTTGTAATGGGTCTTTTGGGGGCAGCTTTAGCACTAAGACGTAGCGCAATACCCGCCCTCGACAGAGCTTTCAATGTTGTTAATTTGCTGATAGGCATTTGCAGTAAAGAATGGCATCATCCAGCGGTTTGGCCTTTTTAAGAAACGGGGGAGAGACAGGATCTCTGATTCGCGCCTTCAACTGGTCAGATACGCCCCTAGGGCCGATGGAAACCTGGCCCCACAGCCTTACCATTGCGCTGCAAATTTTGCTGTCTTCGCGGTTTCCCATGCAGATTTTGTGGGGGCCAGACTACATTCAGTTCTACAACGACGCCTATATTCCCATTGCGGGAAATAAGCATCCGGCGGGGATTGGTCAGCGGGGGGAAGATTGCTGGCAGGAAGTCTGGGATTTCTCGGGAGCCCTTTTGGATCAGGTGAGAACCACGGGTGAAGCGACCTGGTCTGAGGATCAGCCCATGATTTTGAACCGCAACGGTCGGGCTGAGGAGGGATACTTTACCTTTTCCTACACGCCGATTTGGGATAAGTCGGGCCAGGTGGGGGGCATTTTTATTGCCGTCAATGAAACCACTCAAAAAATCTTGGGTGAGCGGCGCGAACGGGCTCTGCGAGCTGAAGCCCAGGCCGTTAGCGAAAACTTAGAAAATGTCTTAACCAGCATCAGCGATGAGTTCATGATGTTGGACTCAAACTGGTGTTTCACCTACGTCAACGATCGCGCCGTTACCGCACTGCAAAAGCCTCGTCAAGATCTGCTGGGGCAGTCGATCTGGGCAGTGTTTCCCGAGGCGATCGCCACCCCCTTTTACGAGCAGTTGCACCGGGCCGTTGAGGCTCAGACCGTCACCAGTTTTGAGCTGTTCTCCGCCGTTGAAGGGCGCTGGCTCGAAAATCGGGTGTATCCCTTTGAGAATGGGGTGTCGCTGTTGCGGAGCGACATCAGCGATCGCAAAAACCTGGAGCAGGCTCTGCAAACCTCCCAAGAGCAGCTCAACAGCTTGCTCAACACGGCTCCGGCCTCCATCGCCCGCTGCCGCTTTTTTGCCGATCGCACCTACATCCTCGACTATCGCTCCGTCGGCTGTGAGGCCCTGACCGGCTATAGCCTGGCTGAGCTGACCCCAAAGATCTGGACGGCGCGCACCTTTACCGAAGACTGGGCCGCCAATGCCGACCGGATGTTTGATGCGGTGTTTGAGCAGCGCCCGATCACGGTGGAGTACCGCTTTCGCCACCAAGATGGCTCAATTCGGTGGATTGCCGACAGCCTCACCTCTCGCCGCGACGAGGCTCAAGACTGCTGGACGGTCACTCTGGTAGGCATTGACATCACCGCCCGCAGGCAGGCGGAAGATGCCCTGCGGGAGAGCGAAGAACGCTACCGGGTGCTGGCCGAGGCCATGCCCCAAATGGTCTGGATGGCCGATCGCACCGGCGTTCAATACTGGAACCAGCGCTGGTATGAGTACACGGGCATCTCAAAAAATGCCGCTGCCGGCATCGGCGGTACTAAAATTGTTCACCCCGACGAGCAGGTACGCACCCTGGAGCTGTGGCAGCAGGCGATCGAACAGGGCACTGGCTTTGAAATCGAACAGCGCATTCGCCGCCATGACGGAGTTTATCGCTGGTTTATCAATCGTGGGCTGCCGGTGCAAGATAGCCGCGGCGAAGTCACCCGCTGGGTGGGTACCATCACCGACGTAGACGACCAAAAACAGCTGGAAACCCAACGGTTCAGGCTGCTAGAGCAGGAGCGGGTGGCCCGAGAGGCCGCCGAGACCGCCAACCGCATCAAAGACGAGTTTCTGGCGGTGCTCTCCCACGAGCTGAGGTCGCCCCTCAACCCAATTTTGGGCTGGGCCAGGCTGCTGCGCACGGGCCAGCTCAACGAAGCCAAAGTTGAATACGCTTTAGAAACCATTGAGCGCAACGCCAAACTCCAGGCGCAGCTGATTGACGACCTGCTCGATGTGTCGCGGATCCTGCGCGGCAAGCTGGTGCTCAACAGCCTGCCCATTTCCCTGACGATGATCATTCAAGAAGCTCTAGAAACCGTAAGCGCCATTGGTGAGGCCAAGGGCGTACAGCTCGACACCGAGCTTGACCGTTCCCCCTCTAAAGTGTTGGGAGACCCCAATCGACTCAAGCAGGTGGTTTGGAACCTGCTGTCCAATGCCGTGAAGTTTACGCCTCAGGGCGGGCACGTCACAGTGCGGCTAGACTATGGAGACAGCTGGGCGCAGATTCAGGTGAGCGATACTGGCAAAGGCATTGCCCCTGAGTTTCTCCCCCATGTATTCGATCGCTTCAGGCAGGCCGACAGCACCACCACCCGAGATTTTGGCGGGCTGGGGCTGGGGCTGGCGATCGCCCACCAGATTGTAGATCTGCACCACGGCACCATTCAGGCCGCCAGCCCCGGCGAAAATCAGGGGGCCACCTTTACGGTGCGGTTCCCAGTCATGGTTGATGCGGTAGATATGCCAGCGGAGACTGGCCCTCCCGTGGTGATGGGCAACTTGCAAAACATTCACGTTTTAATCGTTGAGGATGACGCCGACAGCCGCGATTTAATCACCACGACGCTTCAGCAATTGGGCGCTCAGGTAACGGCTCTGCCCTCAGCTGCCGCTGCGATTACGGCCCTCTCTCAGATGAAACCCGACATTTTAATTAGCGACATTGGCATGCCCGGCATGGATGGCTACATGCTGATGCAGCAAATTCGAGCGGTGACCCGTACCCAGCAAATTCCGGCGATCGCCCTGACCTCCTACACTAGCGAGATCGACCAGCAAAAGGTGTTAGCTGCCGGGTTTCAAAAGCATTTGCCCAAACCCATGGAGTCGGCCCAGCTGGTTGAGGCGATCGCAACGCTGGTGCAACGTGGCTCTGCGTAGCAGTTTCAAGGGATGGTTCCTGAAGGTTAGAATTCACCTATGAGATCTAACCTTTGCAGCGGAAAACTCACTCAATGGAATGACGATCGCGGATTTGGGTTCATTCAACCGGCTGGCGGCGGTAAAGATGTTTTTCTCCATGTTTCTGAGCTAAAAAATACAACCCGCCGCCCTCGGGAAAATGACACGATCTGCTACTACTGCGTGCTTAACTCAGAGGGCAAGCCCCGCGCTGTCAATGCGTTTATTGCCGGGGCAAAAGGGCCATCGGGGACTTCGCCAAGGGCTGCCGCTAAGGGCAATGACAAGCCAAGCGAAAGGTCATACTCACGCCTGCCAATCGCTGAGCTACTGCTGCTGTTGGCGTTTCCTTTGGCGGGTGCAGCTCATTTTGCTGGGCTAACAGGTAACCCGCTGCCGCTGGTGCTCTATCCTCTGATGAGTATCGTCACCTATTTTGTCTATGCCGACGACAAGACACGGGCTAAGAAAAAAGTTTGGCGAACCTCTGAACAAACACTGCATTTCTGTGAATTGATTGGCGGTTGGCCTGGCGGGTTTGTCGCTCAGCAAGTACTGCGTCATAAGAGCCAAAAACCGTCTTACCAAGCCGAGTTTTGGGCGATTGTTGTCATTCACTACATTGCCTGGTTGGCCTGGCTGTTTTTAGGAAAAACGCTCGTCGGTTAGTCAGCAGAACGTTGTGCAATAGCAGTTTTGAAACCCCTGCCTCATGCGTGAGCCACTAGGTCTATTTATTCACAACATCTTTCCCCAGTTCACCATGGATTGGTCGCTGGTGGAGCCGTATTTGGAGAAGCGATCGCTCAAAAAAGGCGATTTTTTGCTACAAGAAGGCGACCCCTGCGACTTTGTGGGATTGACCCTGCACGGCTGTCTGAGAATGTTCTTTTTGAAGGACGGCAAAGAGCTGACGCTGTTTTTTTGCCCAGAGGGTTTTCCCCTGGGCGACTACCAAAATCTGCGGCTACAGCGACCCGCGATTTTTTCCTGCCAGGCGATCGAAGACTCTGACGTGCTGATGCTGAACCGACAGGTGTTGGCCGTGTTGGAGAACGCCCCTGAAGGGCCACAGCTGATGCGGCGAGTGGTGGAATTTTTGGCCTTTCGGCTGCGCGATCGCCTGCTGTCGCTCTATCGCGATACCCCAGAGCAGCGCTACCTAGCGATGATGGAGGCGGAGCCCGACCTGTTGCAGCGGGTGCCCCAGCACTACATCGCCTCGTATCTGGGCCTAGAGCCCGAATCGCTCAGCCGCCTTAAGCGTCGGGTGTACGAGCGGCGACTAGCTGAACAGTCAAAGCCTTAACCCACGTCAAGGCGCGCCGGGTGAGGAGCTTCCTACTATGGGGATGTTGCAAGTGAAGCACCCATGGATATCAACCCCAACGCCCCCGTCAGCGCCCGCCACCAGATCACTATCAATGCTCCCATTGAGACTGTCTGGCAAATCTTGACCGACATCGAACAGTGGCCAACCTGGAACGCTCATATTTCTGCGGCTACCCTGGCGGGGCCAATACAACCCGGCTCCACCTTTCGCTGGAAGGCCAACGGGACCGGAATTTTTTCAACCCTGCAAACGGTTGAGCCCCACCGCCACCTGAGCTGGACGGGTAAAGTCATCGGCACCCATGCCATCCACACCTGGGATCTAGAGCCCATGGGCGATGCTGTGGTGGTGACAACCGCAGAATCCTTTGAGGGCTGGCTGGTGCGGTTAACCAAGGGCATGATGCAAACCACCCTCGACACCTCCCTAGTGGCTTGGTTAAACAATCTCAAGCGCAAGGCCGAAGCGAATCTCTGATCACAAAAGCCTTGCAGAATCCGGAATCCTGTGTTGTAGTATGTATACTACAAAATACTCGCCCGCAGGACGGTTACCGTCATGGCTTCCTTTCAACACGTGCTTCGATACTACAGTCGCTACCACCGGGCTGCGATCTGGAGCATTACCGCCAGCAGCCTGTTTCAGGTGGTGGATTTGGCGGTGCCCTACAGCATTGGCCAGTTGCTCAACGTGCTCTCAGACCAGCCCATTGACCCCCTGAGTCAGGGCATGGTCGATCGGGTAGCGGCAGTGGTGAGGTATCCGGCTGGGCCAGGACTGGCGATCGCCCTCTTTCTAGCCATTATCTTTTTGGCCACCGTAATCCGCGCCCCCATCCAGCCCTGGCTGGCCGACTGGTTCCACTGGGATATTGCCCTGCGCACCCGGCGCGACCACAGCCACTCGGTGATTCGCAAGCTGCTGACCCTGCCCCTGGGGTACTACGACCTGCACAACCCCGGTCGCATTTCCGGACGGGTGGCGCGGGGGCTGTCTAACCACACCTGGACCTATCCTGAAATTGCCGGACAGCTGATTCCTAAGCTGGTGCGCATTACGGGCATTTTCGTGATCATCTGGTGGATTGACTGGCGGATCGCGCTGATCTTTCTGGTATCGTTCATCGGCATTCTCAGCTTCAGCCTGAAGGATCTGATTCGCCTGAACAAAAAAGAGCAGGCCCTCGACACCTACATGGAAAACACCGAAAGCCGCACCTCGGAGATCATCACCAACATCAAAACGGTGAAGGCCTTCGCGGCGGAGGGGAATGAACTGCGGCGGCAGAGCCAGCGCTTGCAGCGCGAGTTCGCTGTGGTGATTCGGGTGATTCACAAGGGCTATGTCATTCTGGGCACCTGGCAGGATTTCATCATTCAAAGCTGCGTGTTTGGTCTGCTGGTGCTCACCCTGCTGGCCACCCTGCGGGGGCACATTTCCCTGGGGCACTTTATCACCACCCTGACGGTGTCGAGCATGGCCTATTCCGAACTAGAGCCGATTAGCAACCTTGGCGAGGTCTTTGCCCGCCGCTACGCCTCAATGCTGCGCTTCCATGAATTTATGGAAGAGCCCCTGGGTACCGACGCGGTGAACCTGACCGACGCCCCCGAAAGCCTGCCCACCTACCAGTTCACCGGCAAGGTGCACTTTGACCAGGTGAGCTTTGGCTACGATGCCGAAAAGCCGGTGCTGCAAGGCATTGATCTGCTGATCGAGCCCTACCAAACGGTGGCCCTGGTGGGGCGATCGGGTTCGGGTAAGTCAACCCTGGTGAAGCTGCTGTTTCGCTACTTTGACCCCCACAGTGGCCGCATTTTGATCGATGGCGAAGACATTCGCCAGCTGGATGTGACGGGGTATCGGAAGCGGCTGGCGATCGTTCACCAGGAAGTGGACGTGTTTAATGGCACCCTACTCGACAACCTCAAGTACGGCAACCCCACCGCATCCATGGAGCAGGTCAACGAAGCCTGCCGCATCGCTCGGGTCGATGAGTTCATTCATCGCCTGCCCAAGGGATACTACACCGTGGTGGGTGAGCGGGGGGTGCGGCTCTCGGGCGGTCAGCGACAGCGGTTGGGCATTGCCCGCGCCCTGCTGGTCAACCCCGACGTGCTGGTGTTTGACGAGGCGACCTCTAGCCTTGACTACGAGTCGGAGCGATCGATTCAGCTAGCGATGCGCTCTATCTTGGGCACCCGCACCACGATCATCATTGCCCACCGCCTGAGTACGGTGCGCGAAGCCGACAAGATCGTGGTGCTAGAGGAGGGCCGCATTGCCGAAGTGGGTAACCACGAACAACTGCTGGCCCACGGTGGCATCTACCACCGCCTGCATGTGCTCCAAGAAACTGGCGAAATGGTGAGCTAAGCGAAGGCCGCTGGATCTAATCGATCCAGCGGCTTTTTTCTATCCAGCAGCTTAAATTGGCCGAAAGTCTTAGGGCAGGGGGCCAATGCGCGCCAGGATCGATAGACGGTTGCGGGCGGCGCTGACCACAGCATCGACGCCGAGGCCTCCGACGACAACAGCGGCCAACGTGGCTCCCAGTTTGCGATCGCCCTCAGCGGTGGCAAGTATGGCGATCGCTAAGACGATAAACAACAGGCCAACCATAGCGGTGACCCATCGGTAGGTGCGCGATCGCATGCCTTTAGGTAGCTCAGGCTTTTCCATCGCTTGACCAGTGAACAGATAGCTTCCCTAACATACCCATAGACCGATAGGGATCGGTCTACCGGCCTCAACTAGGAGCTAGCGCGGGCGCACCTTTTGCCTAAAATGCTCGATATCCACCACTTTAGGAGCAGCGGAGCTAGCTAGACCGGTAGCCAACCCCAGTTCTGAAGCGTTAGCCTCAACGGGCATCAGCACAAACTGACCCATAAAGCTGCACCCGTGACCCACCAGATGAATCACCTGAGGAGCCACCGCCGTCCCCGGTTGTACCCAGCTGACCCCATGGTGGTTGATGATTAGGTGCTTATCACGTAGGGTTCGGCCCACGCCGTGGTCGTCAAAGTACTGTAGAATCTTGCGAATAGTTTGAAATGACAAATGCAGGCGCAGGCGGCTAATTGCGCGAATTTCGAGAATTTGCTCCCAAGAGTAGAGCACCTCTGTCCGGGGCGAGTCTCCCACTCGCTGGGGCACGATGATGCCGGTTTTTTCCAGGTAGGCGAGACGACCGGGGCTGCTGCGGGCTAAGACAACGGCATGGCGGCGAGGAAACCAGTCCATAGCGGGCGCTCCAACACAAACGCTAGATATGGGGCCAACACAATCAACTCTACGCCATGGGTATGGAAATGTCCGGAGTGTAATGAACCTTTTGGGAGCTTTTGCAATCCTTTAAAAACAAAAAAATTGGGGATCGCCTGCCCTTCCTGTGATGCAGCGACTCTAACGTTTCTTTAAGTTTTCTGCGCGAAACAGAACTTTTGCTTTAGAGCGTTTGTACTGGCGTTAGCCGCCGCTCACTGGAGGAATCAGCACCACTTCGTCGCCGTCGTGCAGTGGGGTATCGTCGGCCACGAACTGAAGGTTGAGGCCCAGGCGAGTGCGATCGCGCCAGGGTTCCAGCTTTGGGTGCTCGGCTAGGGCGCGATCGCGTACGGCTCCAACTGTAGCCTCTTCAGGAAGCTGCCACTGCACCTCAGGCTGGCCGTAGGCTTCCTGGTAAATAGCAAAGAGCTTGACGGTTACGGTAATGGCGTTTGGCACTGGGGGCGATCGCTCCTATCCATGAAATCCTAAAATCCTGCCGTGGGCTACTGAGCCATGTCCCCGCCAGCCAGGCGAGAAACTACCGTTTGAATCGCCGGGGCAAGAGCCTGGAGTACTGGCGACAAAATGACCACACTCCCCGCCGTAATGATGATGGTGCGCGCCGTGGTCAAATTATCCCGCTGAAACTGAAAGAACCGCTCATCCCAGCGCTGCACCTCGGTTTTTAGCTCCTGGCGACTTTGCTCAAACCGCTGTTCCATATCGGCCTGTAGGTCGCTTATCTGTTGAGCGATATCAGCTAAGGTGAGCTCTCTGTCAGGGGTTGTGGTCATGGGCGCTCCTGTTATAGTTCAAATTTTAAGCCAAAGTACCCCGGCTTGCAGGGCGACAGACCATAGCGTTCCCAGTTGGTTTCACTATTGGTAACCTCGGCCCTGGCCTCTAAATGTCTAGGCCATAGTAAAGCCATCCGAGTTTGGCTTAGGCGACCCGATGACCTGTTCTACCTTTCTCCGCGCTCACCGTGCTCAGTTTTTAGCGATCGCCCTGGGGGCTGCCCTGGTAGGTGGCTGCGCCAGCGCGCCCAATATGGCCAGCCAGCCAGAGGCTATGGCCCCAGAATCTGGCGCAGTGTTGGGCGATGCTGGAGCGCCTGCCAACCAGGCGATCGCCCCCGAGGCAGAATCAGCGGCTTCTGATGTGGCGAGGGGTGGTGGCATTATTGAACCAGCCCCCAACGACATCGGGCAGCCTGCGCCTCAGCTGGTGAAGCAGGCCAGCCTAGTGCTGGTACTGACAGATATTGACGCTGCCGTAGACCAGGTACAAACCATTCTTCGGCAGGCCCAGGGAGATATGCTGAGCCTGCAAGACAACCGTTCTCCCGAAGGGACTGCCCAGCAGGTGTCGCTGACACTGCGAGTACCTCAGGCAGAGCTAGACAATGTGCTCAATGCCCTTCGCCCCCTAGGTACTGTGCAGCAGCAGTCGCTCACCGCTGAAGATGTGTCGAGCCAGCTGGTGGATCTCGACGCTCGGCTGAAGAATCTGCGCCAGTCGGAAGCGGCGCTGCTGAAAATTATGGAGCGATCGGGCGAAATCTCCCACGTTTTAGAGGTAGCGCGGGAGCTTAGCACTGTGCGCGAGGCGATCGAGCGCATGGCTGCTCAGCAGCAAAACCTCAAGCGGCAGGTGGCCTTTTCACAGATTTACCTCACCCTGCAAAGCCCCGTGACGCAAGTAACCCCGCTGCGGCCTGTCGGAGAAACCCTAGGCAACACCTGGGAATCGGCAACTCAGTCGGTGAAAGCGTTTACCGTTAGCGGGCTAAAGCTGGGACTCTGGCTGCTGGCCTTTAGCCCCTATTGGGTGCTGTTGGCAGCGCTCGGCTACGGCGGCTATCGGCTGTGGCACCACCACACCGTAAGGCCAGAGACCGCTGACGCCGAGAATGGTTAGTCTGGTCGGGGTAAGGGGGATACTTCGGCTGAATCACTCGTTGGCACGTTGAAACATTGGCAGGTTCAGACGCGCTAACGAGAATATTAGGCTCTGCGCTGATTCGAAGCCAATGCTCAGCACTGGCGGTTGACCCAGGTTTGAACCGAGGGTCGTTGCCACTGGTGCCTGGCATAGTCGGCCAACCGTTCTGGCACCGGGTCGCCGTTGAAAACGAGCCGGTTGAGCATCAGAGCCAGATCGGTATCGGCGATGCACCATTCGCCAAATAGCGCTAGGGAGTCGTGAGGCAGCAGCGTATCGGCGATCGCAAACAGCTTTTCTGCCGCCGCCTTAGCCTGGTCAGACAGCGGTGTCTCGATGGGCTGCAAGAAAACCACCTCCGTGGGCCGTTCTGCCCGCAGGGCCATCAGGTCGCTGCGCAGCCACGCCTGAATCTGTCTGGCCTGGGCGCGATCGCGCAAATCGCGGGGATAGATAGGATCGTCTGGAAACAGATCTTCGAGATATTCTGCGATCGCCGATGACTCAGCCAGGCTAAACCCCTGCTGCACCAGTGTGGGAACTCGCTGTATAGGAGAAACTGCCGTAAAAGACGGTGCTCTATGCTCCGCCGCCGCCAGATTCACCGTCTGCATGTCAAAGGCAATCCCCTTCTCGTGCAGTGCCACAAACGCCGACAGCGCGTAAGGGCTGATGAACTGGGCATCAACATAGAGCAGAAAGTCAGCGTTTGCCATCTCGATTGCCCTCCTAGCTCCGCAGGGTGACGCCAAACTGTTTCTCTAGGGTAACGCGCACCTTTTTGTGCACCGGGTCAACGGCGTCATCGGTGAGGGTTTGGTCGGGGGAGCGGTAGACCAGGCGAAAGGCGAGGCTGCGCTGGCCCTGGGGCACGCTTTCG
The DNA here is from genome assembly GCF_034932455.1 of Leptolyngbya sp. CCNP1308. Classification (NCBI taxonomy): domain Bacteria; kingdom Bacillati; phylum Cyanobacteriota; class Cyanophyceae; order Leptolyngbyales; family Leptolyngbyaceae; genus Leptolyngbya; species Leptolyngbya sp. CCNP1308. The sequence goes on along the minus strand of NZ_JAYGIH010000111.1, from coordinate 46,745 downwards.
CCCCGGTACTCATCGAACAGTGCGACGGACTCTAGCAATTTGCCCCCGGCTTTGGTCATGGTTGTGGTTAGGTCAGCAACGGAAACCTCTAGGGGAGCATAGAAGGCCAGGTCGCGATCGCTGGCCGGGAAGGTGGAATAGGCCGCAAACTTCACCGACTTTTGCAGTACCGGCACCAGACAGGTCTCCAGCGCCGACCAGTTGAGCTGAAACACATACACCTCAGCGGGCAGCTGCCGCTGCTGCCGCAGTTGGGGATGGAGCTGGCCAAAGCGGCCTAGCTCTAAGCGCCCTCGCACCCAAAGCGATGCGGTTCGACCGGGGTGAAAGCGCGGGTCAGTGCTGTCGGCGCGGTAGTCAACCGCCAGACCGAGGCGATTAAACACCCCGTCGAGAATGCCCTTGGCCTCGTACCAGGTGAGGGGCTGATCTTGACCGCTGGTCACCCACTGGCTCGATCGCCCGTCGCCGCCGACAATGCCGCCCACCGCTTCGGCCTCGTGGATGCCGCTCTCGTCTTGCCAGAAAATATGGCCGATCTCAAAGCCATTGAGGGGGCCGTTGCCCTGGTTAAGGTTAAATTCGTAGGCGTCAATCAGCCCATCCACCAAATCTTGGCGCAGCGCGGAGTATTCAGGAAAAAGCGGGTTGGCGAGGGTGACTTGGCGATCGCTAATCGGTTTAGTCAACGAATAGTGCAGCAGCTCCGTCAGCCCAGCAGCCCGAAACGTCTCCCGCACCTTGCGGCGCAGGCCCGCCTCGACCGACAAAAAGCCGCCGATCGCCTTGTGGGGCAAGGTATCGGCAAAGTGGTTGTAGCCGTAGAGGCGAGCCACTTCTTCAATTAAGTCCACCTCACGCTCCAGATCCCGGTAGCGGTAGGGGGGGACAGTTACAGCCCACACACCCGTCTCGTCGGTTGGGGCGACCTGGCAGCCCAGGGTTTCTAGCAGCTTTTGAATGGTTTCAGGAGGTAGGTCTTGGGGTTGGTCGCCCAGATTGATCACCTGGCCCAGCAGTTGGGTTACTCGGATTAGCCGTAGGGTGATCACCCGTTCGGGGATAGCTGCCCCGAGGGAAGTGGTGCCGGTGGTTTGGGCAACGACGGTGGCTCCAGCCAGTTCTTGCAGGAGTTGCAGGGCGCGATCGCAGGCCAGCCCCAATTCCGCCGGGTTGACGCCGCGCTCGTAGCGGGCCGAAGCCTCGGTGCGCAACCCCTGACTGCGTGCCGACTTGCGAATCGCCGCCGCGTCAAAAAAGGCCGCCTCTAGCATCACCGCTACGGTGCCCTCGTGTACTTCAGTGGCTTCGCCGCCCATCACCCCCGCCAGGGCCACGGGCTGGTCGTTGGCGGTAATTAATAGAGTCTCGGGCTGAAGCTGGCGTTTTTGGCTATCCAGGGTCACTAGAGTTTCGCCGGGCTGGGCGTAGCGAACACCGAGGTTGAGGGTGTCTCCAGTGGTCAGCAGGCGATCGCGATCGAAGGCGTGCAGGGGCTGGCCCCACTCCAGCAGCACGTAGTTCGTCACATCCACCACATTATTAATGGGGCGAGTACCCGCCGCCACCAGCCGCTGCTGCAACCACTGGGGCGACGGGCCGAGGTCAATGTTCTCCAGCACCGTGCCGATGTAGATCGGGCAGGCTTTCTCGTCGGGTAGGGCGATCGCCGGAGCCGTGGTGCTTTTCGCGATCGCAGGCGCTTGGGTCACCGGCAGATGCAGCTCGGCCCCTGTAATCGCCGCCACTTCGCGGGCGATACCCACCATGCTCAGGGCGTCGGCCCGGTTAGCGGTGGAGGTGACATCGAGAATCACATCGTCGAGACCGAGCAGGGGGCGCACGTCTTGCCCCAGCTCCAGGCTGTCGGCTTCAAAAATATGAATGCCCTCAGAATCCTTCGCCAAGCCCAGCTCCGCCAGGGAGCAGATCATTCCTGAGGAGGGTACACCGCGCAGCTTGCGGGGCTTGATGGTCAAATCAACCACCGGCAGGTAGGTGTCTACGGTGGCCACTGCCACGTAAATGTCGGCTCGCACGTTGGCGGCCCCGCACACTATAGTTGAAGTATCGGCCTCGCCAATATCGACCTGGCAGACGCTGAGTTTGTCGGCATCGGGGTGAGGGGTGCGATCTACCACTCGGCCCACGACTACACCATCGGCCCAGGTGCGTCTATCTTCAATATCTTCAACCTCGAACCCGGCCATGGTCAGGGCATCGGCCAGCTCTTCGGCAGAAAGCTGGACATTGACATATTCATTGAGCCAGTTCAGGGATATGCGCATGGTGGGGCTGTCTTGACCGTTAAAAAAGCTAGAAGACTGTGGTTTATTGCCCAAACATTCTACCCTGTGGGCATTGCATCTACCCAAGGGTGACCCACCGCCCCGCTGCAACCCTGGCTCACTGTTGAGAATGGGGATCAGGAGTTCATCGACTTTTTACATTTCCCCTAGATTTCGGGCGAAAGTATATATCCCTTTGGGTGAATGCTATAACCCCTCTCTGAAACAGGGAATAATTGGGGTAATGTGGCATTACCGAAAGGGGTCGGCCCTCCCAAGCGTCGCGATCGCGGCCTTGGGGCTTCCCTGTCATTGCCCCGCTGCTGGTTAACTAACCGCCTGCCGTGGCCTTCGGGCCTCGTCTAGATATCCACCATTCTGGGCCGCATGAGCTACTGCATCAACCCTGATTGTTCTAAGCCTAAGAACCCCCCCACGGTTAACCAATGTCAAACGTGCGGGGCAGATCTCCTGCTGCGGGGCCGCTACCGGATGATTCGCGCCCTGGGCCGGGGTGGCTTTGGGGCAACTTTTCTGGCCCGCGACGAGCTGCTGCCGGGCAAACCGCCCTGCGTGATTAAGCAGCTGCGCCCCTCCGCCGAAGCGCCCCACGTGCTCGAGATGGCGCGCGATCTATTTAAACGAGAAGCCAAAATCTTGGGGATGATCGGCAACCACCCCCAGCTGCCTCGCCTGCTCGACTACTTTGAGAGCGGGACAGAGTTTTTTCTGGTGCAGGAATATATCAACGGCCTCACCCTTCAGCAGGAGGTCAAGCGCGGTGGCCCGTTTACCGAAGCTGGCGTCAAGCAATTCCTCAGCGAAATCTTGGCGATGGTGCAGTACGTCCACGACAACCACGTCATTCACCGCGACATTAAGCCCGCCAACATCATCCGCCGCGACCAGGATAAAAAACTGGTGCTGATTGACTTTGGGGCGGTAAAAGATAAAGTCAATCCAATCCAGGCTGCCAACTCTGACCAGACCGCCCTGACCGCCTACGCCATTGGCACCCCCGGCTACGCGCCGCCCGAGCAAATGGCCATGCGCCCCGTCTACGCCAGCGACATCTATGCCCTGGGGGTAACTTGCATTTATCTGCTGGCGGCGAAGGCTCCTAAAGACCTCAACTACGACCCCAATACCGGGGAGCTGCTGTGGCGCGAGCATGTCCACATCAGCGACCACTTTGCGGGCGTGCTGCAAAAGATGCTGGAGATTTCGGTCAAGCATCGCTACCAAACCATTGAGGCCATCCACCGGGATCTAGACCTAGAACCCTACATGGAAAGCCTGGCCCAGAACATGGCCTTTCCAACGTCATCGGGGCCGGCCACCAGCGGGTACAGCAATGGCCAGGGGCCGGTCAGTGGCTCCTCGATTCCCGCTATCGGCAACTCAGGGGGCGGCTCTCCGTCGTCTCGCATGGCGGCGGCCATTCGGGCCCGGCGGGAGCGATCGCATTCGGGAGCCAGGAGCGTCGCTCCCCTAGTGCCAACTCAAAACGGGTCACCCACCCCGCGGAAAGCTACCCCTGCCGCTGCCGCGCTGTCGTCCGAAGACGTCAAGCAAAAGTACACCAAGGGGCGGCGCGACTTTTCGCTGCAGACCTTTAAAGACCTCGATCTACAGCGCACCCTGCTGATCGAAGCCAACTTCAACCAGTCGAAACTGCCCAGCGCCAACTTCCAGGGCTCTGACCTCAGCAACGCCAACTTTGGCCGCGCCAACCTGTGTAAAGCAACCCTGCGCAACGCCAAGTTGGTCAAGGCCTACTTCCACTACGCCAACCTGGAGGGAGCCGACCTGCGCGGGGCGAACCTGGCCCACGCCTGTCTGTCAAACGCTAACCTGCGCGGGGCGAACCTCTGCGGAGCCGACCTGACGGGAGCGCTGATCTCTGCCGACCAGCTGGCGTCGGCGCGCACCAACTGGTCTACGGTAATGCCCAACGGTCGCCGCGGGGTGCTCTAGGGCAGCGCTGCCGCCTGGGTCGAGCCTGCGCCGGGGCTGACGCCGGTTTCAGCCTCTGGAATCGCTTGGCGAGAATTGCGCAGCGCCACCAGCGCTTCTTTAATAATGACGGCGGCGGGGACGGCCACAATTACCCCCAGCAGCCCCCCAACCCTAGCCCCCGACAAAATGGCAATAAAAACCCAGAAGGGGTTGAGCCCGGTAACGCTACCCAGCACCCGAGGGGCAATGCCATTTTCGACCAGCTGCTGCACAATCACGGCGGCAATCAGCATGGGGATGGCAATCTTGATATCCCGCAGGGCCACCAGCAGGGTGACAATGATTAGCCCGACGGTGCCGCCAAAGGGCACCAGCGCCAGCAGCCCCACCGTGAGGCCAAACAGTGAGCCAAAGGGCACGTTGAGCAGCCCAAAAATAATCGTCAGGGCGGTGCCAAAGCAGCTGGCGACAATGAACTGCCCTAAAAAGTAGTTGCGAAAGCTTTGGCGCAGCGTCTCTGAAAACGGCTGCTGCAGGCGGGTGGGCAGCAGGCCCACCACCCCTCCCCAGACCTCTTCGCCGTGCTGAAGCAGGTAGAAGGTGAGCACCACGGTCAGCACGACGTCGAGCAGCTTGTTGGCGGTAAACACCGCCACGTTGATGGTGAGGTTGAGGGCTTCCCCAGCGATCGACTGAATCTCGCGCTTGAGGCGATCGCTAGTCTGCGTAATCAGCCCGTCGAGGTTGATGGGCCAGCCCCATTCGGCCATCTGACCGTCGAGCACCATGAGCTGGGTTTTGCCCGAGTCAAACCAGTCGGGCAGGCGCACCACGAGCTGCTGCCCCTGGTCAATAACAAAGGGCAGCACAATGATGGCCAGCCCGGAAAACCCAACGAGGGCCAGCACCAGCACCAGGCCCGCAGCCAGGCCGCGCTTGAGGCCAAGGGTTTCGAGACGGCCCATGGGGTAGCTGAGCAAAAATGCCAGCAGGCCCGCAATCAGCACGGTGACTAAAATTGAGCGGAAATAGCCAAAAATAATCGACACCGCCCATACATTGAGGACGAGCAGCGGGGTGGCCAGCAGCACTAGGGCTGACTGTGCCATCGGGCTCAGCTCTTCCCACCAGCGGGCTAGCCAGCTTTTGGCGATGGGCTCGTCACCGTGGGCTACACCGTACTCCATACGTCTGCTTAGGGTTGGCTAGGGTCAATCGAGGCGCGGCCGTTACGGCCATCTACAGCCTAAGGCAAAGCAGCGGATTTCAGACTTGGGCGATCGCTCTTTTTTGTTGGCGGGGTCAAGATTGCCTCTGGCATTGGACACCCCAAAGGGTAATATGTAAACAATTTAAACAAACCCAGCCCAGTCACCTCCAATTAGCTCAGTTCATTCTCTAAGCTACATAACCTATGCTTGCTTCCCATCCCAGCCCCACCTCAGGGATTACTCTCAAGCAGCCCCACCCCCAAAAGGTGCTGGTGCTGGGCGATAGTCTGGTGTACGGCTTTGGCGACCCCGAAGGCGGCGGCTGGGTTGAGCGTCTGCGCCGGTTGACCATGGCCCCAGGCCGTGAGGGGGCCGTGTTTTATAACCTAGGCGTGCGGGGGGATGGGGTCAGCCAGGTGAAACGGCGCCTCGACGATGAGTTTCGCAACCGGGGTGAGCTGCGTAACCGAGTGCCCGATTTGCTGGTGCTGTCGGTGGGCCTCAACGACTCGGCTCGGGTGGGCAACACCCTGGGTCGCAACCGCACCGACTTTGACGAGTTTCAAGAACAGATGGAAGCCCTGCTGAACCAGGCGCGGCGGCTGTGCCCGGTGCTGTTTGTGGGCATGACGCCGGTCAATGAGCAGGCCATGCCCTTCTCAGAGGTGCTGTACTACACCCACAGCGACCAGTGGCGCTACCGCGAGGCCACCCGCCTGGCCTGCACCAGCCATAATATTCCCTACCTCGATGTGCTAAACCTTTGGCTGGGCCGGGGGGAGCCCTGGTGGCTGCCGCTGCTTTCTGCCGACGGCCTGCACCCCAATGTGGCGGGCTACCGGGCACTGCTGCACGACATTTTGACCTGGGATGCCTTTCAAACCGCTGTAGATTTGCCGGTTGGGTCTCTCTAGAGGGATCCAGTGGATTCTCTTGCTGCTCCTGCTGAGGCTGGTTTGTTCGGCGGGAGGAGGGAATAGGCAAAATCTTTCCTGAGGCGGTGGTGGGCTATATTCCAGTGCTAACCTTTAGGCTTATCTCTTTGTCGCTGCACTCCTATGCCAGTTGCCAAAAAACCGGCTACGCTGCCCTTGGTTGAGACAACCGCCCAAGACTACCCGTCGGTGACCGATCGCATAGCGGCTGGCAAAGCGTTACGACAGCGGGTTAAGCGCTCTGAGCTAGGGGTCTACGAGCCGCCCCAAAATCGCCCCGATCTGGTCGGTGTACTCAAAGCCCAGGCCAAAGATCGCGTACCAGATCTAGTGCCCATTCGCCACGGACGCATGCTGGCTTCTCCCTTTGCCTATCTGCGGGGTTCAGCCGCAGTGATGATGGCAGACACTGCCTCGGCCCCCACTACGGGCATCCAGGTTCAGACCTGTGGCGATATGCATGTGTCTAACTTTGGGGTGTTTGCCTCGGCGGAGCGCAACCTGGTGTTTGCCATCAATGACTTCGACGACACCTACCCCGGCCCCTGGGAGTGGGATTTGAAACGACTGGCGACCAGTGCCGTGGTGGCCGGACGTCACCTGGGGTGTGATGGCCCTCTCTGCGAAGCGGCGGTACAGGCCACGGTAATCTCCTACGCTGAACACCTGCGTACCTATGCCGATATGGGCTACCTCGATCTGTGGTACGACACCATTACCGATGAGGAACTGCTGCAAAAGCTGCCCGACAGCGCCGAGAAATATACCCAGCGCATGCTGGACAAGGCCCGCGATCGCAACCACCTGCAAGTGCTCGATCAGATGACCGATCTGGTGGACGATCGCCACCACATTGTTGAAGACCCTCCGCTTGTAGTCCGGGCCGAAACCCTAAAAGAGTCGGCCATGGCGGCATCTCTAGAACTACTGCTGCAAGACTACTTTGAATCGCTGGGTGGCGATCGCCGGTTTTTGCTGTCGCGCTACCGGGTGATCGACGTGGCTCGCCGGGTCGTTGGGGTGGGCAGCGTCGGCACCCGCTGCTGGGTGATTTACCTAGAGGGCAAAGACGCCAGCGACCCCCTCTTTTTGCAGGTCAAAGAGGCTCAAGGTTCGGTACTGGCCCCCTACTCAAAGGAGCTGTGCGACTATCGCCTACCCGACAACCACGAGGGACGGCGGGTGGTGATTGGCCAAAAGCTGATCCAGGGTTCTCCCGATATTTTTCTGGGCTGGGGTGAGCTGGATGGAATTCAATACTACATTCGCCAGCTGCGCGATATGAAGGGCGGCTTTAAGCTAGAACCCGGCAAATTTCAGGCGGCTAACCTACCTGACTACTGCGCCCTCTGCGGCTGGGCCTTAGCCCTGGCCCATGCTAAGTCGGGGGATGCCGCCATGCTTTCGGGCTATGTGGGCAAAGGCAACGTTCTGGCCAAAGCCATGACCACCTTTGCCGAAGCCTACGCCGACCAAAACGAACGAGACTATGAGTATCTGGTGAAAGCGGCAGACCAGGGGCTGATTCCGGTGGCCTACGAAGATTAGAGTTTGGCTAGTCCAGGCAGCCCTCATCTAGGTCTGTACCCGTCATCGAAGGAAAGGCCGCAGGTTGAACGGGACGACCTAGAATCATCGCCTGGGGGCGAGCCGCTGGCGCTGGCTGAGCCCCTTCACACAGAGCATCAACCTCAATCTCGACCAGCATATCGGGGTTCATCAGGGCTGGAATTTCGACGGTGGTATTGACCGGGGGATGATCGGCAAATAGCTCGTGGTGGGCCTGGGCAACCTCTTCCCAGCGGCTCATATCGGTGAGGTAGATGCGGGTGCGCACCACGTCGCTGAGGCTGGCATCCAGGTCGGCTAAGGCCTGCTGGATGATTTCAAAGCAGCGCTTGGTTTGGGCGTAGGCATCGCCGGGGGCAAAGGTACCCCCCTGGCCATCGCTGGGGGCGGTGCCCGAGACAAAAATCTGCTGGCCCACCCGCAGTGCCCGGCAGTAGCCGACTTTTTCTTCCCACGGAGTGCCCGAAAATGCTCGCTGCCGCGCCATTGCCCTGCCCAAAATAAAAACAAGCCTCAGCATAGCCTCTCTGAGGGGTGTCGGGCGGTTCAATAGTTTGGCCTGTCGGGAATCGGGATTATATGATGCGGATTTGGTATGAGGCCCAGGGCAAGGTAACGTCAAAACTAACGAAAGCTCCCGCAAGTCTATGGCTGTTTTCTCAAGGATAGGAATGGCGGTACTGGCCATTTTGGTCGGTAGCGGTGGAGTAATCGCGCTATTTTACGGGGCGATCGCGCTAGTAGAGCGCCTTGCCCAAGGCAAGCTCAAGCAGCGCCTGTTGCCCTGGGTCTTTTTGGCTCCGGCCCTGCTGCTGCTGCTGGCCTACCTGGTCATACCGACAATTTTGACGGTTTATGTCAGCTTGCTGGACGCACGCTCCCAAACCTTCGTCGGCCTCAGCAACTACATCTCCCTCGTTACCGACAAGGGTATGGGCGAGGCCTTTCGGAACAACATTCTCTGGCTGGTGGGGGTGACGGGGGTGAGCGTCAGCCTGGGGCTGCTGATTGCGGTGCTGGCCGACCGGGTGCGCTACGAAGCAGTGCCCAAGACACTGATCTTTTTGCCCATGGCGATCTCCTTTGTGGGAGCCAGCGTGATCTGGAAGTTTATCTACGCCTTTCGCCCGGCGGGGACGGCCCAGATTGGCCTGCTCAATGGAGTGATTACCGCGCTGGGCTTTGAGCCGGTGGGCTGGCTGGTTGAGCGATCGCTCAACAACTTTGCCCTGATCGCCATTATGATTTGGCTGCAAACGGGCTTTTGTATGGTGCTGCTCTCGGCGGCGGTCAAGGGCATTCCCCACGAAATTCTAGAGGCGGCACGTATGGACGGGGCCAACGAGATACAGATTTTCTGGCGTATTGTCGTGCCGATGATTCGCTCCACTATTCTGGTGGTCTCGACTACCACCGTGCTGCTGGTGCTCAAAGTGTTCGACATTGTGTACGTGATGACGGCGGGCAACCAGGGCACCGAGGTAATCGCCAGCCGCATGTTTAAGGAGATGTTCAGCTTTCGCCACTACGGCCAGGGCAGTGCGATCGCCGTGATTCTGCTGCTCGCCGTCATCCCTATCATGGTCGTCAACATCCGCGAATTCCGCCAACCAAACGCCACCCGCTAACTCCCCCACTTCCTCACCTTCCTCACCTTCCCCATCTTCCCCACCCCATGCCCCGCCTCACCTCCTGGCTCACCCGCACCCCTGTCCACCTCGCCCTAATCACCCTCTCCCTGCTGTGGACGCTACCCAGCTTGGGCCTGCTGATCAGCTCCATCCGTCCGCCCGCTGACGTGCTTTCTACGGGCTGGTGGACTGTGTTTCAGCATCCCTTTGAGTTCACCCAGTACAGTCTCGAAAATTACCGCGCGGTGCTGGGCGCGGCGGGCATGGGGCAGGCGCTGCTGAACAGTTTTACCATTGCCATTCCGGCGACGGTGATACCGATCGCGATCGCCGCCTTTGCCGCCTACGCCCTGGCCTGGATGGAGTTCCCCGGGCGGCAGTGGTTGTTTTTGGCGATCGTGGCGCTGCTGGTGGTGCCGCTACAGATGACGTTTATTCCCCTGCTGCGGGCCTACCGCGACCTGGGCTTGACGGGCACCTTTACCGGGGTGTGGCTGGCCCACACGGGCTACAGTCTGCCCCTGGGCATTTATCTGCTGTGCAACTACATCCGGGCGCTGCCTGGCGATCTCATCGAAGCGGCGGCGATGGATGGGGCCACCCACATCCAGATTTTTACGCGGGTGGTGGTACCGCTGTCGATGCCTGCGATCGCCTCCTTTGCGGTCTTCCAGTTTCTCTGGGTGTGGAACGATCTGCTAATTGCTCTAGTATTCCTGGGCGGTACCCCCACCGTCGCACCTCTGACAATTACCCTCACCAACCTGGTTGGCTCACGGGGCCAAGACTGGCACCTGCTCACCGCTGGGGCCTTCATTACCATGACGGTACCGCTGCTGGTGTTTTTTGCCCTCCAGCGGTACTTTGTGCGCGGGCTGCTGGCGGGCTCGGTGAAGGGATAGGACAGCAGAAAAAAGGAAGACTGAAAAGCGAAGATAGAAAACGGAAAAACAGCCCCCTCACGTCCTTACCCCTATGGCCTCGGTCACTTTCAAGTCTGTTACCAAGCGCTATGGCGAGTTTGTGGCTCTGCGCGATTTAGATATTGAGATTGGCGATCGCGAATTCCTTGTCTTCGTTGGCCCGTCAGGCTGCGGCAAAACCACTACCCTACGGCTACTGGCAGGGTTAGATAGCGTGACCACGGGCGATATCTACATTGGCGATCGCCGGGTGAATGAGCTGGCTAGCCGCGATCGCGACATTGCTATGGTGTTTCAGTCCTACGCGCTGTACCCCCACATGACGGTGTACGACAACATGGCCTTTAGCCTGGAACTCCAGGGGCTCAGCAAAGGCGACATTCAGCAGCGGGTGCAGCGGGCGGCCCAGCAAATGGGTCTCGAAGCCCTGCTCCAGCGCAAGCCCAAGGATTTATCGGGGGGGCAGCGGCAGCGGGTGGCGGTGTGTCGGGCGATCGTCCGCGACCCGGCGGTGTTTTTGATGGATGAACCCCTCTCTAACCTCGATGCCCAACTGAGGGTGCAGGCCCGTACCGAAATCAGTCTCCTCCATCGCAATCTACAGAGCACCTTCATCTACGTTACCCACGACCAGGTCGAAGCCATGACCATGGGCACCCGCATCGCCATTTTGAACCAGGGCGTCTTACAGCAGATCGACACGCCCCAGGCCGTCTACAGCACCCCTAAAAACAAGTTTGTGGCCGGATTTATCGGCAGCCCCGCGATGAATTTCTTCGACGGAGCGCTGGTGGAAATGGCCGACCAGCTCTGGTTTAAATCTGACGCGCTGGTACTGGCTCTGCCGACTCCGACCCAGTACCAGCGCTACATCGGCCAGCGGGTGATCTGCGGCATTCGCCCCGAAGATATTCACGATGCCCGCTACCTGCCCCCCGCCATTGTCACCACCCCGCTCAAAGGCACCATTAGCCACACCGAAAGCATGGGCAATGAAGTGATTGTCTACCTCACCCTGGGCGACGGGCAGACCTGCGCGGCTAGGGTTGACCGCCGCTCAACCCTAGCCCTGGGTGAGACGGTAGAATTAGTCCTGAACATCACAGCTCTGCACCTCTTCGACCCTCATACCGAAGCGGCGATAATTTAACCCCTTAGACAGATCGTATTCAAGCTGGGCTTTTGCTAACTTGGCTTAGAACAACATTGCACAGAGGATAACTTGTTTCTGTCGTTTGTTCCTTCGTTCTAATGCCCGCTCTACCGTTCGAGGACTTTCTCTATGGCCAAGGTGCCTAGAGATAAACAACAATCTCCCCGATTTTGGAACGAAATTACCCCAGAGTCATCAGAGATGCACCTCTCCTCGACGGCGTGGCGACACGAGGCGACCGTGAATCGGCAGATTCAGGTCTATGCTCAGCTCCATCTGCTGCAACAGATTGTGGATGCGCTGCCCGCCTGTGTTTCCTACGTAGACAAAAATCTCTGTTACCAGTATGTCAATGTCACGTATCACGCCTGGTTTGGCATCAAGCCAGAGGATATCTATGGTCGATCGCTAGAGTCGGTCATCGGCACTGCCGCCTACGCAAAGGCCAAACCCTATATCGATCGAGTGTTAGCAGGGGAAACGGTGGTCTACGAAGCCACCCTACCCTATGATGCGGCGGGGATTCGCTACGTGCAGGCCACCCTGGCCCCTGACTGCGACCTTGAAGGGGCAGTGAAAGGTTACTTTGCCCTGGTTCAAGACCTGAGCGATCGCAAAGCGGCAGAACTCGCCCTAGAGCGCAAAGCCGATCGAGATCGCACCCTCTGGCAGATTACCCAGCGCATTCGGCAAACCCTAGACCTGCAAGACATTTTAGCCACCGCCACGGAAGAATTACAGCGTCATCTGCGCGTCGATCGCACGCTGATTTTTCAGTTCACCTCTAGCCATAGGGGCGGGGTGATTCAGCTCACGACCCAAACCGATTGCCCCATAGACCCCGCCGCCCACCAGTGGCAGGCCCAAGGGCTGCGGTCAACCTGCTACCAACACTACGGCCAGGGCACCGTGAGCACCATCTCTAACCTGGAGACGCAGGATGCAGACCAGTGTCTCAGCCCCTGGCTGCGGGCGATCGCCGCCAAGTCAGCAATGATTGCCCCAGTGCTCCAGTCGCAAGGTGAAGCGGAGACCCAGCTCTGGGGGGTTGTAATTGCTCAAAACAGTCAAGACTACCGCCAATGGCGCGCCGGGGAAGCCGAACTGCTGGAGCAGGTGGCCAATCAGTTGGCGGTCGCGGTGCAGCAGGCCGATCTATTGGCGAGACTACAGTGCCAAGCCGAACGGCTGGCCGAGGCCAACCAGGCCCTAGAGCAGGCTAACCAACGCCTCAACGAACTGAACCGCCAGGATGCCCTGACTAAAATCGCCAACCGTCGCCATTTTGACACCGTACTCCGCCAAGAGTGGAAGCGTCTGGGCCGCAGCCAGTCGCCCCTCTCGCTGGTCATGTTTGATGTCGATCACTTCAAGCAATTCAACGATCGCCACGGGCACCCGGCTGGAGATGACTGCCTGACCACGGTGGCTCAAACTAGCCAGCGGATTGTCAATCGCCCCACCGATTTAGTCGCCCGCTACGGAGGGGAAGAGTTTGCTGTAGTCTTGCCAAATACCCATCTCGCGGGTGCCCTCACCATTGCCGAGACCCTGCGCCACAGCATTCGCAATCTCAATATCGTGAATTTTGAGACGGCCACCGAGACGGTTTATGTCACCGTGAGCGTAGGAGTGGCCTGCCAAATTCCTGCTGCCGGCACCTCGCCCCAAACCCTAATCGACATCACCGACCGGGCGCTCTACCAAGCCAAGCAGACCGGACGCAACCGCGTCGTCTGTAGCGATTAGACCTCGACTGTCGATACTTCTCGCTCATCTTCACAACTGCCAATACTCACCCAGCTTGTCGAGCCATCCTCCCACCATTCTTTCTTCCAGATCGGGGCATTGTGCTTGAGAGTGTCGATCGCATACTGACAGGCCGCAAACGCCTCGGCCCGGTGGGGACAGCCCACCGCCACTAGCACGCTGATCTCGCCCACGGCCAGCTTGCCCGTGCGGTGATGAATCACGACGCGGGTGGCCTCCGCCCAGGTGGCGCGAATTTGCGCGGCAATCTGCTTAAACACCTCTAGGGCCATGGGTTCGTAGGCCTGGTATTCCAGCGCCACGACGGCTTTGCCCTCGCTGTTGTTGCGCACCGTGCCGCTCATCACCACCACCGCTCCGTTGGCGGAGTCATCGGCCAAACCATAGACCTCCTCTACAGAGAGGGAGGCAAAGGTCACCCGCAGACTATCGGCGGTGGAGGCTACAACAGGCCCAGGTGTAGCAAGCTGCATAAAGAACCCATAAACAACAACAAAGGCAGCACAGGCTTTACAAAAATTCGTCTATCGTGATGAACGGTTACGCTGGGCGGAAAGTCCATCCCTAAACGAGCTGTCATGCACCAGGGTCGAGCCTGTCTGGCATTGGGGCCGACATCCCCTGCGGCCAATGCCTTGCATTATAGGGTGGGCGACCCAGCTTCTGAAGTCCAAGCTGGAGGTATACCGTGGTGAATCTATCGGCCGGCCACATTACGTCGGCAGGTGATCTGACGCGATCGCTCTGGCGACTGCTCAATGTGCTCCTACAGCCGGGCATTGTGCTACCCATGCTGGCCGCGATGATCGCCGCCCCCTGGATTGTGCGCCCCCGACGGTGGAAGCGTCGGATGAGTCTGGCCGGGGTGCTGCTCGTGCTGATCTATGGTTTGGGGATCTCTCCCCTAGGAACTCACCTGGGGGGAGAAGCCCTGGCCCTCCTAATTCCCCAGGATGGCGATCAGCCCGCCGATGCCATTGTGGTGCTGGGTCGTGGGCCAGACTTTCGCCCCAGCCGCGTGCAGGTCGCCGCCGATCTGTGGCGGCGGCAGCGGGCACCCCTGATCTTTGCCAGCGGTCGCGGCGACGCTACAGAAATTGGCCAGATGCTGGCGGCCGCTGGGGTACCTGCCGCCGCTATTGACGGCGAACCCTGCTCCGCCACCACCAACGAAAACGCATTGTTTACGGCGGCAATGCTACAGCCCCAGGGCATCAGGCGGCTGATTTTGGTCACCGACCCGCCCCATATGGCGCGATCGCTCCTCACCTTCCGCAGTCTAGGCTTTGAGGTCACTCCCCACCCCAGCCCTGTGCCCAGCAGCCTAGGCAATCGCGGACGACAATTCCTAGTGCTGCGGGAATGGGCCGGATTGATCGGCTATGGCATGATGGGGCGCTATTTTGCACGCAAAACGGGGGAGCCAGGGTTTGGGGTGAGGGCGGGATAGAAAGTGGGGAAGGTGAGAGAGGGGAAGTGCAAAATTGAAAATTCAAAATTTTGCACTTTGAATTTATCCATCTCCTCACCCCGCCGCACCCTTATCCCCTACCCCCATCAGGTACAGCAAAGCCATCCGCACGGCGACGCCACTGGTCACCTGGTCGCCAATTAGGCTCAGGTCGGGGTCATCCATCAGGTCAGAGCTAATTTCGACGCCGCGATTCACCGGGCCGGGGTGCAGTATTTTGACGGTAGGTTGGCAGTGGGCGATGCGATCGCGCGTCACCCCAAACCCTTGGTGGTACTCCCGCAGGCTGGGCAGCAGGTGCTGGGCCATGCGTTCCTTTTGTAGGCGCAGGGTCATCACAAAATCGGCCCCCTCTAAGGCTGGGGCCAGGGTGCTGTGCTGCACAATGGCGCGGGGAATGTCGATCGGCGACTGGGTAATAAAGGCGTCGGCAAAGCCGGGGGGTAGCAGGGTGGGCGGGGCCGCCAGGTGAACCTCAGCGCCGCAGGCCGTCAGGCACCAGAGATTAGAGCGGGCCACGCGGGAGTGGAGAATATCGCCTACCAGGGCAATTTTCTTGCCTTTTATTAGGGATGCCGTGGGTTGATCCGGATCGAGGGTCAGTCCCAGCGTGAATAGATCGAGCAGGGCCTGGGAGGGGTGGGCGTGGAGCCCGTCACCGCCGTTGAGCACGCCGACTCCGGTATTTAGCCGATCCATTTCGGCGGCGATCGCTCCCGGCACCCCCGCCTCCTGGTGGCGAATCACCATCAGGTTGGTGCCCATAGCCAGGTAGGTCTTGGCGGTGTCTAGAATAGTTTCACCTTTGGTGAGCGACGAGGTGCCGGGGGCAAAATTGAGCACATCCGCCGACAGGCGTTTGGCGGCCAGCTCAAAACTGCTGCGGGTGCGGGTCGAGGGCTCAAAAAACATGTTGGTAACCACCAACCCTTGCAGGGCGGGCACCTTACGGGTACGGCGCGACAGCACCTGCCAAAAGCTCACCGCCGTCTCCATCACCGTTTCAAATTCCGCCGCCGTAAAATCAGCCAGCGACAGCACGTGTCGTCGATTCCAGGAAGCACTCGCCATGGCCCGTTGTCTCAACCCTGTTAAATACCGTCCCCACCATACCTGGCTGGGAGGCCAAGGGATAATTTCGGGCGCGATTTTCCTGGCGCTTTTGGGGCTGCTGGGGAGTTGTTCTGGGAAAGGGACTGAGGTAGAGCCGATACCCAAGGCGACGGATTTAGTGGTACCTGCGGACTCTGCGGAAGCGGCGATCGCCCCCCTGTTCCAATCCCTAGAGTTAGCCCCCAACCCCGCCGATGCCCTGGTCAGCGCCAACCGCTCCATGCAGGCCAGTGCCCGGCGGCTAGTGATGCCCGCCGACCCAGTCGCCGTGGATCTCCATACCCTCGACGATCGCTGCGAAAGCTACCAAACCCAAGCCATTCAGGTGCCCCGCTCCCAAAGCATGGAGAACACCGTTGCTCTGATCATGGCCGAGCAGGCTATTCCGGATCTGACCCTGTCGGGCTACCGCACCAGCTTTGACCCCGAGACCAAAACCGTCACCATCGACCTACGGGTGGCCCGCAACTCTCGCCGAGTGCTCAACTCGCTGTCGGTATGCGAGCAAAAGGCGCTGCTGGGCAGTCTGCGCGAGACCCTGATCAACCAGCCTGACTGGAAAATTGAGGCCGTCATCTTTACCAATCGGGGTAACCCCCTAGTGCTGTAGAGCACCTTTTGCAGTATTCATTAGCGCTCGTCTAGAAAAACGACGCTAGCCCCGTTACTTGGGGAGCCCCAGCACAGAGCACGGAGTTTGGGAATCTAGCTGTCGCACCAGCTGGTGCTTGGCCGTGTGGCAACCCACTAGCAGCACCTCAGCCCCAATCTCCTTAGCCACCTGGCTGAGCTCGGTCGCCACTTGGCCTACCCGCAGGTGGGCGTTGAGCGACCCGCGCCACTCGCTGGCCAGGCAGCGAGCCTGCCAAAGAATGCGATCGGCATTGGCAATGGTTTTAGGGCGGGTTTTATCAACCACGTAAACCACGTGCACCATCACCGGATTAGGCTTAGCTAAACGGGTTTGGTGGGCTACACACAAAGCCAAATCGAGGGCAGCCTGACTGTGGGCTGAACCGCTGTAGCCGACGACGAAGTTGATTGTTTGCTCGTCTACATTAGGGCCTAAAGTAGGCGGTTTAGGCCGCAGCAGTAAAACAATATTCTTCGCTAGATCGCGGCGACCCAGGGCTGCCTCTAACCGCATAATCATGGGCTTGATGGCCGCCTCGGGAGAAACCTGAGGAACAATCGAAAATGGCTGCCTTGATGGGGCAGTGGCACGTGATTTGAGCTGCATAAGACCCTCCTGGAGCCTAGTCATAGACAGCGAACAAGCCGTGTTAACACGACTTAGGACACTGAAACAACCAACGCACTGGCGTAAATGGTGAGATTCAGTCTCCCTCAATGCCGACGAGGTTAGCTGACGGGCTAGGGTTGAGAGATACCCTTTTCCGATTACCCTCCATGGGGTATTAAGAACTCGGAAACACGCCCCTTTAACTGGTTCCCCCGCTCTAGCCGTTGGGACAACTAGATTAGGCTGACTTGTTCGACTCCTAAATTGTAGAAGGGGAAAATGAAAAGCGTCAACGAATTCTTTGCGTTATGTGACTATTTGTATCGCTAGATACAGATAGTCCAAGGAAGAAAATATTTTTATTTTTTAGGTAAATTTCTCGACTCTAATAGAAGGCCTTGAGCTGGCCTAAAAAGATGTTTTAGTCGGCATGTTTCCCCTAAAAACATCTTCCGCTGGAGGTATTTTGCGGTTGCTAAAGTAACCAAAAAGAGGGCGGCGATCGCCACCCTCTTTCCCCCTTCGGGTCATAGCCATAGCTATGGTGGCAGCTAGGTTAAGGTGCAGTAGGCCAGTCTGGCTAATCCTGCCTGGCTGTTACTCAGTAGCCTGCAAGCCTGACCTGACAAAAGCCTGCTAGCTGGCCATTTGCTCAAAGTAGCTGTCGAGGAACCCCAGGGCGTGGTTGCGCAGATCGTAATATTCTGACGACTCCCGCAGGGCGGTGCGATCGCGCGGGTGGTCAAAGGGCACGGTCAGAATTTCGCCAATCTGGGCATTGGGGCCGTTGGTCATCATCACAATGCGATCGGCCATATAGATGGCCTCGTCCACATCGTGGGTAATCATCATCACCGCCTGGGGGTTGCGCTCCCAAATGTCGAGCACCTGGCGCTGGAGGTGGCTGCGGGTGAGGGCGTCGAGGGCACCAAAGGGTTCATCCATCAGCAGCATTTTTGGCCGAATGGCCAGGGCACGGGCAATGCCCACCCGCTGCTTCATGCCGCCCGACAGCTCATCGGGGTATTTCTCGGCGGCGGCGGTGAGGTTCACCATCGCCAGGTGTTCTTCGACGAGGTCGGTGCGATCGCGGGGAGAGAGCTGATCGCACACCTCATTTACCGCTAGCCGCACGTTTTCGCGCACCGTCAGCCAGGGCAGCAGCGAGTATTGCTGAAACACCATCATGCGATCGGCCCCTGGTTTTTTAATGGGTGAACCCTCCAAGAACACCCCGCCAGAGGTAGCCTGCTCTAGCCCACTGACAATTTTGAGCAGCGTCGATTTGCCGCAGCCCGAGTGGCCAATAATGGCGATAAACTCGTTTGCTCCAACGGTGAGATTGATGTTGTCGAGCACCACCGTGGGGTCGCCGCCAGCGCTAGGGTAGGCTTTCACCAGGTCTTGAACGACCAAAAAATCGGTTTCAAACTCAGCCTGCCGTTGATCAGAGGGCTGCGAATATTGACTTGACTTAACCATGGTTTTCTCCTGAATAGTGCATCTAAATAACGGAAGACTGTTTCGCCGCAAAGGGGTTGGGTTAAATGGTTTAAAGGTTAGAAAGTTGAAAGGTTAGGATTTCTCAACCTTCCAACTTTTCAACCTTCCAACGTGCCAACTTTTTAACCCACCAACCCTCACCCCATAAAAATCCGCTGGGGACGATTAGCGCGAATCTCAAACCCATTCAGATAGCCCACCGGGTCGCTAGGGTCGTAGGCAACACCATCAATAAACAGTTCCCCAGGCTCTACTTTGTAGTCTTCTGCTGGGCAGTCGATGCCCATTTCAGCCGCAATGTCTCGATAGAGATCGGTGCGCCAGGCCTGGCGAGCTTTGGCCTCGGCATCGGCTGGAAACTCGGCAATTTGCCCCCAGCGAGCCGCTTGAGTCATTAGCCAGATCGACTGAGACTGCCACATAAAGGTGGAGTGGTCTCCAGGGGGATGGGGTAGATCCTCGGGTAGTTCAAAAAAGATGGTGCTGTCTGGTATTTGAACTTTGCGGCTTTTGCCGTCGAAACCGCCGTAGTTGTAGTTGCCCACCAGGCCGGGTTCTGTAAATTTGGGCGGTGCCCCGGTAAACGATCGATCCGAGATAATTGCCGCTACTTCGGTGCGGTTGGCTGGGTCATCGCAGTAGCGGCAGGCCTCGATCATCGCCTTGACGAGGGAGCGGTAGGTGTTGGGGTTTTCATTGATAAAGTCTTCCATTACCGCCAGTACTCGGTCGGGGTGGCCCCGCCATATCTCTTTGCCGTGGGCAAAGGTAAAGCCCACGTCCTCGTTGCCAGAGATGGCGCGAGTATTCCACGGCTCGGCCACCATGTAGGCCTGCATCGCCCCAATCCGCACGTTAGACACCATCTGCGGCGGCGGATTGATGATGATGCGAAAAGACTCTAGGGGGTCAACCCCCGCCGCCGCCGACAGGTAGCGAATGAAGTATTCGTAGATGGCCGAACTGAGTACCGTGGCCCACACCTTTTGCGTCGGTGGCAGCCCGTCAAAGTAGCCCCGAAAGTCGCGGCCAAAGGCCTCCAGGTCGCCCTCGTATTCTCGCCAGGGGCGCAGACCATAGTCCCACATGGCACGGTTCATAGTCATGGCGTTGCCGTGGCGGTGAATGGTCATGGCGGCACACATGGGAGCCTGGGGGGCACCCTCAGCCCCAACCCGGGCATTGGTCACCGCACCAGAAACTACGGGGGCGGCATCGACTCGCCCAAAGATGATGCCATCGCGGGAGGTGCCCCAGCTGGCCTCGCGGTTGAGGGTGACCGTCAACCCGTATTTGTAGAAAAACCCTTTGGCCTGGGCGATCGCAAAGGGAGCGCAGTCATTGACGGGCACGTAGCCCACTTTAATCTGCGATCGCTCTAAACTGGCTGGGTCAACCACCTGCTCGATGTCGGCGGCCTGCGCCGCCCCGCTGGAGGGTGGACTGCTTGAGCGATCGCTGGGGCGCAGCGCCTGACTACAGGCCGAAGCCGCTAGCCCCGCCGTAAACCCAACCGCCCCCTGCAAGAGCGATCGCCGATTGATCCTGGTCATGGCTTTAATCCTTTTGTCAGTGAGGTGTCACGAGGTGATTTAGACAGGTCGGCAGTGGTTGACTGCCGACCCAAAATTTGCTTTGCAAAGGCTTTGCTCAGCAGTGGCCTGAGCCGCTTTGCCAGCCAGCTTAAGGGCTATACGGCTTTGGTGGGGCGATGGGTGACCCATCGCTCGATCAGGGTAATGGCGTAGTCCAACAACAGGCCGGTAAGGCCAATAACAACCACCGCCAGAAATACCGAACTGAGGCTGAGCCGGTTCCATTCATCCCAGATAAAAAAGCCAATGCCAATGCCGCCCGTGAGCATTTCAACTGCCACAATTACTAGCCAGGCAATTCCTAAACTCAGGCGCAAACCCGTGAAAATGTAGGGTAGACTAGCGGGCCAAATAATCTTGGTCATTTGCCGCCAGCGCGGCATTTCTAGCACCTGTGCCACGTCTAAATAATCTTTGGGAACGCTGGCTACACCCAGGGCAGTGTTAATTACTGTGGGCCACAGGGAGGTGATAAAAATCACGAAAATGGCCGATGGGTTAGCCAGATTAAAAATCGACAGGGCAATGGGCAACCAGGCTACCGGAGACACCGGACGAAACAGCTGCACCAGGGGGTTGATGGCCGTCATGGCGCGGGGCGAAAGACCAATCCAAAAGCCAACTGGAATAGCCACTAAAGTTCCCAGCAAAAACCCCAACAGCACCCGGCGCAAACTGGCTAACAGCAGCCAGCCAATGCCCAAATTGCCCGGCCCCCGCCGGAAAAAGGGGTTGAAAATATAGTCGAGGTTGGCGACGAAGGCCTCCCAGGGCGTAGGCATCAGCGTGGTAAAAAAGCTGGCGATCACCCACCAGACCAGCAGCACGACGAGAAACGCGATCGCCGGCAAGACAATTCGCTCTAAGGGCAGACGCAATGGTGGATTGACAGATTCGGGCCGCCCCAAACGGGCAACCGCACGAGTGCGCAACTTACGCTGCATGAGACCCTCCTAGAGGTTAATCATGGACAGCGAACAAGCCGTGTTAACACGACTTAGGACACTGAAACAGCCAGGCACTACTAAAAATGCTGACGATTCAATCTCCCCTCAATGCCGACGAGGTTAGCTGACGGGCTAGGACTGAGAGATGTCCTTCTCCGATTACCCTCATTTGGGTATTTAGAACTCGGAGATTAGCCCCTTTACTGGTTCCCCCGCTCTATGGGCACTTAGTGCCGATAGACTAGGCTGACTTGTTCGATTAGATGAAGTCTAGATGCAAGTAACGGAGAATGTCAAGCAGGTTCATGCACTCTCTAACCCATTATTTCAGTTTGAATAACCCGCTCTATCTGCTGGTATAGGTACTTTTGCGTTGGGCTTTTTAGCGCGGTATGAAATCCTTTTAGGATCTCTTAGCTTTGGCCCCTTTAGCGACAGCTTAGCTACGCTAAATTGTCGCTAAGGCCACTTGTCTAAAGACAGATTTTGACCTGAAGTTGTCTAGCAATGGCTCTGGGTGAGTTGGGTAAGCTGAGCCTTTTCTTCAGGGGTGAGTTGCCAGCCGAGGGCACCGGCATTTTGGCTGGCCTGGTGGGCATTTTTAGCGCCAGGAATGGGTAGCACATTGCCCTGGCTCACCAGCCAGTTGAGGGCGACCTGAGCGGGGGTGCGGTCTCTTTTTTCACCCATGTCTCGGAGCGCTTGAATTACCGGCATCAGTTTGGTGAGGCCGCTTTGGCTAAAGCGCGGGTCGAGCCAGCGCGCTCCGGCGGGCTTGAGGTCGGCCTCTGGGGTATACTTGCCCGTCAGCAACCCCTGGGCCAGGGGGCTGTAGGCCAGAATGGTTACCCCCAGTTCTCGGGCTGTAGCGATCACGCCATTGGTTTCAGGTGTGCGGTTGAGCAATGAATACTGCACCTGGTTTACTGCCAGCGGCACGCCCTGCTCGGCCAGGTAGCCGTGGGCTTCGCGCATCTGGTTTGCTGAATAGTTGCTCACCCCCACGGCCCCAATGCGGCCCCGCTTGACCTCAGCAGCCAGGGCCTGCATGAGGTCTTTTTGGCTGAGCAAAAAACTCAGCGGCCAGTGCACCTGATAGAGGGCTACTGAGGCTACCTGGAGGCGATCGAGGCTGGCAGCTAACGCATCGGCCACCGACTGCTTAGAAAATCGCCAGGGCAGCGGAAAGTACTTGGTAGCCACTATTGCGCCCTGGGCGGCCGGCTGAGGGCGCTGCTGCATAAATCGACCCAGCAGCCGCTCCGACTGGCCAAACCCATAGATCTCAGCGGTGTCAAACAGGGTCAACCCAGCGTCGAGACAGGCGTCAAAGGCGGCGTGCAGGTCACTGTCGCTATAGGCTTTGCCGTAATCCCAAAATAGGGAGTCGCCCCAGGCCCAGGTACCCACTCCCAGCGCTGGTACCGTGGGGCCATCGGGGCCAAGGGTAATGGTCTGTAGGTCAGCAGTAGGAGACATAGTAAAGGTTCCTTGAAGGGGCCGTTGGCTGGAGGGGAGGGGACAGCAATATTGTAAACTTTGGTTAAAAAGCTTTCAGAAACCCCTATCGGTCGGATGACCTCAAGGCAGATGTTTCCCGTTTTGCCCTTCCCTTACGCCCTCTATTTCACAGGATCAGTTCTCTATGAATCGCCGTCGTTTACTGCGGGCCGCTCTGGGTCTCTGTCTCGCCTGGCTGAGCTGGATAATATCGCCAGCCCCGGCCCTGGCCCTGGGGGGTACCCAGATTCCGATTGGGGAGTTGGCTCCTGAGTTCACGTTGCCGACTAACGCGGGCGATGGGGAAATTTCTCTGGCTGATTTTCGCAATCAGTGGGTGGTGCTGTATTTTTATCCGCGCGACTTCACCTCAGGCTGCACCATTGAGGCCCAGCGATTTGAGCGCGATATAGCCGAGTACAAGGCTCGCAATGCCCAGATTGTTGGGATCAGCGCCGACAGCGTTGAGTCCCATGCTGAGTTTTGCGATTCTGAAGGGCTGGAGTTTCCGCTCTTGTCTGACCCCAAAGGGGCGGTGAGCAAGGCCTATGGATCGTGGCTGGGGGCAATGTCGCTGCGGCACACCTACATCATTGGCCCCGATGGCACCATGCAGGCCCGCTTTTTGGGGGTGCAGCCGGTGATTCACAGTCGAGAGGTGCTGGCGACGCTGGATGAGTTGCAGGCAAAGTCCTAGGCCCAGCGGCGGCGCGATCGCCCTTGGACTGGTCTTTAGACCACCGCACCCAGCCCGCTTTGAGGTATGCAGTAAACTGTCAGCCAGTGTATACCTGTTGTCGGCGGATTGCGATCGCCCCCTCCCCCTACGCCCCTACCCCAATGTGATCTGCCCTACATGCAAAAACGACCCTCGGGGTCTACACCATTACAAGATCCCTAAGGCAGGGCACTGCCCATGACCTAGGGAAATAGACTCTGAAACAGTGATACAGTAATCGATCTTTGATTTGGGCCAACTCTAAGGGGGAAAGGGCGCATGAATTCGCTCGGACGACATATTTTGGTTGAGTTCTTTGGCTGTTCGTCAGACATTCTCAACGACGTGCCGCTGATTGAGAGCAGTATGGTCGGGGCCGCTGCCGATGCCGGGGCCACGGTGATTAGCTCAGTGTTTCACCATTTTTCACCCTTTGGGGTGTCTGGGGTAGTGGTGATTCAAGAAAGTCACCTGGCTATCCACACCTGGCCTGAGTATCGCTACGCTGCGGTAGATTTATTTACCTGTGGTGATACCGTCAACCCCTGGATCTCCTTCGATAAGCTCAAGACAGCGTTTAAGGCCGACTACGGTTCGGCCCTGGAGATGAACCGGGGTCAGCTCGAACTGCTGGAGCGGATTGACGTTGACCTAGGCGAACTGCGCGACGAGGCCACCAACAAGCTAGTCACCCCAAAACAGAGCCGCAGCGTCTGGTTTACCGACAAAAATGACGACATTGCGCTGTCGATTCGCCACAAGGGCGATCGCATTTTTCGCGAAAAATCGCCCTACCAAACCGTCGAAATTTTTGACACCTTTGCCTACGGCAAAATGCTCACCATCGACAACATGGTGATGTGCAGCGAAAAGGATGAAAACGCCTACCACGAGATGATCATCCACGTGCCCATGCTGCTCAACCCAGCCTTTAAAGATGTGCTGGTAATCGGCGGCGGCGACGGCGGCAGCGTGCGCGAAATTCTGCGCCATCCCCAGGTGGAAAAGGTCACTATGGTTGAAATTGACGAAGCGGTAGTGCGAGCCTCGAAGGAATTTTTGCCTTCGCTCTCAGGCGCGCTCGAAGACCCCAAGCTCGACCTACGCATTGAAGATGGCATCGCCTTTGTAGCCAACGCCCCCGATGCTAGCTACGATCTAATTGTGATCGACTCCTCCGACCCGGTGGGGCCTTCAGAGGGGCTATTTAGCACCGCGTTTTATCAGCAGGTGCATCGGATTCTTAAGCCCGGCGGGGCGATTACGGCCCAAAGCGAGTCGCCCCGGTTTAACCAGCATGCCTTTGTGGATATTCACCACTGTTTAGAGGGCATTTTTGGCGACGATAACGTGTACTGCTATCTGGCGTTTATCCCCACCTACCCAACGGGCATGTGGAGCTTTAATTACGCTACTAAGGGCGCGGCCCACCCGCTCCAGGGCATGGACGCAGCGAAGTCCGAATCGTTTGCTGCTGAGCACAGCTTGCAGTACTACAACGTGGGCATGCACCAGGCGGCCTTTGCGCTGCCTACTTTTGTGCAAAACATGTTGAAGGGGTAGCGAGACTTGTAGGAGATAGGAGAGGCCAAGCTTCTCCTATCTTTTCTCTTAGATTCTGCGTTGCCAATAGCAGTTAATTCTGGCTGAATGGATTGGTAACTGTGAGATGATTCTCAATGATCAATCCATCCTGCATGTCTTCGCTGTAGAGAATCGTTGCGCCACAATCTACTGCGGCAGCGCAAATGAGGCTATCCCAGAAGGAGAGCTGATATCGGGTTCTTAAAGCTGAGGCCTGAAGCAAAATTTCTTTGGATAGATGCGTTACCTGACAACGCTTGTAAAACGCTGTAACGACTTTTGAAATTTGAGTTTCATTAAAGCTAGCTTTTTGAAGCAAATTTTTACAGACTTCGTTAATTACCTGAGTGCTGACTAACAAGCCTGGTTCTGCAACAATAGTTTTCGCGGTCTGGTGCTTAACTTCATCTTGGCGGCGGTTGAATGCATAGAGCCAAATATTGGAATCGACAAAGCAGTTGTTAGGCTGTAGCGCATCACCGGTCATAGAGGTCTTCACGGGTTTGGGGCATGAAGTTGTCGATATCAAGGGGATGATCGAGCAAGTTCGCAATCATATCTTCTTCCTCGTCGAGGACTAAGGGCTCTGGCATGAGCAGAATGACTTTGACCTGAGTGCTGTTGCCAAAGGTTTGCTGGTATTGAGGAGGGATTGCGATCGCGCCATTTTCAATCTTGGTTTCAAATTCCACCGCTTGCATACAATTCTCCCGCAAGTTCAGTACCGCTAACCCTACGCTATCGCTAGTATCTGCTCTATGACCACTTCAACCATCAATCTACAAACCTTTGACCCCAATGGTGTCGGCCTTGACAACGGCAACCTCTACGGCCTGCCCTGCGACTACGACACGGCGGGCATCGTCATCTTTGGCGTGCCCTGGGAAGTGACGGTGTCGTACCACCAGGGCACCGCCCAGGGGCCTCAGCGGGTGCTACAGGCTTCTCCCCAGCTCGATCTGTACGATCGCGACAACCCCGAGGGCTGGCGTCAGGGCATCTTCATGCCGCCAATTCCCCGGCATTTGCTTAAGCTCAACCAGCAGGTGCGGGAAGCGGCAAATCGCGTCATTCAGGCAACGGAGGAGGGCGTGGCGATCGCCACCCAGCCCCTCCTCCAAACCGACCTCGACAACGTCAACCACGCCTGCGAACAGATGACCGGCTGGCTCTATGCCCAGACCGCCGCCGCCCTTGACGCTGGCAAACGGGTAGGGGTGATTGGCGGTGACCACAGCGTGCCGTTGGGCTACCTGCAGGCCTTGGCCGATCGCCATCCCGATTTTGGCGTACTGCACATCGACGCCCACGCCGACCTGCGCCACGCCTATCAGGGCTTTCGCTACTCCCACGCGTCGATTATGTACAACCTGCTAGAGCTGCCCCAGGTGAGCAGGCTGGTGCAGGTCGGTATTCGCGACCTATGCCACGACGAGGTGTCGCTGATCAAACACTCTGAGGGCCGCATTGTTACCCACTACGACTCGGTGGTGAAAGAGAACACCTACCGAGGCATTCCCTGGATGAGCCAGTGCGAAGCGATCGTCGCGGCTCTGCCTGAGAAAGTCTATGTCAGCTTCGATGCCGATGGCCTCGACCCCAAGCTCTGTCCTAACACTGGTACTCCCGTCCCCGGTGGGCTGGAACTGGAGGAAGTCTTCTGTCTACTACGCCAGGTGGTGTGCAGCGGGCGGCAGATCATCGGCTTTGATCTCTCGGAGGTGGGCGACGGCGAGTGGGATGGCAACGTGGGGGCCAGGGCGGTCTACAAGCTGTGCTGCCTCATGGGGATGCCGAGAGCTGCCTAGGGCTGCGAGGATCCCTCACCATAAATCTCTCCCCCTAGACGAGCAAGACGTTGAAGCGGGGAAACGCCGTGGCATTATGATAAAAATAGCTGTGTCGTCTTGAGTCGTAGAAAGCACCTATGGATATTTTGTCGTTTGGTTGGGTTTCGCTGCTGGTGGTGTTTACCTTCTCTCTGTCGATGGTGATCTGGGGTCGCAACGGTTTCTAAACCCAGCGTCTATAAGCTATGGAAGCAACTGTACAAGCCCAAGCCTTTGGTATTTTGGCCACCATTGCCCTGGTGCTAATGGTCGTGGTGACCGGTGGCGTGGTTTATTTAACCGCCGCCGACTGGCGCGATCGCCGCCGCCGCAAAAACGACCAGCAGACCGCTAAGCGTGATCCGCAGATCGGCAAGCGCCGCGCAAAATCGTAGCTTGGCTAAACTCGTGACTACTCGGGCTGCTGCCCCCGCTGGGGCACGGCAACTGGCCTTAAATGTGCTACTTCAGGTGCAGGCAGGGGCCTATGCCGATGTTGCCCTACACCGCACCCTAGGTCAGGCAGAGCTGAGCGAAAGCGATCGCGGCTTTGCCACCGAACTGGTCTATGGCACCGTTCGCCGCCAGCGCACCCTGGATGCCCTTATCGATCAGCTGGGCACTCGCCCCGCAGACAGACAGCCCCCGGTGCTGCGCCTCTTGCTGCACCTGGGGCTTTATCAGTTGCGCTACCTCACCGCCGTACCCGACTCGGCGGCCGTGAATACCAGCGTTGATCTGGCCAAGGCCAATGGGCTAGGCAAACTTTCTGGGGTGGTAAATGGCCTGCTGCGCCAGTACATCCGCCAGGCAGAAAAGGGTACAGATCCCCTACAGTTGCCCGACCAGTCCACAATCGCCCTAGGAATCCGCCACAGCTACCCCGACTGGTTGATTAATCTATGGCTCGACCAGCTGGGTGCAGAAGAAACTGACCAGCTGTGCCAGTGGTTTAACCAGGTGCCCTCGATCGATCTGCGGGTGAACCGCGATCGCACCACCGTCGCAGCGTTACACACTGCCTTTGAGGCGGCGGGCATTGCCGTGAACCCTTTGGCAGGGATTCCCTTTGGGCTGCGTTTGGTGAACCACCAGGGTTCGCTCACTGACCTACCCGGCTATGAGGCGGGCTGGTGGAGCGTGCAGGATGCCAGCGCTCAGCTAGTGGGGCTACTGCTCAACCCACAGCCGGGCGAAACAGTGCTAGATGTCTGTGCGGCTCCGGGAGGCAAGGCAACCCAAATAGCAGAGATTGTGGGAGAACACGGGAGGGTGTGGGCGTGCGATCGCGCCCCCTCTCGCCTCAAAAAAATTACCGCCAATGCCGTCCGCCTGGGCCTCACCAACCTGCACACCCACGCTGGCGACAGCACCGACCTCACCCAGTTCCACGGTCAGGCCGACCGGGTCTTGGTGGACGCTCCCTGCTCGGGGCTGGGCACCCTGCACCGCCACGCCGATGCCCGCTGGCGGCAGAATCTAGACAGCATAGCAACATTAGCCGCACTGCAAAGCGCCCTGCTGGCTGAGGCCGCCCGCTGCGTCAAACCCGGTGGCACTCTGGTCTACGCCACCTGCACGCTGCACCCCA
Organism: Leptolyngbya sp. CCNP1308; assembly: GCF_034932455.1. Lineage (NCBI taxonomy): Bacteria > Bacillati > Cyanobacteriota > Cyanophyceae > Leptolyngbyales > Leptolyngbyaceae > Leptolyngbya > Leptolyngbya sp. CCNP1308. Next base: position 18,212 of record NZ_JAYGIH010000111.1, on the reverse strand, counting down.
CCGAAAACGAGGCTGTAATTGAAGCGTTTTGCCGCGCCCATCCTACCTGGCAGGTGCAGCCGCCAACACCCGGCTTTGGGAACGGGCTAGAGGTTGCCCCCGCAGGCTGGGTGCGCGTTTGGCCCCACCGCCAAAACATGGACGGGTTCTTTATGGTGAGGCTTCAGCAGGTCTAATACGACCCTCAGAAAACCGTTATTCTGACGCCTCAAGCTTTTCGCGCGAATCGCCCCAGTAGGCGCTTACGGTAATCACTTCCTGGTCGCCCTTGATTTCCGACGTCCAGCGGTAGACGGTGTTTTTAGGATTCACCCCCACCTCTAGCAGTTTGGCCCCCATGTAGTATTCCATCGAGTCACGGGTGCGCTTTTTGAAAAACTCAGACTGATCCTTGGGCACCGTGCGCGATAGATGGGCCTGGGTATGTTTGGGCTGGGGCATGAACGTTAAATAAAAATAGTGAGCTGCTTTTCATCATAAACCAGAGAAAGAGGCCCGCTGCCGAGCCGATCGCGACGACCTGAGCAGCGAGGCAGACGCGCGTCCCAGACTGATTAAAACCCCCAGGTGCGCTTGGGGCCGGTATCGAGATGAATGATGTTGGGAATATTGCCGTAGATGCCCATGCCCCCCGGCCAGCTCAGCATCAGCGCGTTGGCCACCTGGCGACCGCTCAGCCCCTGCACCTGAATATCAGCGGCGCGGCCAAACAGGTGCTGGCTTCGGGAAGCCCCTCCCACCGCCGCATTTACCGCTGGTGGCCGATACCAGGAGGTAATTTGAAAGGGTCGGTTGAGGCGATCGCGCGCCCCCTGAAGCGCTCGAGCTAGGCCAATGATGTTGTCAACAATCGCCTGGGTTTCGGGAATGCGGGTGGCATCTCGCGTGGCTTCGCCCCAGGTAAAGCTGCCGCCGGGAATAATCGGCTGGTCGGTGTAGAACGTCGAGGTATTGCCCGGCAGGCGAAAGGGACGGCCCACGTACTGGGGCGGCGGCGGTGCCGTTGGGGGCGGATATACAACTACTCCAGCCCGCTCGACCCGCGCATGGCCCTGAAACACATACCAGGTATTCAGCCCATTAATGTCGTCTTTGACGTACTTGATGGTGAAACGAATATGGCCGTTAAACGACCCCTGGGCATCGGCAAAGGCGTAGGCACTGAGCACGATTGTGGTGCCCGGTGCGGCGGCGACCCGCTCGATAGGGGCCAGTTGGCCACTATCCACTGGGCGACGCTTGAACAGCGTACTGGCGGTTACCCGCAGCACAAAAGCATTGGGGTCTGGGCGCGGAAACACCACATCCTCATCGAGGGTGACAAAGGCGTGGGGGGTATACACAAACCAGGTGCTCAACCCATTGACGAAGTCTTCAGGGTTGCGAATGGCAATTTTGATGTGGTTATTAAAGTTGCCCTGGCTGTCGGCAAAGGCGTAGGAGTGCAGATTGTAGGTCTGGCCCCGAGACACCGCTACGGTTTCGCTGGGGTCGAGCAGGCCCGAGTCAAGGGGGCGGCGCTTGAGCAGGGTGCTAGTGTTAATCCACAGCACGGGCATCCCCTCCTGGTCTTCGTGGGGGTAGACCACAACGCCGCCGGCCTCAACCTGGGCATCGCGGCTGGGCACAAACCAAGTATTAAAGCCGTTGGGGGCACTGTCGCGAAAGGCCACTTTAATATGGCCATTAAACCCACCGTCAATATCGGCATAAGCGTAGGATTGCAGCGGATAGACGCTGCCCGCCGCGATCGCCACCTTTTCGTTAGCGGCCAGCTGCCCCGGCGGCTCTGGCCGCAACACCAGCATCGTAGCCCGGTTGATGCGTAAAACTTGGTTCACCCTGCATTCTCCACTCTCACCAAGGCTTAATCATATAGCACCATCTTTTGCTCCCAGGACATCTGCCTAGGGAGGGGTGCGGATCAATTAATTTCACAGACTCAGCCCGGTGGCCGTCAGTTCCAGGCTGGAGATAGGGCATTATCCGTCCATACTGACTCATCTCTCGCTAACGGCTTACCCCGGCACCGTCAACGCCCGCCCGTTATCCGAGGGCTGAAAGCTGAGAATGTAGGGCACCGCTGCCTTGACCCAGGTGGCGATCGGGGTGTAGGCGGCGGCATCGTCGCCGTAGCAGGTTTCGAGCATGGCGGTGTGAATAATACCGGGGTTGAGGGCTACCGCCGCCATGCCAGCGGGTAGCTCCTGGGCGAAGGCCTGGGTAAGCCCCTCAATGCCCCACTTGGTCGCACAGTAGGGGGCGAACTCTGGGGAGGTCGATCGCCCCCAGCCGGAGCTGAAGTTGACGAAAATGCCCGATCGCTGCTCGACCATAGGCGGCGCAAAGTGGCGAATGACGTTGACGGTGCCGTTGAGATTGACCGCCACCACAGCGTCAAACTCTTCAGCGGGCACCCTCCACAGCGGGGCCGGATGGTTGACCAGACCGGCATTGTTGATCACCAGGTCGGGCAGTCCGTTGGCGGCGATCGCCCCCTTAGCCCAGGCCGCCACCGCTGCGTCATCGCGGATATCGACCGCCGTGAACTGGTGGGGGTCGGGGTACTGGGCCGACAGCTCGGCGATCGCCTCGGCCCGGCGAGCACAGCCCGATACCCTGTGGCCTGCCGCGACAAAGCCTGCGACCATCGCTTGACCCAGCCCCTGGCTCACCCCAGTAATGACGATATGTTTGCCCATAACGCGTGCAAAAGTATGTGCAGGACAGTACAACCGGAGCACCCCGGCCCCGACTATGGCTGAGCATGCCCTAATCTGGCCACAGGCGCAAGGGGCGAGCGGCAGGCCTTGTGGCAGGCCCTATGGCAGGATGGAATGAACTTGGGACACAGCCCAGTTCAGGGATAGGGCGCAGGGAAAAACCGCAATGGACAACTGGATCTTGAGACTGCGGCAAATACCGGTGGTGGTAGTGCTCTGCCTGGTACTGGGGGGCTTGGGGTGGGTCATTCGGCCCGGCCCCAGTGCCGTGGTATGCGCTGGCCCCTTGGTGCCGGTCTCTGACCATCGCACCGCTCCGGGCCAAGTCTACTGCCGGGCCACGCTACCGCCCCCCTGGGCCTGGCTGCCAAGCCAGAGCTTTTTGCTCGACGATTTTGCTATGACCTCAGAGCTGTGCGACAACAATCCGCGCGGCGGCGTACGCTTTTGCCACCGTCTGACACTGATAGGAAACGCGCGTCAGGTCACGCTGCCCGAGGTGCGCACGCCGCTTTCGGCGGCGGCTATAGAGGAGCAGCTACGCCAGTTTATGAACGGTGAGGGCAGCCCGCGCCTGAGCTGGTCTAGCTCCGGCGGCGGCTTGCCCTGGCGAACTCTGGCTATTGCCTTACTGCTGCTAGTCGCCACCTGGGCACTGTGGGATGTGCGCTGGCCGCCTGTGCCGCCGTCACCCCTGGCCCTCGATGGGGCGCTGCCCGCACGCCGCGCCATTGATAAAAAGGATTAACTGGGCGCGATCGCCCAAACGCCTCAGCCATCAGATAGAGCAGCACCTCAGCAAACTGTCAACCACTCTTCCGGCAAGATGTTACAAAACAAAATATTGCGGGGGTGTTTTCCCCAGGTTTTCCCCAGGCTTAGCCGACTTTTCCCCAGGTTTTCCCCAGGCACCTACGCCGGGGCGCAGGCTGAGGCAACCCTGGGGAAAACGGCATCTATTCCAGGGGCGATCGCCCAGTCCCGTGCCGACCCGCCCGCCTACCCCTGGGGATCGCTAGAACCCCTATGCCATCGTCGGTGCCCTACTGCCGGTAGCTCAATCAGGCCCATAGGGCAAGATTGACAGTATCCAGAGAGTTCGGCAGAATAGTGCGACTGGCAGAGCTGAGTACCGCGCCTCCGGACCTGAAAAGCCCGTCTCTGGGTGGTTTACAGGTCAGCGTGTAGTACAGCCGCTTTGCCCTGGGCTGAGGTTTGCCCAGGTGAGTTCCCGTGTTCTTTTACTAGACAAAATGTTGCATCGGCGGGCGTTGAGGCTCTCACGCCCGGCGGTTGCGGGCGGCTATGGTGCTGCCCGCCCCAACGACTGGCCTAAGTGCCGGTCTACGCTGTTGTGCCCCGCCGCGATCGCTACAGTCCCTCTCCCCTTACCAAGGCATCGCCCCATGACCCTCAACACGACCACCCCCAAGGTTAGTCTGATGGCCGAAGTGCCCGAAGATCTCTTCAACGCGCTTCAGGTGTACCTAGACGGCAACCCCGCCTGGAACCAGCACCGCGTCTTCTGCGCGGCGCTGTCGCTGTTTTTGATGCAGGATAGTAAATGCGATCGCGATGTCAACCGCATCTACCTCGATGCCCTGTTCGACTACACTTCCTAAAACGGCCTAGTCAACCCAGCCAATGTCGGCATCGGTCAGCATGGGGTTGGGCTGCCCTGTCATCGGGGTTAACTCTGGCACGCCTCGGTGATAGGTGGGCTTATCTTTAGTCTCCGCCGGGCGGCGGGGGGTAATGTCCACTCCAGAGCTGCGGCGGGCAGGCGGTGCCGCCACCGGGGCCGGGGCCTCCGCTAACTTCAAAATGGTTGCCTTCGCCTCCTTTAGCTCTGCCTGGGTTTTAGCCAGCGCTTCAGCCTTGGCCTTAGTGTCCGCCTCCGCCTGGTCTAGGCTGTCTTTTAACTCAAACAGCCGCCCCTGCTGGGTTTCTAAGTCTTTTTGCAGCCCGGCAACGGTTTTTTCTAGCTGGGCCTTGTCTTTCTGAGCTGCGGCCAATTCTTTTTCGAGAGCGTCCACCTGCTGGGTGAGGTCGGCATCGGCAACGGCTAGCGCTGTTGCTTCGGCCTTGGGCTTAGCCGGAGCAGCTTCTGCCTCGACTTTTGCCTTAGGTTCAGTCTTCGCTTTGCTGGCCGTCTTTGCCGATTGGCGGCTGGTGGCGGTGCGGCGAGATGAGCTAGAGCGAGACGCGCGGCGGCTAGCGGTGGCCTTAGGGGCCGCCGGGGTGGCCTCGTCAGATTCAGCCTGGGGAGTAGCCGCAGGGTCTGAGGCGTCAGCCTTATTCACTTCTTCTTTCAGTAGGTCGGAAAGGCTTTTTTTCGTCATGGCTGAATCCAGTCTCGCTGTAGTTCTTCGGCAACTCGGCAGTAGTCAGAACGGGCCTCCTGGCTGTTTTTGCCGCGCCACTTGAGCACCGGCAGCCCCTCTAATGCGGCCCGCTCATGGGCTTTGTAGGCCCGAATAAACGCATTACAGGCGGGAATTTTTAGCTCCAGCAGGGTGTTCTGGGCTTCAATGGCTTCGCCGACGCTGCGGGAATCCACCTTCGTCAACAATACTCGATGGGATACCCCGCTGGGCGATACCGCTTCATTCACTGTAGTAATCAGCACGGCTAGATCCATCGGTGCGGGGGGCGTGGGCAGCAGCAAATAATCCGCCGCTGGAATCACCGCCGCCAGCGTCGCCGACCCCAGCGCTGGCGGGGTATCCACCACAATTAGGTCATGGGCATGCTCCTGCCTCAGCCGTTTTAGCCGAGCTGGGTTGGTTTCTGGCTTTATCTCAAAGCCCAGGTCAACCGGGCTACGCCCCGTCCACCACAGGGCCGACCCCTGGGGGTCAGCATCGACCAGCAGCACCGATCGCGTCTCCGCAAACACTGCCGCCAAATTAACGGCGGTCGTGGTTTTGCCCACCCCTCCCTTGCCGTTAAACACCGCCAACACAATCGGGCTAGCCAATCGAAGATCCTCCTTAGGAGATGCGGCCAAAGCCTATAGCAAACGGTCTGCCAGAATTTTTCGGGCCGGTTTTTTTGAGGCCAGACAAACCAGCACCAACGCGGCCATGTTCGTTTTACGACGCCACGCCACCGCTCCAACCTACGGAATAGTACTGCAAGCTTACTCGAACGGCCTATTCAGATTTATCCTATTTTCTAAATATCACCCCAGATCCCTATCTCCCTAGCTACTCATCCACCCCGCCACCCCCTGATAAAATACAGCCACCCCGGCAGAGAATAACCCCATGCGCTATAGCATCATGCTGCAACTGGTCGTGGCTACCACCCTGGTACTCACCAGTGCCGCCGCCTTTTTTGCCTGGCTACAAAATCGCCCGATCGAGATAGACACCTCCTATGGCGTGATTGTCCCTGCTGTTTACCCTGTTTCCCATGGCTAACTCCACCGAGGCGGCAGCCGCCCCAGCCTCCAAGGCGTGGTTTAACCGTCGCCTTCGAAAGCGCATTTTAACCGCCCCTCTACCCGACCCCATTGCCGAAAATATTGAGGCGATCATTGCCATTCATCGCCAGGAGGCCGAACAGGCCTCTGCCGCTGAGCAAATTTTAGAAGTGGTGGCCTCGTGGTTTAGTCGACCCGCTTTTTTGTACCTGCTGCTGCTAGGTCTAGGCCTGTGGCTCGGGGGCGATGCGCTCAACCACACCAGCCTGTTGCCCTTTGAGTTACCCACCTTTAGCTGGGCAGATCAGGGGCTAGATGCGGCGGCGCTGCTGATTTCGACCGGAGTGTTGATTCGCCAAAACCGCCAGGAAAGCTTTGCCGAACAGCGCACCCAGCTGATGCTTCAGCTCAACATGCTGTCAGAAAAGAAAATTGCCAAAATCATTGCGCTGCTAGAAGAGCTGCGGGAAGACCTGCCCGATATCGTGCAGCGCTACGACCACGAGGCCGCAATCATGCAAATCTCCACCGATCCCCTGGCGGTGCTGGAGGCGCTAAAGGAGAATCTTGAAGAAGAGATTTCCCTAGAGGACACGTGATCGCGCCCTAGCGCAGCAGCTGTTTGACGGTGCTGATCATATCGGCGGGGCGAAAGGGCTTGGTGATGTAGGCATCGGCCCCCTGCTTCATGCCCCAGTAGCGGTCAAATTCTTCGGCTTTGCTAGAGCAAATAATGACCGGAATATTTTGGGTAGTCGCGGTGTTTTTGATCCACCGGCAAAGCTCGTAGCCGTTCATGTTGGGCATGACAATATCGAGCACCACCAGATCGGGAAGGGTGGCCTGGATCATTTCCTGGGCTTCTACGCCGTCTTTGGCTTCTACTACGGTTAGGCCCGCTTTGATCAGCAGCCCGGCGATCATTTCTCGCAGGGTTGAGCTGTCATCTACAATTAGCACTGTACTCATACCGATGCCTCGCTGACGGTATGCAGACCGCCCATTGCTCCGTAGCTATTATGGCCAATTTGGGGTGACTCTAACACTTTATTTAAACAGGGATCTCAGAGGGAATAGAGGATAGCTATCGCAGCGAAAACTTGCGAACCGCCAGCAAGCTGCCGATCAACCCCACTAGGGTACCCAGCCCCAGCAGTGCCGCAGGCAGCAGAATCAGCTGCTGAGGTGTCAGCCTCAGTCCCTGCACCACAAACTGAATAAAATCGGCCTGCTGGGTGGCTAGCTCGGTTAAAAAGCGTTGAATGGCGAACAGCAGCCCCCAGGCTACGGTGGCCCCGGCCAGGCCAAAGGCAGCTCCCTGCAAAATGAAGGGCAGGTAGATCCAAATGCGGGTGGCCCCCACCAGCTGCATAACTTCAATCTCGCGCTTGCGGGCCAGCACAATCAGCCGAATCGTGGTGGTGATGACGGCGGTGGCGGTCAGAGTGAGAATGGTGATCACAAACAGGCTCGTCCACTTGAGGCCGTCGTTGAGCTGGGCTAGGCGGGTGACGGCTTCGTCGACGTAGCGCACTTCGTCGATGCCCTCAAGACTTTGGAGCTGAGCGGCGATCGCCGGTACCGCCTCAGAATCCTGCGCTTTGACCTTGAGTTCGTCAACCAGGGGGTTGCCCTTGAGCTGGTCGGTGGCCCCGGCGATGTCAGACAGGCCCAGATCGACCACCAGAGATTCCCAGGCGGCCTCTTTTGTCACTGGAGTAACCGACACCACGTTGGGGAAGCCCTCTACCACCGGCTTTAAATCGCTGGCCTGAAAGCCGCTTTGCAGGTAGGCCGACACCTCTAGCTGGCTGCCAAACTGGTTGAGCAGGCGCTCTAGCTGCCAGGTCGATTGCAGGCTAATGCCAAATAAAAACAGCAGCACGGTAATGGTGCTGATGGCCGCCCAGTTCATCCAGCCGCCGCGTCGCAGCCCCAGGAAGGTTTCGCGCAGCAGGTAGTCGAACTTGGTGAGAAGCTTAAACATAAGCGCCCTTGCCTGGGTGAGTTGGGCTGACGGTAATTGAACCGACAATAGCAGATATGGGGGTTAGCACCCGATGCCAACGCTAACTACAGCATGGTACAAACTATGCTGTGTTCCTAGCCTTGTCAAGGGGCGTTCGTGATTCGCAACCGAGATAGCCTGGGTAGGCTACTCTGAGCTGAGTCTCAAGCCAGCCGTAGTAGGACTAAGCGGTAGCTAATATTAAAAGGAATCTAGGATTTTGAGGATGAACTTGTAAATGGCTGAAGCGGCTGGTTTGCCCGATCGCCAGGCGGTAATCGACCAGGCGCTATCCCTGGGGTTCCACTTGGTGGGCATTGCTGCGGTGGAGCCTGAGCCGAGCCCTGCTGAAACCGCCGCCGTGGGCCACCTGCAAACCTGGCTAGGCCAGGGCCACCAGGCCGATATGGACTGGATGGCGAATCCCCGTCGGCAGAACATTCGCCAGGTGCTACCGGGGGCGCGATCGCTCGTCTGCGTCGCCCTCAACTACTACACTCCCCACCGCCATTCCCCAGACCCTCGCCACGGCAAGATCTCGCGCTACGCCTGGGGGCGCGACTACCACCGGGTGCTGCACAAGCGCCTCAAGGCCTTAGCCGACTGGCTGACCACGGCTGGGCAGGGGACGGTTCAGGCGCGCTACTACGCCGACACTGGGCCGGTGCAAGACAAGGCCTGGGCGCAGCAGGCGGGCCTGGGGTGGGTGGCCAAGAACGGCAATCTGATCACTCGCCAGTACGGCTCCTGGGTGTTTTTGGGGGAGCTGGTGACCACCCTGGCGTTAGTTCCAGACGCGCCCCACACTGCCCACTGCGGCACCTGCACTCGCTGCCTAGAGGCCTGCCCCACCGGGGCGATCGCCCAGCCCTACGTGGTGGATGCCAACCGCTGCATTGCCTACCACACCATCGAAAATCGGGGTGAAAAGATACCGGAGGCGATCGCGCCCCACCTGCAAAACTGGGTGGCGGGCTGCGACATTTGCCAGGATGTCTGCCCCTGGAACCAGCGCTTTGCCCAGCCCACCACCGTCGATGACTTTCAACCTCGGCCCGAGAACCTGGCCCCAAACCTGGACGACTTAGCTAACCTATCAGAAGCGGATTGGGACAGCCGATTTCGGGCTTCGGCCCTGCGGCGCATTAAACCGGCCATGTGGCGGCGCAATGCCCGCGCCGCTCAGAAGTGGTCGGGTGACTCTAACGCTGACCCGTAACCAACGTACACTCTATATAGTTCTGCTACCTAACCTGCGAAGTTTGCCGTGCTAAAACGCCTCTCTCTCCTGCCCCTGCTCACCCTCTGTGGATTGCTCGGCACTACCCTGCCGGCCCGCTCCCAGGCTTTGACCCCCTACGTGCTGCCCCTCGACTACGACCTGATGACCGAGCAGGGGCTGTTTCTCGCCAATGAGGCCCAGCAGCTGGCAGAGTTTCAGCAGTTTGGGCGAGCGCTGGCCCTGGCGCAGCTAGCGGCGCAGCTAGCGCCTAACGACGGCCAGGTGCTGGCCCTGCTGGGCGGGCTCTACCTGCAAAACAGCGAGGTCGATAAGGCGCTACCGCTGCTAGAGCAGGCCCGTACTCTGCTGCCCGACAATGCGCGGGTGCTCTTTGCCCTGGGCTCGGCCTACCTCCAGCAAGAGAACCACCAGCTAGCGGCCAGCTACCTAGAGCAAGGGCTACAGATTGAGCCCAACAACCCCAGCGCCCTGTTTGACCTGGGCAACACCTACTTCAAGCTGGGTCAGTATCCCCAGGCGATCGCCCGGTTTGAGCAGTCGGTGGCGGCAGAACCCGAGTTTTGGCCCTCGGTGAACAACATTGGCCTGGTGCTCTACGAGCAGGGCGACACGCAGCGGGCTGTAGAATACTGGCGCTCTAGCCTGGAGCTGGCGGCCAATGAGCCCGAGCCTAAACTGGCGATCGCAGCGGCCCTGAATGCCCAGGAAAACTGCGCCGTAGCGGTAGTCAGAGCCAGCAGCGCCGCCTGCCAGGAGGCGCTACGCCTGGGCACCGAAGCCCTAGAGCAAGACAGCCGCTATGCCGACGTCGATTTTTTGAAGACCAACCTCTGGGGCGATCGCCTGATCGACTCCACCACCGCGTTTTTTGAGGTGCCCGACATTAAAACCCTGCTCAGCGAGCTGTAGCCTCGCTCCGACTCAGCTCAGCTACCGGTAGCTGAGCTGAGTCGGAGCCCTGAACGCGAACTCATTCATCCCGCAGACAACGCGCAGCGCCTCTCTTAGGTAACTTCTGGAAAACTTTTTCTCTAATGGTGGGCAATGCCCACCCTACGGTGACTCGCTTCGCGAACGCCAACGCGCAGCGTCTTCCTTAGGGAGAAAGCCGCACCACTCAGTAGCGCTGGGGCACAAAAAACTGCTCGTTGATGGGGGGGCGCTCATAGTCCTTCGGGGCGCTGCGGCGCGGGGTTAGCTCCAGGGGGGCGGGTGTCATATCCACATAGTCAATCTTGCTGAGCACATGGCTAATGCAGTTGAGCCGCGCCCGTTTTTTGTCGTCGGCTTCGACCGTAAACCAGGGCGCTTCGGGGATATTGGTGTGGGCAAACATGGCATCTTTAGCCTGGGAATACTCGACCCAGCGATCGCGCGATTCGAGATCCATTGGGCTGAGCTTCCAGCGGCGGGCCGGGTCAGTAATGCGCGACTGAAACCGCCGCTCCTGCTCATCGTCGCTGACTGAAAACCAGTATTTCAGCAGAATAATGCCCGATCGCACCAGCATACGCTCGAACTCGGGGCAGGTGTGCATAAATTCGTCGTACTGTTCGTCGGTGCAGAAGCCCATCACCCGCTCGACCCCAGCCCGGTTGTACCAGCTGCGGTCAAAGCAGACGATCTCGCCAGCGGCGGGCAGGTGGGCCACATAGCGCTGAAAGTACCACTCGGTTTTTTCGCGATCGCTCGGCGTCCCCAACGCCACCACCCGGCAGCCGCGAGGGTTCAGCGGTTCGGTCAGGCGCTTAATGGTGCCACCCTTGCCCGCCGCATCGCGCCCCTCAAACAAAATCACGATCCGGGTGCCAGTGTGCTTGACCCAGTACTGCATTTTTACCAGCTCCACCTGAAGGCGAGCCAGCTCGCTTTCGTAAAATTTGCTCTTTAATTTAGAGCTGCCTTCCGACTCAGAGATGTGGTGAAAGATAGGGGGTTCTAAGCCCTTAGCACGATCTTTCTTGCGCTGCTGCTTGGCCTTCTTTTTGTCTTTAGACTTCTTTTTATTTTGCTCAAGATCTAAAGAATGGTTAGCCTCAGGATCGGCCTTGCTATTATTTTTGTTCACAGTAGTATTCCAAAATTTCTTTTACTACACTTTACAAAAGTGCCCTGAAGTCATCTCAGCTAAGTTGACAGTCGCGCAAAATTTGAGAGGGCGTTTGAAAAGTGAGTCGCTGTAGCTTTAGTCACCTGGTGATCCCCCCTGCCCCCCTTAAAAAGGGGGGTAAGAGTCCCCCTTTTTAAGGGGGATTAAGGGGGATCCCCACTTTTGCTGCAAGAAATAGGACTTCTCAAACATCCTCTGAGGTAACAGACCGCGACCAATAGTTTCCCCCGAATGAACGGGCACAACAGTTCGCCTTCCGTCTATGTGAACCAAAATGTGGTGACTACCCCTTACTCTGGCAACGCTGAAGCCCACTTTCTGTAGTGCTGCAATGACCTCGCGGCCAGTGAGACTAGGCAGCGGACTCATACTGTACCAAAACTCGTTGAACTCCTACAAAATCTAAGGACTCTTCAGCCTCTTGGTCGAACTCTAGGCAGAGGGCGATCGCTTCCTGAACTCTAACCATCAACTCATCTAGAGACTTAGCCTGGGTATGACATCCCGGTAAACTTGGCACAGAGGCAACGAGATAGCCATCCCTATCTCGCTCAATCAGCACATTAAATTCTCGATTAGCCATGATTGAAAACCTATTAGCTATCAGTATTTTTATGCCAATGATTCGTTGATAAAGACTGCCCTAGCAGACTCAACCCACCATTTTTCAACTACCCCTATCCTTTTTTATGCTTACCCTAAGGCTTCTAGCAACTGTGCCTTAGCACTCTCCAGCGCTTCGGGGAGTTTGCTGGCGTCGCGCCCGCCCGCTTGGGCCAGGTTGGGCCGCCCGCCACCGCCGCCGCCAGTGAGCTTAGCGATGCCGCCGATGAACTTACCCGCCTGGAGCTTTTGCTCAATCACTTCTGGACTAAACGCGGCTACTAAGCTGACTTTTTCTGGTTCGGGCACCGAACCCAGCACCACGGCTCCAGCCCCCAGCTTTTGCAGCAGGCGCTCGGCGGCGGTTTTGAGGGCTTCGGCGCTGACGCCTTCTAGCTCGGCCACAATCACTTTGAGGGAGCCCACGGCTTCGGCACTGGCGAGCAGTTGGTCAGACTTGAGCACCGCCAGCTCAGACTTCAGCGCCTCTAATTCCTTCTGGGCAGTCTTGAGATCGGTTTGCAGGGTGGTGACGCGATCGCTCAACTCCTCGGGCTTGGCCTTAAAGCGATCTGACAGATCCCGCACCACAGCATTACGCACGTTCAGGTATTCCAGCACGGCGGGGCCAGCGACAGCCTCAATGCGGCGAGTGCCCGAGGCCACCCCGGCCTCAGAGATAATTTTGAACAGGCCAATTTCTGCCGTGTTGCTGACGTGGGTGCCGCCGCACAGCTCCATCGACACACCAGGGAAGTCGATCACCCGTACCTCCGCGCTGTATTTTTCGCCAAACATGGCGATCGCCCCCTTAGCCTTAGCCTCTTCCAGCGCCATCACGGTGATCTCGCCCTGGTGGCCCTCGGCGATCCAGGTGTTCACCTGCTCTTCCACCTGCTGCACTTCGTCAGCGGTGAGGGCGCGGGGGCAGTTGAAGTCAAACCGCAGGCGATCGAAGGCCACTAAAGAACCAGCCTGGGAAATATCGGGATCGACCAGCTTTTTCAGTGCCGCTTGCAGCAGGTGGGTGGCGGTGTGGTTGGCCTGGGCACGGCGACGGCAGGCGCGATCGATCTGGGCCGACACCTGATCGCCGACTTTGAGGAAACCCCGCTCAACTTTGCCAAAGTGAACAAAGAAATCGCCGTCTTTTTTGACATCGTGGACGCGAATCAGCAGGTCATCGCCTGAGAGGTAGCCGCGATCGCCCACCTGCCCCCCCGACTCGGCATAGAACGGGGTCTGGTTGAGCACCACCTGCCCCTCTTGGCCCGCCTCGATCCGCTCAACAGATTTTCCGCCGACCAGCAGCGCCTCTACTTTACTGGTGCTGCTGGTGTCTTTGTAGCCCAAAAACTCCGTCGAGTGAATGTGTTCCGCCAGCGAATCTAAACTGCCCTGCACCGTCAGGTCAATGGTTTCGTGGGCATCCTTCGAGCGCTGGCGCTGTTCTTCCATGGCAGTTTCAAATCCGGCGGCATCCACCGATAACCCCTGCTCTTCGGCAATTTCCTGGGTCAGCTCTAGGGGGAATCCGTAGGTGTCGTAGAGCACGAAGGCGTCGGTACCCGCAATCTGCTGGGTTTTCGACCCGCTCTCCCGCTTAATCAACTCGTCCAGCAGCTTTTCGCCCCGCTCCAGAGTTTCGAGAAAGCGAGATTCTTCGCGGTCGAGTTCGGCTTTGATCACCGTCTCGCGCTGCCGCGTGTTGGGGAAAGGTTCTTCCGCTAGCTGAATGGCGCTTTCAGCCACCTTGCTAATGAACGCGCCCTCAATGCCGATCAGCCGCCCGTGGCGCGCCACCCGACGAATCAGCCGCCGCAGAATGTAGCCTCGGCCCACGTTAGAGGCGGTAATGCCATCGGCAATCATGTGAACAACGGCCCGCACATGGTCACCGATCACCTTCAGCGATACCTTGGTTTTCTCGTCGCAGTCTTGATAGGTCAGCCCTGCCAGCCCCGCCGCCGCGTCGATAATCGGCAAGATCAGATCGGTTTCGTAGTTGTTGGGCACCTGCTGGAGGATCTGGGCCATGCGCTCTAGGCCCAGGCCGGTGTCAATGTTTTGGTTTTGCAGCGGGGTGAGGGTGCCCTCAGCATCCCGGTTGTACTGCATAAACACCAGGTTGTAGAACTCGATGAAGCGCGAGTCGTCTTCGAGGTCAATCTTGTCGTCGCCCAGCTCGGGGTGAAAGTCGTAGTAGATCTCTGAGCAGGGGCCGCAGGGGCCAGTGGGGCCAGAGGTCCAAAAGTTGTCGGCCTCATCCATGCGCTGGATGCGGTGGGCGGGGATGCCAACCTGGTCGCGCCAGATGGCAAAGGCATCGTCGTCTTCGCGAAAGACGCTCACCACCAGGCGATCGGCGGGTAGCTTAAAGACTTCGGTAGACAGCTCCCAGGCCCAGGCGATCGCCTGCTCCTTGAAATAATCCCCAAAGCTAAAATTCCCCAGCATCTCAAAGAAGGTGTGGTGCCGCGCGGTGCGGCCCACATTCTCAATGTCATTGGTGCGAATGCACTTTTGCGAGGTGGTGGCGCGATCGACATCCGCCGGACGCTGGCCAAGGAAGATTGGCTTGAAGGGCAGCATTCCCGCAATGGTGAGCAGCACCGTCGGGTCTTCGGGCACCAGGGATGCGCTCGGTTTGATGGCGTGCCCCCGCGCCGCGTAAAACTCCAGAAACGTCTGGCGAATCTGAGCGCCGGTCATCGTAGTGGAAGAGGTGGGGGACTTTGCCATGGAACGGGGGAAAGGGTGGGTGAGTAGGTGGGTGGATGGGTAAGGGGGTGGTCAACTGTAGGGTGCATCCGCAACGCGATGCACCATCTAGCGGATCTTAGCCAGAGTAAGTGTTCAAGGCAGGGGGAATGATAAACCTCACCTGAACTTAACTTGACTTCCAAAGTCGGATATTCAACCTGAAAGTTGAATATTCAACCTTACCTGAATTTCTATTTTGACCGATGATTGCAAATTGCGAAGTCCACTAGGCCGAATTTTGAGGCGATCGCCTCAATCTTGGTATCTGTGGCCCTCAGTCGAGTGGGCTGAGGGCGCATTCCTAGACAGCGGTTGCGATCGCCAGAGCCAGAGGGGTATGGGGTAGAGCAAACGCACTATGCGAAAATCTTGGCGTGATCAACCTACAGACCAGGGACTATGGAACAAATTCGAGCGGTGATTCATGGGACTGTGCAGGGAGTCGGGTTTCGCTATCACACCTGCCAGACAGCTCAACAGCTAAAGGTTAGAGGCTTTGTACGCAACCAGCCAGATGGCACCGTCGAAATTGTGGCAATGGGTACCAGCGACCAGCTAAAGGCCCTACTGCACTGGGCTCATCAGGGACCGGTGGGTGCCCGAGTTACCCAGGTAGAGACTGAACCTTTTACAGGATTAGCTGATTTTGACGGGTTTAGCATTGAGCACTAGCCGCTGTGTCTCTATGTTTAGCAGCGCCAATCGCCCATAGCTCAGCCAGAGCGGCGGAATGCCGGTAATAGGAGCCAGACCAAGGGCCACACCAATGGTGAGCAGGCGACTGTAGCCACCGTAGGGTGGGCATTGCCCACCAGTAGAGAGAAAGTTTTTCAGAAGTTGCGTATGCCCCGCTGTGCTCTCAACCGATGTTGCTAGGCGGTGCGCCCAAAGGTAACAGGCGATCAAAAAAGACCTATGGCTGGGCCACAGGTCTCTAGGAGGGCATCTTGTTGGCGATCGCTGTGGCAGCGACACAGACGCATCGCTAGGCGCTGCGACGGCGGGGGCGCTTGCGCTCAGACTTTTTCTTGTAGCCGATCGCCTGGGCGGCGTTGCTGTCGGGGCCAAACTGAGCCCGCACGGCTTCTTTCATGCCCAAAACTGAGTTGTGAAACTCCCATTCGGCCTGGCGGGCGGCATCGGCGGCGGCTTTGACCATCACTTGCAGCTCGGTTTCTTTTTGCTGCATGGCCAACATGGTGTTGAAATTTGTCTTGAGGGCTTCGGGCGACGCATCAATGCGAACGGGGAGATAGCCTTCGACGGTGCCGAGGGCGTTGAGGGAGTCGATATCGTTGCTGATCGTTTTAACGGGCAGACGACGGGTGATATTAACAATGGGCATGGTGGATACACCTTGTAGTAATGGGTTTATAGCGGACAGGTTGAACCAGCCTGCCTGAAGAAATTTCAGGAGTGATAACGGATAGTTGGGGCAGCGACGAAGGCTTTCAGGTCAGGCGATCGGAGACGACGTTTGAGGCGAGGCGTTGTCTCGTCTATTGCCAAGATTGCCCGGTGCAGGAAGCCTATTGCAGCCTCAATTTGAAAGATTGTGACCAAACACCAGCGGTTTTGATGAAGCCTGAATGAATGTTGCAGCAGGTCGAAGCAAGGTGTGGCGCAACAATCGTGGTGTCAAACTAGAATGATTGATTTGCAGCAATGACAGCAGCACTGTGCATTGAGCAGGTAAGAGTGCAGCGGGCGACTATTCGAAGTTGCTCTATGACAGAAGCATTGTGTATTGACTACTTAAGAGGTTGCGCGATCGCAGCAGCATTGTCGCGCTGCAACTTAAGATGTTGCGGCCTGACAATCGAATGTTGAGCTGTCGCATTAAAGCATTGCGGCCTCGCAATCGAATGTTGGGCTTTCGCACTAAAGCGTTGCGGCCTCACACTAGATGATGCAGCCCTGACAATAAAGCGGTGGGATGCTGCAATAGGCGATCGCACCAGAGCAGAGGCAGGGGGTTTAACGTGCTGACTCAATAACCACCCCCACTCGGGTGCCCAGACGGAGCATGGAAACGAGGGGATAGCGAATACTGAACTGGCGTTCTAGGCTCTGTAGCGATTTTGACTTGATTCCGGTAGCCGAATAGGATACCTTACTGGGCTAAGGCTGTATGCGTGCAGTCTGAGCTTCCCAAAAATTTGGTCTAACGCCACTGGAAGGTGCTACCAACACCAACCAGCGGCTAACCCCGTCGACAGGAGTCGCTGTCTCGGAGGCTAAGGTGATTTTACCTGGCCGTCCTGAACTGCATATGTCTGGGGCGGCCAAGTTTTTGGGATTCCTTACCCATCGTTAGCAAAGGAATCCCTGAATTATGTTGTGTTTGCCATATTTGGTGTCGTCTGCCCAGAACCGGGAGGCGATCAATCCGCTGCTGCTATCGAATCTGGCTGCCCAGCCAGGGAGAGAGCGATTGCGCCATCTGGTGATTGGCTCGACGGAGGGGGTGCAGGGGGCCATTAACCATCTGCATCTGCTGAACTACGCCGAGCGTCTGGAGTGGAGCCGCCTGTTTACCATCCCCGCCTCAGGGATTTTGATCACCCCAAAGCAGGGGGAGGTGTTTAGCTACCTACTGCGGCATAGGCAGTTGGTTTAGGGCTAGCTGAGGGGGCAAGGGCCGATTTGGGCTACCTGAGAAATCTGCACGGTGTAAACGGCCCTTGACCCCAAAAAAGAACGCTTCTTGGCCACAAAACCCCTCTGTAGCGCGACCTGTGCTATCTAAGGGGGAGGCAAACCCAGAGGCGCTACTATGACCCGAGACGAGCTGCTGCACATCATTGATCAAGCCGCCCGAGACGGGGTGACCGAGCTAGATCTATCGGGTAATAACCTAGAGGAACTGCCGCCAGAGATTGGCCAATTAACCCAGCTCGAAAAGTTGGCTTTGGGAACTTTGAGACGAGGTAACAAGCTCAGCGATCTGCCGGCAGAAATTGCCCAGCTCACCAATCTATCTACGCTCGACCTCAGCAGGAACCAATTCAGCGGTCTGCCGGCGGAAGTTGCCCAGCTCACCAATCTATCTACACTCGTCCTCAGCAGGAACCAACTCAGCGGTCTGCCGGCGGAAGTTGCCCAGCTCACCAATCTATCTACACTCGTCCTCAGCGGGAACCAACTCAGCGGTCTGCCGGCGGAAATTACCCAGCTCACCAATCTATCTACACTCGTCCTCAGCGGGAACCAATTCAGCGGCCTGCCGGCGGAAATTACCCAGCTCACCAATCTATCTACGCTCGACATCAGCGGGAACCAACTCAGCGGTCTGCCGGCGGAAATTACCCAGCTCACCAATCTATCTACACTCG
>NZ_JAYGIH010000110.1:0-85448 GCF_034932455.1 Leptolyngbya sp. CCNP1308 | reverse complement strand
TGGAGATGTCGTGAGACCCACAGGTTGGACAGGTCATCTCGATTGTCATGGGACCTACTCCCTCAGAATCTAGCAATGCGACGACGATGCCTTGGTTTTTCTCTACCCTTTACGTTAGTCCACTACCCGGAATCGTAACTCCTTTCTGTTCTTGCTCTGCGGTTCCCCTATTCATCGGCTTTTTAGAAGCGGGTGTGCCCTTAGGTGTGACCTTTTCTTATCTTATGGCAGCACCTATGGTCAATGAGGTAGCGGTCATTCTCTTGTGGGGATTGTTTGGACTAAAGGTGACGCTGATCTATATCGGCTTTGGCGTAGGGTTAGCGATCGCCTCTGGATATATCATTGGGCTCCTCAAATTAGAGAAATGGGTGGAGCCATTTGTTTGGGAGCTACAACGCTCTGGTCGAGCAGGTGCCCTAGATGATAGCGGCATGTTAGAACCTCAAGCCCTGACCTGGAGTCAAAGGCTTGAGCAGGGCCGATTTCAGGCGGCTGAAATAGTGCGATCAGTATGGCTTTATGTGGTAATTGGGATTGCGATCGGTGCGGGGATCCATGGCTATGTGCCAA
Source organism: Leptolyngbya sp. CCNP1308 (assembly GCF_034932455.1). Taxonomy (NCBI): domain Bacteria; kingdom Bacillati; phylum Cyanobacteriota; class Cyanophyceae; order Leptolyngbyales; family Leptolyngbyaceae; genus Leptolyngbya; species Leptolyngbya sp. CCNP1308. Next base: position 84,875 of record NZ_JAYGIH010000110.1, on the reverse strand, counting down.
CAGAATTCATCACCCGCTTCGCAGGCAAAGATAATCCTTTAGCCGTGCCGATTGCAGTGCTCTTGGGCGTACCTCTCTACGCAAACATTGCGGGTGTTATGCCCATTACTGAAGCACTAGTCAATAAAGGAATGGCGATGGGTACAGTTTTAGCCTTCACGATGGCTGTCACAGCACTATCGCTTCCTGAAATGGTGATTCTCAAGAAAGTTCTGCGACCTCAGCTACTGACAGTATTTATTAGTCTGATGACGGTTGGCATCATCAGTATCGGCTACATGTTCAATGCAATACTTAGTTGAATTGAATTTTTTGGTGTAAAAATTTACCGTAATCAAGAAAATAATCCAGTCCACACAGGAAGCCAGCGATGAATTAACTCCCAAAGATCTCCTTCTCTAAAAAATTTTGACGGTCTATTGGTTATTTCTTAGAGTGATTTAGTTGAGTTGGGTGACTTTGATGTCATACGTAAAAAGTTGCAAAACCGTATCAGATATTTCTCTGGTGAGGCCATTACATGTACTACATTGTCGAAACCCCCAAAACTTTTGACCAGGCAGTAAAAGACCTGGCGGCAGCGGTGACAAGCCATGGCTTCGGGCTGCTCCACATCCACGATTTAGGGGCTACTCTGCGCGGCAAAGGGATTGACTTCGCCGAAAGCTGTCAGGTGTTTGAAGTCTGCAATCCAGGACAGGCTGCCCAGGTATTAGCGGCTGATCTGCTTCTAAACATGGCGTTGCCCTGTCGTATCTCAGTGTTTACAGAGAAGGGCACCACCAAGATTGGCCTAATTAGACCAGGGCCAATGCTTGCCGCCCTGTCAAAAAATTCAGAACTGGCGCAGGTTGCCCAGGCGGTTGAGGAAAAGACCATTCAGATGGTTGATGCTGCAATCTGAGCGATCGCAAATCGTGCCCAGCCCTGTAGTGAAGAAAACGCGGCTGGGGTATTCGAAAAAGCTGGGCATTAACGCCATTCAAATTACGCCCATTTCTCATCAACATTCTGTTAGGGAAAAGGTATAGAGACCATGGCATCGCTGCACCAGCCGGTTTGGACGTTACCCGTTGAGGCGGTCTATGAATCGCTGGCCACTACGCCCCAAGGCATCTCTAGCCGGGAGGCGGCCCAGCGCCTAGAGCAATTTGGGGCCAATGAACTGCCCACCCCCACCCACCGACCCCTGTGGCTGAAGTTTACCGATCAGCTTACCCACTTCATGGCGCTGCTGTTGTGGGTAGCGGGCAGCTTGGCCTTTGTGGCCCGCACCCCTGCCCTAGGCTGGGCCGTTTGGGCCGTGATTTTAATCAACGCCATTTTTAGCTTTTGGCAAGAGTTTCAGGCTGAGCGGGCACTGGCGGCGCTGAAGCAGGTACTGCCCATGCAGGTCAAAGTCTACCGCGATCGCACTCTCCAGCAGCTGCCGGCACGGGAGCTGGTGCGGGGCGACGTGATCGAGCTGGAGGAGGGCGATCGCATTTCTGCCGATGCCCGCCTCGTGTCAGCAGAAAACTTTTCTGCCGATGTCTCGGTGCTCACCGGCGAATCGCTGCCCGTGGCCCGCAACGCTCACCCCGTGCGGCTGCGGCAGGTGGTAGCGGTGCGGGCGGGCAAACCCCTGGCCGGCCCTGGCGAGCACCCCCTGCAAGAGGCGGTTAACCCCGCCGAAATTGCCAACCTGGTGCTGGCAGGGGGCACCGTGGCGGCGGGGCGGGCGGTAGCCGTGGTCTACGCCACCGGAGCCCAGACCGAATTTGGCCAGGTGGCCCACCTCACCGCCGTGGTCAAACGAGAGCCCAGCACCCTTGAAATTCAGGTGGCGCGGATCGTGCGGATCATCACCGCGATCGCCATCACCATGGGCATTTTCGTGTTTTTGCTCAGCTACGTGCTAATCGGCATGGAGGTGACGGAGAGCTTTATCTTTGCGATCGGCATTATTGTCGCCAACGTGCCTGAGGGGCTGTTGCCCACCGTCACCCTGGCCCTGGCCCTGGGGGTGCAGCGCATGGCCAAGCAAAACGCCCTGGTGCGGCGGCTGTCTGCGGTCGAAACCCTGAGCGCCACCTCGGTGATCTGCACCGACAAAACCGGCACCCTGACCAAAAACGAAATGACGGTGCGCTACCTCTGGGTGCCTTGGCAACCCGAGACCGCTGGGGCCGAGGGCCATCCTCCGGTCGCTACCCCAGAGGTTTCGCCTTCCCTGATCGAGGTGACGGGGGTAGGCTACGACCCCACCAGTGGCACCGTGCACCTGCCCGCCGATCTCACCGCCGCCTGGCAGGTGCGCCTGCTGCTGATAGGGGCCTGCCTATGCTCCAATGCCCGGCTGGTGCACCCGTCACCGAGCCGCTGGCAAGAGATTGGCGACCCCACCGAAGCCGCCCTGCTAGTGGCCGCCGCCAAGGGCGAGCTCGACTTGGCCACGCTGCAACACCAGCTTCCCCGCCTCCGAGAAATGCCCTTCGACTCTCGCCGCCGGATGATGACCGTGGTGCTCGACTGGCGATCGGCCGACCTGTGGACCGATGCCCTGCCCCAGGTGGCGATCACCAAGGGTGCCCCCCTGGAGGTGCTGCGCCATTGCCAGTGGATTTTGCGCGACGGCAGAGTTCAGACCCTGACCAAGGCCGAGAGCGATGCGGTGATCGCCGCCAATGATGGTCTGGCCAGCCAGGGTTTTCGGGTGCTGGGGCTGGCGGCCCGGCGGGGCGATCAGGCATTTTTGACCCTGCCCACTCAAGATCTAGAGCAAGAGCTGATTTTCATCGGGCTGGTGGCCATGTTTGACCCGCCCCGAGATGGCATCGCTGAGGCAATCGCCCAATGCCACAGCGCTGGCATCAAAGTCACCATGGTGACCGGTGACTATGGGCTGACCGCCGAGGCGATCGCTCGCAAAATCGGCCTCGTGGGCAACGGCACCAGCGCTCCCCACGATCAGGTGCGGGTGGTGACGGGCGACGGCATGGGGCACCTGTCTGACGCCCAACTGCGCCAGGTGCTGACCTATCGCTCATCGCTGGTGTTTGCCCGCATGTCGCCCGAGCACAAGCTACGCCTGGTGCAGACCTATAAAGCCATGGGCGAAATCGTCGCTGTGACGGGGGATGGCGTCAACGATGCCCCGGCCCTGCGCGCCGCCCACGTGGGCATTGCCATGGGCCAAAACGGCACCGATGTGGCCCGAGAAGCCGCCGACATTGTGCTCACCGACGACAACTTTGCCACTATCGTCAGCGCCATTGAGCAGGGGCGCGCTATCTACCAAAATATCCGCAAGTTCATGACTTACATTCTGGCGTCTAACACTCCAGAGATCACGCCGTTTTTGGCCATGGCGGTGTTCAAAATTCCACCAGCGCTGACCATTTTGCAAATTTTGGCGGTGGACTTGGGCACGGACATGGTGCCTGCCCTGGCCCTCGGGGCAGAACCACCAGAAACCGGCCTGATGAGCCGCCCGCCCCGGCCTAAAAATGCGTTTCTGCTCGACCGATCACTGCTGTTCAGAGCCTACGGGTTTCTCGGAGTCATAGAAGCCGTGCTGTCAATGTTGGGGTTTGCCCTGGTTTGGTGGAGCCATGGCTATAATCTGGCCGACCTACAGGCGGTAACACCCATGATTTTGGCCCGCACTGCTGACCCTGCTATAACAGCGATCTATTGGCAGGCCACGACGATGGCCCTGGCGGCGATCGTGGCCTGCCAAATTGGCAACCTGTTTGCCTGCCGATCTGAATGGGTTTCGGCCTTTCGACTCCAATGGTTCAATAACCGCCTGCTGTGGATTGGCATCGGGGTCGAAGGCATTACGCTACTGGTTTTGATCTACGTCCCTTTTTTGAGGGATGTGTTTACCACCGCCCCCCTCACCCGCGGGCATTGGCTGCTGTTGCTCAGTTGCCCACCGCTCGTGCTGGGGGCCGAAGAGCTGCGAAAAGCTGTGTTTCGCAGATGGCCCTCGGCACTCCCGTTAAAACAGCTTAATCACTAGCCGCCTGACGGCTACAATAGCAGCTCAGTTTGTGCAACGATCCTTTAGGGGTTCCGAATAATTTGACCCGCATTTAAGATGGCGAGCAGAGCCACGCCCACATCGGCAAATACAGCTTCCCAAAGCGTCGCGATGCCTAACGTGCCAAGAACAATAAAAGCAGCCTTTGCCACCATGGCAAAAATGATGTTTTGCCAGACTACCCGCCGGGTTTTATGGGCGATTTGAATCGCTTCGGCCACCTTTGAGGGCGCATCGGTCATAATCACCACGTCAGCGGTTTCGATCGCCGCATCGGAGCCCAGTCCGCCCATGGCGATGCCCACATCGGCCCGAGCAATGACTGGGGCGTCGTTAATGCCGTCGCCGACAAAAGCGACTTTGCCTTTGATTTGCTTGGCTTGATGGAGGAACCCCTCCAATGCCTCTACTTTGTCTTCGGGCAGCAGTTCAGCTCGATACTGGTCGAGCCCGAGTTGCTTAGCAATACTGTCGGCCACCGACTGGCTATCGCCAGTTAGCATAGCGGTGGTAATGCCTTGGGCATGGAGCGCCCGGATGGCTTCGACCGCATCCTCTTTCAGCTCATCGGCAATGATGATGCGGCCACTATATTCGCCATCCACGGCCAGGTGAGCCACCGTACCGTCTACTACACAGACATCGTGGGGAATGGCTTCGCGGTGTAGCAGCCGATCATTGCCCGCCAAGACAGCGCGACCGTTCACCGTGGCGCGAATGCCATGACCGGCAATTTCTTCGTAGTCTTGCACGCCGGAGGTATCGACGGTCTGCCCGTAGGCTTGACGAATCGACTGCGCTACCGGATGGTTGGACTGCGACTCGACCTGAGCGGCTAACTTCAGTAGTTGGTGCTTCTTCAGGCCGTTGTGAGTCACCACATCCGTCACGCGAAAGTTGCCCTGGGTGAGGGTGCCGGTTTTGTCGAACACAACCGTTTTTACCTGGGCCAGGGTGTCTAAATAAGTTGAGCCTTTGACCAAAATGCCGCGTTTGGCGGCACCACCCACGCCGCCAAAGTAGCCTAGGGGAATGCTAATCACTAACCCGCAGGGGCAGGAAATCACCAGCAGCACCAGGGCGCGATAGGTCCACTGGGCCTGGGTTGCTCCCTCAATGAGCAAGGGCGGCAAAATCGCCACCGCTAGGGACAGAAACACCACCACTGGGGTGTAATACCGCGCAAAGCGGGTAATGAATTTTTCAGTGTCGGCTTTTTTGCTGCTAGCGTTTTCGACCAGTTCTAAAATTCTGGCAATCGACGACTCGCCAAAGGGCTTGGTGACCTGCACTGTGAGCAGCCCAGATTGGTTGATCATCCCGGCCAGCACGGTTTCGCCAGGGGCAACGGTGCGGGGCACCGATTCGCCCGTCAAGGCGGAGGTATCGACCAGGGATTTGCCCTCCAGAATGTTGCCATCCAGGGGCACCTTTTCGCCGGGGCGCACCACAATGACATCCCCAACCCCCACGGTCTGGGGGGCAACTGCGCAAATGTTGCCGTCGATGCTGAGGTTAGCGGTGTCGGGCCGTATCTCTAGCAGGGCTTTGATCGAGCGGCGCGATCGCCCCACCGAGTAACCCTGAAACAGTTCTCCCACCTGGAAGAACAGCATTACCGCCACGGCTTCGGGAATTTCGTGGATGGCGATTGCTCCCAGGGTTGCGATCGTCATCAGAAAGTTTTCGTCAAAGATGCGCCCCCGCAAGATGTTGCGCCCCGCCGTGGTCAACACGCTCCAGCCGCTGATTAGGTAAGCCGGAATCAACACCGCATATTCGGCGATGGCGTAGGGGGTGTTGTGCAGCCGCTGATTGAAAATTAGCCCGGTGAGGAAGAGAACGGCAGCGATCGCAATCGGCGTCAACTCTTGCCGTAGGTTGAAGTCATTTGAATCATGGCTGCGGTCAGACCCACAGCAGTCGTCATGGGCGGCCACCTCAGCCTTGGGGATTGGGGCGGGGCTGTCGCAACAAGTATGAGAGTGAGAGTCTGCCACAGGGATACCTGGCAAGTGCCTACTGAACATCTGAATTATTATTCAGATAATACACGATGTGCTCTGTTAAATTACGCTTGTTGTTTGCAGCAATCGAAGGGTCTAAGACACTGTCTCTCACCTCCGCTGGATGCTGAAACGACGGCAACTGGGTTGACCCTGGGTTGGTCTAAAAGCCATGTATGACGCCCAGCGCGCGGGTTAAACTGGCACCTTTGGCATGATTCAACTGCATAAGCTGGTTCGCTATCCTGCTCCAGTAAGAATTTTCTGCTTTCTGCTATTGCTAGCGCTGATTTGGGTGCCCATCGCCCTGCCGCTCTACGCATGGCTGGGCACCGATGGCTCTCTTAGCGTTATTCCCTTAGTTTTGCTCTACGTCTTGTTCATGGTTTGGCTGGTGCCATGGGGTCGCCGCGTGCATAGACAAGCTCAACCGCTGCGCACCCACGGGCTGGGGGCATCGGCCCGCCATGGGCGAGAGCTGGTAATTGGGGTAGTCGTGGGTTTGGTGAGCTTGGCGCTGCTGTTTACCCTGGAGGGCGGGTTGGTTTGGCTCACCTGGCAACCGGCACCGCCAAACCTAGGGCGAATTGTCCTGGAAGGGTTGCTGTTAGGCCTAGGTGTTGGTCTGGCTGAAGAACTGCTCTTTCGCGGCTGGCTACTGGATGAACTGCGCTACGACTGGGGCTTTACCCCGGCCCTGTGGGCCAGCGGCACGATCTATGGGGCGCTGCACTTTATCAAACCCTGGGAGGCCATTGTAAAAGAGCTGCCTAGCTTTCCGGGCCTGTTGCTGCTGGGGCTAACTCTGGGTTGGGCACGTCAGCGCACTGCCGGACGCCTAGGACTGGCTATTGGGCTGCATGGGGGGCTGGTGGCGGGCTATTACCTGATCGATGTAGGCGATTTGGCGATCTACACCGAGCGAGTGCCGGAATGGGTGACGGGTCTGAACCAAAACCCTCTAGCCGGAGCTATGGGAGTCCTGTTTCTTGCCCTGATTAGTGCAGGTATTAGGTACGTCCCAGGCACTTCCCCATGGCGAGATGTTAGTTAACTATTGTTAGAAGCCGTTTGAGAAGTCCTACGGTTGGTAGCGAATGGCTGAGTCCCCGCACTAGCCTATTGCGAGTCAAACACGGCCAACTTTACTAGCGTTTAACTGCTGTAGGCTACTCGGTAGGGTTTGGCATTTCTGCTGCATTAAAGACTCACCATGGAAAACCGCTCGGCTCGATTTTACACGCTGCTTTCTATTGGGGCAGCTGTTTTAACGATTTTGCTGAAAACCACAGCCTATCGGTTGACGGGCTCGGTGGGATTACTGTCTGATGCTGCTGAATCGGTGGTGAACCTGGTGGCTGCGATCGTCGCGACCTGGGCCGTGACGTTTGCGGCTAAACCGCCCGATGACGAGCATGCCTTTGGGCATTTCAAGGCGGAATATTTTTCTAGCGGTGTCGAGGCGGTGTTGATTTTGGTGGCGGCGGGCAGCATTGCCTTTGCGGCCTGGGGTCGTCTGTTTGACCCCCAACCCCTAGAACAGGTGGGCATTGGCTTAGCCTTATCGCTGGTGGCAACGGCGATCAATGGGGCACTGGCTTTCGTTATGCTGCGGGCCAGTCGGCGGCTGCGCTCTATTACCCTGCGGGCAGATGCACACCACTTACTGACCGATGTCTGGACATCGGTGGGGGTAGGCGTGGGGGTCATTCTAATTCCCATTACTGGTTGGCTAATTCTTGACCCGATTATTGCCTTGGTTGTCGCGGCCAATATTATTTGGGCGGGGCTGAGATTACTGCGCGAAACGGGGATGGGCCTGTTAGATACCGCCTTACCGGCTGAGGAGCGCCAAATTGTTGCCGATGCGTTGGAGCCTTTTGAGGCTGAGGGAATTCAATTTCACGCGTTAAGAACTCGGGTGGCCGGTGCCCGGCGGTTTGTCTCGCTACATGTGTTGGTACCAGGTAATTGGACAGTTAAGCAGGGGCATGACCTCTGTGAAGCAATTGAGCTGGCGATCGCCCAATCGCTACCCGGCACGTTTGTGTTTACCCATTTGGAGCCTTTAGAAGACCCTGTGTCGTGGGCAGACCAAGCCCTGGAACGTTAGCCTGCTTGAGTTTTGACTGGCCTCGCTAGTCTGCCTAAAACTGTTTTCATCACCTCTCTTCCGCATTCAAACAACTGTGGAAGAGTGCTTTCATTTATTTTGCTTCATCAACCATCTGAATAGTTTTTTCTTCAACCTCTTCAGCAATTCGAGCTAACTCCGGATCCTGGGCCAGGGCTGCAAGCATCTGAGCAGGCTTAATCAAGCCAATCTTCGTTGTACCTTTTTCGGTAAAGACCGAGATCCGACAGGGTAATGCCATGTTCAGCCGCATATCCGTTGCCATGACGGCTGCTGCCTGCTGCGGATTACAAACCTCAAACACCTTGCACTGCTCTTCAAACTCAAGGCCTTTGCTACGCAGTGTTGCCCCAAGGTCATGAATATGGAGAACGCCAAAGCCATAATGCTTAACGGCCAATTCAAGGTCGGTGGCGGCCTGCTCAAAGGGCTTTGCCGTTTTGACTATGTAGTACATAAATATTTACCTGAGAGCGAGGGTGAGCCTTTTTATCTGTAGATCATAGTGAAGTCACCGTGACTCGATAACCTTCAAAAGAGAGATTACGTCACTCATCCAGATGTTCGGCCACTTCCCGGTAAAGGGACATGATGTGATCGTCGGCCAGGCCATAGTAGACATTGCGGCCTTGGCGACGGTAGGTGACTAGACGCTGCGATCGCAACACCCGAAGCTGATGGGACACCGCCGATTCACCCATCTTCACCGCAGCGGCCAGATCGCACACACAAAGTTCTTGCTGGGCTAGGGCCGACAGTAGCTTGAGCCGATGGGGATCGGAAAGCGCGCTAAAAAACTCTGCCATCCTCTGAGCTTGTGCAGTGCTTAGCACCTCGGGTTGCACCTGGCGCACATTGTCTAAATGCACCAGCGATGCGTCACAGCTAAGAGCGTCAGCCACTTCAATGGTGGAGGTCTCTGTAGAACGAGAATTAGCCATCGATTGGGTTCCCTGGCTTTTTCTCTATGATACTGAGAATCGTTACCACTGAACATCTGCTCAGAGGATTGAAGGCATTGGTCTTATGGGGCTTGCTCGCTTCCCTGCTGCACCTGCTGTATGAAGTACAGGGTTTGCTGATAGCCTTGGCTGTCGCCCTCGGCCTGAAACAGCGCCGCCGCCTGGCGCAAATCGGCCATGGCGGCTTGAGAGTCGCCGAGCTGGTACTGCAAAATACCGCGATTGCCATAGGCTTCAGCCAGCTCAGGATTGAGGCGGAGCGCAGTATTGAAGTCTGAGAGGGCAGCTTCGCCATTGCCCAGTTCGGTATAGATTTTGCCCCGGTTGTAGTGGGCATCGGCGTTGTCTGAAGCCAGGGCAATCGCGGAGTCTAGGTCGCTCAGGGCCTGGGGTAAATTGCCGGTGGCGGCCAAGACAAGGCCGCGATCTAGGTAAGGCTGGACAACATCAGGGGCTAGCTCAATGGCTTGGGTCAGATCGGCGATCGCCGCCTCGGCATTGGTCATGTGAGCGTGGGCCTCTCCCCGGTTGTACAAGGTTTCTGGGTGGTCGGGGCGAAGCTGAAGCGCTCTGGAAAAGTCAGCGATGGCAAGTTGATAATCGCCCAGGTCGTGGTAGGCAATGCCGCGATGGAAATAGGCCTCAGCACTTGTGGTATCGGCTTGAATCGCCTGGCTGTAGGTTGCGATCGCTGCCTCTAGCTCCCCTTGCTCCGCCTGCTGTCGGCCTTGATTTAGGAGGTTGACGGCAGCTTGCTCCACCGCATAGGCAGACCGCATCCCCACGGCACTTCCATGAGCGACCACAAGGGCCATTCCTAGAGCTACCGCTAACATTCTCTGGATCTGCATGGCTTCTCTCCTAACCGCACTACTGAGCTATGGGTCTTAACCGTGAGTCTGTACCGTAAGGCCTATGCACGGCTCCAAACCGGAGCCTTATGAAGCTTTACAAGCTGAGCTAGCCCCATGAATCCGAGCATTTAGTGGGGCATTCCACAAGGCATCATGCCGTTACCCATTGGCATCCCTGCGACTCCATACCAGTCCTGCAACCAAGCTTGCATCTGCCAGATCTCTTGCCGCTGGGTATCGGCAATATTTTGAGCAAAAGGCTGGACTGCCTGGTGCTCGACCAGACCGAGGTCTACCAGGCGTTGCGACATCATCACAGCCCCCATGTGGTGCATGATCATGTCTTCTAAAAACGCCTGATCGAGGGCATCTCCTTCGAGCTGGCTAAGGTCACGCATCATGGGAGCGTAGGTACGATTGGTGTCCTGACCAGGATACCAATCGCCTAGCCAGGCTTCCATCTGCTCGATTTCGGCTGTTTGCACGTCGATGATATTTTGAGCAAACTCTCGCATCTCAGGGCGATCGCTGTACTCCAGCACCCGTTGAGCGGTGGCAATGACTTCCTCATGGTGAGGAATCATCAGGCCTAAGAATTCAAACTCGTTATTGGCCTGCATCATGTGCATCATTTGCCCGTGATGCCCCTGCACCCCGTTCTGGTTCATAGGCATTTGCCCCCGACCGCCTGGGTGCCCCGGCCCATGTCCTGGTTCGCCTCGGTGCATGGTCATTTGGCCCAAATTCATCGGCATTTGCCAACTGGAATGTCCAGGCTGCTGTAGTGGGTTGGCACTGGAAGGTAAGGAAATAAAAGGAATCGCCGCAACACCTGCGATCGCAGCGCTGAGACCTGCGATCGCAGCAAAAGATTTAGTGGACTGTCGCATAGTAGGATTACCTCCTTGAAGCGCGTACTTTCAGTGTAGGCCTTTTAGTTAGGTGGCTTCTCTGCTTAAAGTGATAAAAAAGGGGCATATAGCAGTTTTCATAAATATAGAGTACGCCAAAAGCCCTAAAACCTTTATCCAGCAAGGGTTAGATGTGATAATTATGAATTCTGCCATACATCTCTTCTTAAACCAAATGCCCGCTATAACCTCCAAAAATTCAACCGATTAGGATGTCCCAATAAAGCCCCCTTTCCTCAAGGGGGCAGCTTAAAAAAAGGGGAATTAAATGCCCTTTTTTTAAGGGGGGTTAGGGGATTGAACGAGAGCAATTCAGTCGAGACAGATTTGTGTATACACAAGAAAGTTAGATTGAGAGGACAAGGGGCCAGTACCCAGAAAAGCATAATTGTAAGTTTGTTTAAAAAACGCGAGAAGTTTGAGGGCGGAGTCACAAGAGTATCTGCGTCACCAGTGCCATAATCGGCAGATCTAGCAGCGGGCCGATGACCAGGGTTAGGGCAATCAGGGGGCGATCGTTAAAGACCGCTGCTGCCACCGCCAGCGCCAGCGCCACCAGAGAGTTTCGCGCCAGGGTCGTGCAAGTCAGGCAGACTACCTCGGGATATGCCAGCCGCAACCGCTGCCCCAGCCACTGAGCCAGCACAAAATTAATCACAAAAAACGAACCAATGGTCAACAGCAACCACAGCAGCAGATCTAGACGCTGAAGTAACGCCTTGCCCTCAGCAGCAAAGATAGCCACAATCGCCCAGGTTCAAACAGAGGAGTTGGGCGATCGCCACCTGCGGCAGCTTTTGATGGAGCCAGGTTAGCTCCTTGAGCCAGCCCATGCCGTATCGAGACAGCAGCACCAACGCCAGCGGAATAAGCAGAACGGTAGCTATTTTGCCTACCAACACTCCCAGATCGAGGGAGACCAGCGCCTGGGCAAACAGGGCCAGATAGACGGGCAGTAGCACCATCTGCAAGACAAAATTCAGCGGTAGTAGCGCCGTTGCAAGGCTGACATTGCCCTTGGCAATGCCGGTAAACACCAGATACCAGTCAGTACAGGGGGTCACCATCAGCATCAGCAGGCCCACCCGCAAATCGGGCGCATCTCGCAGAAACAGCGCCCAACCCCCCAGGCCAGCAGGGGCATCCAGACAAAGTTCACCGCCAGACTCGCCAGGGCGACGCGGTAGTTGCCAAAGGCTTTGCCCAGGTGCCGCAGCGGAATCGGTAAAAACGCCGTGTACAGCATCCCCATCAACAGCGATGTAATGAGCTGGCTTGCTAGGGCACCAACATCGCCAATCAGCGCCAGACCTAGCCCCAGCAGCACCGAAAGCAGAATTAGCAGCGGCTGCGATCGTTCAAACCAGGTCATGGTTAGGATATCTGTCTACAGAAGGGCTGCACTATACATTCAGCCTAGGGCCTCGCCCAACTCTTGAATGAGATTGCACACTTTAACGCCGGATAGATTGTCTAAGGGGCAGGCGGCCCAACTCGTGCGGTAGGTTTCTAGCATGGTTTACGGGCAGTAGCCTGCCGAATTTCTTGCTCCAGGGTTGCCCCTTTGCAGTCGATCAGCGGTTATGCCGCAGTAACTCTTGCATTTCTCCCGTGGAGTCATCGCATTTGACGCCTGGCAAACCAAATGGTAAGCGGAGGCACTAGAATCCACATCAATAATGGTACTAACCCAGTGCCTAAAATCGGAATTGTTGGCATGGACTCAGTATAGGACCACCGATTGAGGGGGCCAGTGGCCAAGGCTTCGATGACAACGGTGATGACCACTCCCACAAGGATAAAAACACTCATTTGGCTACGGCTTGGGTAACGTAACCATTGACGAGACTTTGATAGAGTTGCGACGACCCAAAATGCAATCAACATAATTACGACATCTCCGACTGTAGCGAGGGTGCAATTTCGGACTATATCAAAGTGGGAGTATCCTGCCGGAATTTGATAAAACCACATTTGCTGAATTTCCCAAAAGAAAGACAGAAAAAACGAAAATATAAGTATATTAAACTCAGGCGATTTTAGCCAATTCAATGGTCTATGGCGGTTCACGGTTTTAGCCTTATTTAGAATAAGTCAGACTTGATCGGATAGTTCTTCGAATAGCATCTATAGCGGTTCCTGAACACATGAGGTACACCTGCCAGTTCAATGCGAATCCACTGAGAAAATGATTAGAGGCCATCGTTAGATTACAGCTTCTCTCATTATCAACCAATTCACTCAGTAAATAAAACAGCCGTGGCTCAGATTTAAAATAGCTAAATTGACCTCTATCGCTAGCAGAAATGTAAAGATTATTTCGCGGCACTAATGAATCTTCCTCTTGACGGATACGCCCGACACTAGCAATAAATTAAGTTGAAAGTATAATTTTGTTCCTAACTCCTCTCCCCCATGGCGTAGTTAGCTTCTCGCAGAATGGAGGGATGAACTTTGCAGTCTTTTTCGGCTCTCCATCCTGCGAGAAGCACAACCGCCATAGTAGAAGAATTTTGGGTGAGCAAAACCTCAGGCTTCTAAGCCAGGTGGGATTTGGGCATGATCAAAACCTAGATAGTTCAGCCATATCCAAGAAGGAGCCGATCATGAGCGCTGCAATTGATAACTTTACCAACCAGCTGCACGACCGTTTAGAGGCGATTGAAGAGCGAGCAAAAGCTCTGCGAAAAAGCATTCAATCTATTCCTAAGGAAACGCAGGCTGAAATTCAATCAAAACTGGACGGAGTAAAGAGTAATTTAGACGCCAAGAAGCAGGAGTTCGAGGAGTATCGGGCCAAGCTCAAAACTCAGTTTGACGCGAAAGAAGCCGAGGTGAAATCGCAGGTTGAAGACTGGAAGACCCGCCGCGAGGTCACAAAACTTGAGCAGCGGGCCGACCAAGCGGAAAGCTATGCCAATACCGCCATTTTCTTAGCCATGGCGACGATGGAAGAAGCTGAAAAGGCCACTCTAGAGGCGATCGCAGCCAGACAAGATGCCAAAACGGCTGCGGACACCCCAGAGCTATAACCCTATGGTTTCTCCAGACCTTCTCCAAAAAATAGATGCCTACTGGCGCGCCGCTAACTACCTGTCGGTGGGGCAAATCTATCTGTTCGATAACCCGTTGCTCAAGCGCCCGCTCACGCTGGCCGACATAAAACCCATGCTGCTGGGGCACTGGGGCACCACCCCTGGGCAGAACTTCATCTACGCTCATCTCAACCGGGTGATTAAACAATACGATCTCGACATGATCTACGTCTCCGGCCCCGGCCACGGTGGTCCGGCGGTCGTGGCCAATACCTACCTAGAGGGCACCTACAGCGAGGTCTATCCCGACATTAGTCAGGATGAGGCCGGGCTACAAAAGCTTTTTCTGCAGTTTTCGTTTCCCGGCGGCATCCCCAGCCATGCCTCACCGGAGTGCCCCGGTTCGATCCACGAAGGCGGCGAGTTGGGCTATTCTCTCAGCCATGCCTTTGGGGCAGTGTTCGACAACCCCGATCTGATCGTGGCCTGTGTCGTAGGCGATGGTGAAGCAGAAACCGGCCCGCTGGCGACGGCGTGGCACTCTAACAAGTTTCTCAACCCCGCCACCGATGGCACAGTGCTGCCCATTCTTCACCTCAACGGCTATAAGATTGCCAACCCCACCATCCTGGCTCGCATTGAGCCGGAAGAGTTAGATCAATTGCTGCGGGGCAACGGCTGGACACCGTATTACGTCGAAGGCCATGAGCCAGCATTGATGCATGAAGCCATGGCAGCGACCCTTGATCGGGCAGTGGAAGACATTCAGCGCATTCAGTATGAAGCCCGCGCTCTAGGTCACACGACCCGCCCCCGCTGGCCAATGATCGTGCTTCGATCCCCCAAAGGCTGGACGGGGCCAAAATGGGTCGATGGTTTGCAGATCGAAGGCACATTTCGTGCCCACCAGGTACCGCTCTCCGACCCAGCCACCTATCCCGAACACCTGAGGCTGATAGAAGACTGGCTCAGAAGCTATCGCCCCGACGAACTCTTCGACGAGTCAGGCCGACTGAACCCGGAGCTGGCGGAATTAGCGCCCAAAGGCGATCGCCGTATGGGGGCCAATCCCCACGCTAATGGCGGGCTGCTGCTGCGCGATTTGGTTATGCCTAACTTTCGCGACTATGCAGTGACGGTACCTTCTCCCGGAGCGGTGCAGGCTGCCGATGCCCACGAACTCGGTGTGTTTTTGCGGGATGTAGTCAGCCTCAATCAGGAGCAGCGCAATTTCAGAATTTTTGGCCCCGATGAAACCCTCTCTAACCGTTTGAATGCCGTGTTTAAGGTGACCGATCGCCAGTGGGATGCCCAAACCCAGGCCAATGATGAATTTCTCGCCGCCGATGGTCGGGTGATGGAGATGTTGAGCGAGCACCAGTGTGAGGGCTGGCTAGAAGGCTATCTGCTCACCGGGCGGCACGGCCTCTTTAACTGCTACGAGGCCTTCATCCATATCATCGACTCGATGTTTAACCAGCACGCCAAGTGGCTAAAGGTGACGGCAGAGCTACCGTGGCGGCGACCGATTGCATCTTTAAACTACCTGCTGGCTTCCCACGTCTGGCAGCAAATGCACAACGGCTTTACCCATCAAGACCCAGGGTTTATCGATCACGTTGTCAACAAAAAAGCCTCCGTCGTGCGCGTCTACCTGCCGCCCGATGCCAACTGCCTGCTGTCGGTTTGGGATCACTGTTTGCGCAGCCGCCACTACGTCAATGTGGTAATTGCGGGCAAATATCAAGCCCCGCAATGGCTCACGATGGACGAAGCCGTCAGCCATTGCGCCGCAGGCATTGGTATTTGGGACTGGGCCAGCAGCGACGGTGGCACCGAACCTGACGTGGTCATGGCCTGCTGTGGCGATGTGCCTACCCTAGAGACCCTAGCCGCTGTCTCTATCCTGTGGGAGCATCTGCCTGACTTAAACATCCGCGTGGTCAACGTCGTTGACCTGATGCGCCTGCAACCGGAAAGCGAGCATCCTCACGGACTCAGCGATGAGGCGTTTGATGACCTCTTTACCCAAGACAAGCCGGTGATTTTCGCCTTCCACGCCTACCCGTGGTTGATCCATCGGCTCACCTACCGCCGCACCAATCACCCCAACATCCACGTGCGGGGCTACAAAGAAGCGGGCACAATCACCACGCCCTTTGACATGACCGTACTGAACGACCTCGATCGCTTTCATTTGGTCATGGATGCGATTGATCGTCTGCCCTCTCTGGGCGCTCAGGGGGCCGACCTAAATCAAGCGATGCAGGCCAAGCTAATTGAGCACAAACAATACATCCACCAGCACGGTCAAGACTTGCCAGAAATCCGCCACTGGACATGGAGTTCGGGGTTGACGCGGCAAGCAACACTAGCGGCGGAAAAAATGCCTGTACCGACCTGAAACAAGGGAAGGGAAGCCCAAATCCCCATTCACCTGAAGGAAGAAAACGGCGGTGAGATTCTGATCTTTCAGGTTAAGTAGGGGAACGTAATTAAGCAATTTCATTCCGGCTAAAGAGACGAATCTCAGACTCTGCCAACGACCAAGTTGAGCTAAATCTAATCCACTTACAATCAGAAACCACTATACAAGTCCTAATCCAGGCCGATCGCAATATCGAAGATAAGAAGGCTCTAGAGGAAATAGATAATATGCCCCCTATTCAAGAAGTGACAACGATTTCTAAGGTCGAAACATTGGCCAAATTATACCTAGAAAGCGACCCTGCCGAAATTTCTGATGAAACACTCGCAGAATTGTGTGATTGGCTCTGGGGGGAGTTTCAGAATACCCCACTCAACCTAGAGTTTTCATGGTACGAGCGCTATGACAATGCCGCAGAGATGTTTGCTGATATCAAGCAAAGTCATCTCTGGGTATCTGCCGAAAATTACGACACAACCATGGGACTTAACCCCATCTATGGTTTTATCTTTCAGGGACTGCATGACAATGACCACTACCAAACCCAAAGCGATTTCAGCCTAAAAGGGGAAATCGCTACCTACAACGCCACCGCCAAACGTGCGCCCAGTCTAGCCATTCAAAAGATTGTCTATTCTGAAAGCGTACTCAGACCGGCTGCCTATATTTTCTTGGGCCATGCGCCGATTTCAAAAATTGTTTTTCCATAGCTAATAGAAAAGCTCGTCCATGAGCATTTTCACCGTTTACGTCCATCTCCCTACCATAAAAGGCCAACGCTATGAGCACAGCTATACTGTCATTAAAAACAACCAAAACTAATTGGTCTGATGTAATTGAGTATCCTCAATCTGGAGCCAAGAGCAAGATTCTGCTAGAAGATAAAAACTGTCGCTATACGCTGATGTCTCTGGCGGCAGAATCGACCATTGCAGAACATACTAATCCTCGCAATGCGACGGTGAATGTAATTGAGGGACAAGGCGTGCTGATGCTGGAAGATGAAGAGATTGTTCTGGAATCTGGAGTCTTTGCTTTTATACCCGCCAACGCACGCCACGCGCTCAAAGCAGCAATTAACCTCGCCTTTTTATTGACGCTCTCTGAACCGGTTACTGGCTCCAATCATTGACCTTAACGTTCCAAAAAATCAGGAAACTATCATCATGATTCGACTCCTCGTTAATTTTTTGGAAGCCTTGTTGAATACCTTTTACCAGGGTCGCGATCGCGTCTTCGCCCGATTTTTTGTATTGGAAACTGTTGCCCGCGTACCCTATTTTGCTTTCACCTCCGTTTTACACCTCTATGAAACAATGGGGTGGTGGCGCAAATCTGACTGGCTAAAAGTTCATTTTGCAGAGTCCTGGAATGAACTACACCATCTGCTGATTGCCGAATCCCTCGGTGGCAATGATCGCTGGTATGATCGCTACCTTGCCCGGTTCGGAGGATTGATTTACTACTGGATCATTGTTTTAGTCTATATGCTAAACGCCTCTGCTGCCTACAACTTCATGCAGCAGGTTGAAGAGCACGCCTATCACACCTATGATCTATTTCTAAAAGAACACGGTGAAGAACTCAAACAGATGCCTGCACCAAAAGTAGCAATTAACTACTATCTAGATGGCGACTTGTATATGTTCGATGAATTTCAAACAACGCATCCAGAAGCCTTTCGCCGTCCTCAGATTGAGAATCTCTACGATGTCTTTGTTGCCGTTCGCGAAGATGAATTAGAGCACGTCAAGACGATGATTGCGTGCCAACAGCCTGAAGCCAAAGAGACATTCCAAAGCCCCCACGCAGAAAATCGTCCTGCACTTCCAGAATCGGTAAGAGCCGCGATTGAGTTGCAAACCGCGCAAATCATACGGGAAGCAGAAAAAGAACCTGTCCAAATAGCGTAATTTCCAAGGAGATAGGCCATGTTAGATATCGATGAGATGAGCACAATAGAGATCCATAAACTGCTGCGAAAAGTAGGGCATGGACATCTGGGCTGCGCCCTTGACGGGCATCCTTACGTTGTGCCAATGCACTATTATTTTGACGATCCAGCAATTTATATCTTCACCACAGTGGGGATGAAAACTAAGTATATGGATGTCAATCCAGAGGTCTGCCTACAGGTTGAAGATGTCAACACTCTCAATCACTGGCGCAGCGTTACGGTGATGGGGCGAGCCGAGCACATCACTAAACAGGCCGATATTGATCGCGTGATGGAATTTGTCAAAACACACAACCCAGCCCTGTCGCCTGCCATTAACCGCACCTGGATTGACGCTTGGGGGCGGGCAGAAGAAATGGCGCTTTACCAGATTCACCATAGCGAAATGGCTGGACGAACGACTGAGGGCGTCAGCAGCTAGCAGCTATCGAATTGAGTACTACGGCTCCATTAGTGAGGACTATCAATATTACCAAAGGATAAAGACATGCAGGTTCAAATCAACACCGATAGTAATATCGAAGGTAACCAGGTGATCGCGGAACAGGTTGGATATGCCATCAGAGACACCCTAGACCGCTTCAGTCAGCATATTACCCGAGTGGAAGTTCACCTCAGCGATGAGAACAGTGATGAGAAGTTTGGTGCCCATGATAAACGCTGTTTAATCGAAGCTCGTCTTGCCAACCATCAGCCGATTTCGGTGAGCGATCAGGCGGCGACCGTAGAGCAGTCTCTCAGTGGTGCGGCGGAGAAAATGAAACATTTGCTGGATACTACCCTGGGACGATTGAGCGATCGCTAACAGCCAACCCCAAAACTCAAATCATTAAGGAATTTTCCTGAGCCATTCCATTCATTCACAGGATCTAGAGATGGACCACAAGCGCCAGCAGACTGGGCAAACATACCCTGCCTCAGAGGCTCAAGATAGCCACCAATCCCACCATGAGCCGAACCAAGCTCAGGTGAAGGGGCACGGCAAGGGGCACGATAAACATGCTGGCCACAGCCCCGCCATGTTTAAGCGGCGCTTCTTAATTTGCCTGGGGCTCACCCTGCCCGTGCTCTATTTTTCACCCTCGTTTCAGCAGTGGTTTAGCTATCAGGCTATTCAGTTTCCTGGTTCAAATTGGGTGACGCCTATTCTCTCCACCGTGATTTATTTTTACGGCGGCTGGGTATTTCTCAAGGGCGCTTGGCATGAGCTGCAAAACAAAATTGGCATGATGACTCTGGTGGCACTGGCCATCACCGTAGCCTTTGTCTACAGCGTAGCAGTGTCCCTGGGCTTAGAAGGCAATTCGTTCTACTGGGAGCTGGCCACCCTGGTGGTGATTATGCTGCTCGGCCACTGGATAGAAATGGCCTCTGTACAGGGGGCCAGCCGCGCCCTAGAACACTTGGCCAACCTGGTGCCGTCCGTCGCTCACCAGCAGGTCAATGGGCAGATCGAAGATGTGTCGGTGAGTGCCCTGGCGGAGGACGATCTGATTCTGATTCGCCCCGGTGAACAGGTGCCCATCGATGGCACAGTGCTCGACGGCAACTCCAGCGTCAACGAAGCCTTTTTAACCGGAGAGTCGCGCCCAGTGGTGAAACAGGTCGGCGATGAAATCGTCGCTGGAGCTGTGAATGGAGAGGGGGCGTTGACCATCCAGGTGACACGCACTGGCGACCAAACCACTCTGAGCCAGATTATGCGCCTGGTTAAGGAAGCGCAGGCCTCTAAAAGTCAGTATCAAACTCTGGCCGATCAGCTGGCTGGGTGGCTGACCTATGGGGCAATCTCAGTGGCCACCCTGACCTTTATCCTGTGGGTGTCGCTGGGCAACAGCGGGCTGACCTTTGCGATCAATCGAGCGGTGACGGTGTTGGTCATTACCTGCCCCCATGCCCTGGGGCTAGCCATTCCCCTCGTGATTATCAACGCCACCTCTATGGCGGCCAAAAACGGCATTTTGGTGCGCAACCGCGATGCCTTTGAGCGGGCGCGGGGCATTAAAACCATTGCCTTTGACAAGACCGGCACTCTGACCCAGGGTAAGTTTGGCGTGCAGCGCATTTACGCCGACGGCATTGATGAGCTAAAAGCCCTGGTAATCGCCGCCTCGCTAGAATCTCTCTCGGAGCATCCCCTCGGAGCTGCCATTGTGGCAGAGGCCGAGAGCCGCGATCGCCAGTTATCCCTAGCCAGCGACTTCAAGGCCACACCCGGACAGGGGGTAGAAGGCGTGGTCAACCAACAGCGATACCGCGTGGGTCGGCCTGAGTGGGCCGAATTGTTGCAGTTGCAGTTCTCGTCATCTCTGCAAGCGGGGCTGCACGAAGCTGAAGCCCGAGGTGAAAGCGCGATCGCCCTGATGGACGACCAGCAGGTGCTGGCGGTTTTTGGGCTAGCCGATCAGGTGCGCGCCTCAGCCCGAGAAGCGGTGAAAAATCTACAGACCATGGGCGTGCAAGTGGTGATGATTACCGGCGATGCCGAAGCCGTCGCTAAAACCGTGGCTGAGGAGTTGCACATTGATCGCTACTACGCCCGCGTGCTACCCCAAGACAAAGCTGCTTTGATTCGTAAACTCAAGGCCGAGCAGCCCACCGCCTTTGTGGGTGATGGCATCAACGACGCCCCAGCCTTAGCTGAGGCAGATTTAGGATTGGCGATCGGTGCAGGCACTAATGTGGCGATCGAGTCAGCGGATTTAGTCTTGGTCAAAAGTGACCCGCTCGATGCCACCTACGCCCTCAAACTCGCCAAAGCCACCTACAACAAAATGATTCAAAATTTGTTTTGGGCCACTGGGTACAACGTCATTGGCATTCCCTTAGCCGCCGGAGTGGCCGCCCCCTTTGGCTTCCTCCTATCGCCAGCGGTGGGGGCCGGGTTGATGAGCGTTTCGACTGTGGTGGTGTCAATCAATGCCATGCTGCTCCGCCGCGTTCGTTTACACGATGCATCATGACCTGTCGTACGAATGACCGGTTAACGCGGCTTTGTTGCCTGAATAGTTTAAGCGTCAGCAATTCCCTCACAAGGCCATTGAACTAAGGCTCAACCGCATAGCTATCGGGCTTTGCCAGTTAGACCATACGATTGAGCGCTGCACACTGTAAGAAGATCTCGACGGCCTGATTATCGAAGGTTCGAAATCGAACTCGACCGAGCGGCCTCATACTCAGCCAGTTCACCATCAATCATGACTGGAACTTGCCCAAAACCATTCCAGCTAAGCCTTTTTTGGCGGACTCGACTGATCAGCGTCTTCTCCTCGGGAAGGGTCATTTTTGCTGAGGATAACCAATGCTCTGTCGATATCTCGGACTTTTATGCCCCTCAGAGCTGTCAAAATCGCTCTAATTAGGACAACTTCGTCGGTGGTTAGGGTAATCATGATGTTCTCC
Source organism: Leptolyngbya sp. CCNP1308 (assembly GCF_034932455.1). Lineage (NCBI taxonomy): Bacteria > Bacillati > Cyanobacteriota > Cyanophyceae > Leptolyngbyales > Leptolyngbyaceae > Leptolyngbya > Leptolyngbya sp. CCNP1308. Next base: position 63,159 of record NZ_JAYGIH010000110.1, on the reverse strand, counting down.
GCTAGCAGCACGCCTCCCCTGGGTTCGCCAGAGCGTGCATGACAATCATGGCTTCATCATAAGGCAATTGCCTTTACAAGGCAATATCCCTAGATTTGTGTTGAGTAAACTATCAACATAGGGAAGCAGCCTTAAAGACAGAGCACCAGTGCCTAAGCCAGCTAAGCCACAGATCAGGGTCTATATCACCGAGGATAAGGATCGTCTGCTGAAGGCGATCGCAGGTATTAAAGACTCCTCAGTGAATGCGATCGCCAATGAAGCCATAGATCATTGGCTGGCTGAGACAGAGCAACAAGAGATCATCCAAAAGTTCAACCTCGATCAGTTGGAGGAGTTGAGTTAATCGCCTCAAGGCTGAAGCAGGTACAGATGGGCCAGATAGCTCATACTTCATTTAGCTCCTTGCCCTTACTCAGGTTGAAGTGTTGCTGGTCTTGCTGTAGCTCCTGTCGAATCAGGGCAAACCGCTGCACATCTGCCTGAGTCAACCAAGACTCAATTTCGTAAAACGTCTGCCTACCCTGCCGGTGTGTCCGCAACGTGAGAATTGTCTCCGGCAGGTGGTAGGCATCGCCCCTAAACTCGATATTCAGATCGCGCCCCCGCTCCACAATCGTGTAGAACTGCTTGCCCTCAAACACCCGCTGCCCCCGATGCTGCCCCTGGCAAAACCGCTCCAGCAGCAGCACCGCTGTCCCCGCGATCTGCTCCTGGGTCTGGCGGTCAACAGGGATCGGTGTTCTGGGGCGCGGCGGAGTCACGTCAGGTCATTGATGAAGGGATTGAGCCCCGCCATGATGGCGGCATCGTCGCCCAAGAACTCCCGCAGCGGCTGATCCACCAGCCCTTGGTCGGGCAGGGTTTTGATGGGTTCTGCTGAGATGGATGCCGTGGAGCTATCGGCTGATGGTAGATGTCGTGAGGATGGCTTAACCAGTGGGAGAGCGGTCTTGGGTGGCCTTATCGAATCATCTAAGGCTTCCAGTTCTGGGAGAAACCGCTCCTTGATTTCTAGAATCTGAGTCGTCAATTGCTGAATTGATCGCACGGCCTGCCGCCGGATCTCATCTTTGGGGGCTTGAACCGCTGCCATCGCAAACGGGCCATAGCAGCCATTCAGGGCCGATCGCATACGGGCATGGAGGTCATGGCGCGATCGCCCCCGGCAGTATCCGATCACTGCAATATCCAGCTCATCTCGGCTGGAGTACTGAATTCGAGCCTTTGTTTCTGAGGTTTGGGTCATGCTTCTGAGTCCTTATCTTTGCTGCGATTAAAGAGAGTGTGGCGCTAGCGAGTTTGGGTTGGATTGGCGCTGTACATAAACGTTTTGAACAACCCATAGACATCGGCCCAGCGGACGCTGGTGATCAAGTCGGGTTCAGCCGTACCCTCCTGGCCTCGCAGCACGTCGGTCATCTCCTGTCGTAGGGCTTCAGCCCAGGTGATCTGCTGGGTAAGCCCGCGCTGGTCAAAAAACTGTTCCAGTTCTGGCCGAATAAAGTAGGCGGCACCCCCGCCGACAATCACCTCCACCTCAGCGGAGGGCAGCCACTCCACCAGAAACTGATTCACCCGATCCAGATAGAACTCACGGGCATAGCTACAAGCCTTAGCCAGGTCGAGGGCTTCCTTGCGGCCTGGGACGTGAAAGGTGGGATGCCCCTGCAAAACCGCTTCCAGCAGAGCCGGATCATCGGGGGCAACTCCCGGCAGCTCGGTGGCACACTGCTTTAGGTATTCCACGAACCCTGGGCCCTGGGAGGTGCTGTTAGTTTCCTGGGGCGTGCTGCCCTTCTCAAAGGTGAGGATAGAGAGATTGCGGTGGCCAAACATGAGGACAACGACGGTAGAATCGCGAATCCCTACCCCCGCGCGAGCCAGCTGCAAACCCTTGGCCAGGTAAAGCCCGGCCCCCTCCGGCTGCATCTCGATGCGCTCTAGCTGCCCAAACAAAGCTCGGCCTCGAAAGCTGAAGTCTGAAATGGCCCCCAGAATCTGAGCCTTCAGTTCCTTGCGGTCTTGCCAATATTCTTCCAGCGGAAGCAGCAGACCCAGTTGAGCGGTGAACTTACACCCTGTGCTGTCGGAGTCCTGAGCTGCCAGAGTTTTCTCAGCGATGACGCCAAGAGTGGCGAGAATTTTGTAGACGGCGCGATCGCGCTTGGGCAGAGCGAGACCCGAGTCACCTTTTTGGGCGATCGCTAACGCCCCAATGGCATAGGCACTATTGCCCACCATCACATAGGCACTGTCCTCGGGTTCTTGGCTGGTCAGCCCACCCAGCATCAGCCGGTCGAGGCGAGCGGGGTTTAACCGAGCTACCTGGGGGGCGAGGTGCAGCAGGTAGGGCTGGCCCTGCCAGTAGAGACACTTGGTGGCAGAGCTGCCCATGTCGATATAGGTCTGGATGATTTGGGTCATAGTTTGAATGCCAATGACAGCGTTTAATCAACATCCTGAAGAGCAAAGAGGGCCTTCAATTCTGTTAATGGATATCTGTATTCTGAGTTGTCGTTTTTATTCACGACTTAATAACGACTGAATTGTTATTTTCAGCAAAATCCATCATCGTTTTGATGACTGGTGAATTCTAATCACGACTTATTCACGACTTGATAACGACTTGCCTGCCCTGAATTCGGGGCAAACCTGGAATTACCCAATCATTCACGACTTGATAACGACTTAATCACGACTTCTCCTTTTATAGAGTGCAGATTCCAATCAATAGATTGATGAATAAAAACAAACTTTGCGGCTCTCTGAACTGAACAGAACTGACATTTTCTGTGGGCTAAAACAGAGAGTATTGCCCCTTGTATTCTCCCCAGGGAATGCCCCGGCAAAAGCCTGATGGGCTGCCCTGGGGGCTACGCCACTCCACTGCGTTTCGTAGCTCCGCGTTTCACACACCACGCCCAGCCCTGGGCCAGGGGGTTGCTGAAACCCAGCATTAGCAGGGGTTCCAGTCATGGGAGCCAATGGCCGGTCGTTTACGAATCACTGACGAATTCACGGAAAAGCTCATGGGTAAAGGATTTAGCGTCTCGCTGCCCCTTGAAGAGGCAGCGATTGTCGAAAAAGAGGCTAATCGGCTGGGCCTACCCGCCGCCAGCATCATTCGCCTGATGATGCGCGATGGTCAGCAGCGCCGCGAACTGGAGCGACAGGTGGATGACCTCAAGGCCCGAATGGAGCTGCTGCAAGTGCAGTTTCAGGGGCTTCAGATTTTGATGGAGACCATCGCCCTGGAGCAGGCCAATGCCCGAGGGCCGCAAGCACTGGAAAATCGCAAGGCGCTGATTCAGGAAATCCGCAAGCGCCAGGGATTGGTAGAGGACTAGGAGGTCAGCCATGCTCAGCCTGACGGTGATCAGCGCCAACCAGGGCGAGACCTACTACACCGCCGAGAACTACTACACCAGCGAAGAGAACCAGGCCCACTCCGGTTGGTGGGGCCAGGGGGCTAAGAGCCTGGGGCTAGCGAGCCAGGTGCAGGGGGGCGACTTCAAGAATCTGCTCCATGGCTCCCATCCCCAGGGGCACCAAACCCTATCGGGTCGAAAGATCGACCCGGAGCGTCATCGGGCCGGGCTGGATTTAACCTTCAGTGCGCCGAAGAGCATTAGCCTGGCGGCCTTGGTGGGCGGCAATGACGCGATAGAACAGGCCCATCGCACAGCGGTGGTGCGCACTCTGTCCATCATCGAGGAGCGCTATGCCCAAACACGGGTGCGGACTCCAGAGGGCAGGCAGGCCATTAGCACCGGCAACCTGATCGTCGCCCAGTTCCACCACGACACCTCCCGCGAGAAAGATCCGCAGCTGCACACCCATTGCGTGGTGATCAATGCCACTCAGCTAGACAATGGCCGCTGGCAGTCGCTCCACAATGACATCCTCTTCAAGCAGCAAAAGCTGTTGGGGATGATTTATCAGAACGAGTTGGCAGTGGAGGTGCAGCGCCTGGGCTACGGCATTGAGCCCAGAGCCAATGGTCAGTTTGAACTCAAGGGGTATCAACCCGACGACCTCCAGACCTTTTCCAAGCGGCGGGAGCAGATTCTGGCGGCGGTGGAGGAGAACGCGACGGCCCAGGAGCGAGAGCTAGCAACGTTGATGACCCGAGCCCCTAAGGGCAAAGAAATTCCCAGAGAAGAGCTGCGCACCTACTGGCAGCAGCAGGCCCAGGCGCTGAAGCTGGAGCACCCCCAACCCCAGCTGATGGATTGGCAAAGCCACCCAAAGCGAGCCACCCAAGCCGGACTCACCCACTGCGCTGAGCGGGAGGCAGTGTTCCATCGCGAGCAAGTGGAGCGGTTTGCCCTGGAAAACCATCTAGGACAGCAGCGCTTTGATGAGGTGCAGCAGACATTGGATACCGATCCGGAGGTGATTCACACCCATGACCAGCGACTGACCACTCAGACGGCGGTGCTGCGGGAGTTAGAAACCATTCGCACGGTATTGGATGGTCGGGGGGATGTGGGGAGTATTGCCACTCCGACACTGGTAGAAGCACATCTGCGCGATCAGGGGCTGACCGAGGGGCAGGTGCAGGGCGTGATGTTGGCGGCTACCACCCGCGATCGCGTCATCGCCTGGCAGGGGGTCGCCGGGGCGGGGAAGAGCTACGCCCTAAATCAGTTTCGTCAGATTGCGGAGTTCCAGGGCTACACCGTGCGGGGCTTTGCCCCCAGTGCAGAGGCGGCGAAGTCGTTGGGCGACTCGGCCCAGATTCAGCCGGTGGAAACGGTGGCGGCGTGGCTGTGTGCTCAACCGGTGGAACCCAACCCGGCTCAGCCCGAGGTTTGGGTGGTAGACGAGGCCGGGCTCTTGAGTGCTAAGGATGCGCTGGCCCTAGTGACTAAGGCCCAGGCGCAGCAGGCCCGAGTGGTTTTGGTGGGAGATACCCGGCAGCTGTCGGCGGTGGAGGCGGGGAACCCGTTCAAGAGTTTGCAGCAGGCGGGGATGGCAACGGCCTACCTCACCCAGTCGCTGCGACAAAAGAATCAGCAGATTAAGGCGGGGGTTGACTTGATTGCCGCTGGGGAGATTGCGGCGGGGGTGCGGCAGTTGAAGCCCTACATTCAGCAGGTGAGTAGTCAGGAGGCGAGGGCGGCAGCGATCGCCCGCGACTATCTTGCCCTGGCCCCAGAGGAGCGAAATAAGACCTTGCTCTTGGCAGGCACCAACCAGGAACGGCTGGCAATCACCCAGTTAGTGCGAGAGGGCCTGAAGGCAGAAGGAACCTTGGGCCAGAGTTTGACGGTGAAGCGGCTGAAAGCGAGGGATTTGACGGAGACCCAGGCGGGCTATGCCCACCATTTTCAGCCGGGGAATGTACTGATTCCCCAGGCCAGCTATAAGCGGCTGGGGATAGAAAAGGGGCAGCGCTACGAGGTGCTGACGACGGATAACTACAGCAATGGGCTGATGCTGCGAGGGCAATCCGGGGCAGCGTTGCAGGTGGATCCAGCTCAGATTGGGCGGAAGTCGGTCTATGAGGTGGAGGAGATGGAGATTGCGGTGGGCGATCGCCTGCGGTGGACGCGCAATGACTATACTCTGGGGCGGCGCAATGGCCAGGAGTTTGAGGTGGTGGGCTTGGAAGATGGGCAGGTAATGATTCGCTGGGGCCGGGGGGCGGTGGGATGCTTCGAGAGTTCGGAGCTGGCGCATCTGGATTATGCGCTGGTGAGCACCACCTATGCCGCTCAGGGCAAGTCGGCGGAGCGGGTGATTGGGGCGTTGGATCGCTATGTGGCGCGGGAGAGCTTTTATGTAGCGGTAAGCCGGGTGAAACGGGAGCTGCGGCTGTATGCCTCGGAAGATTTGGATCGGCTGATTGAGCGGGTGGAGCGATCTCGGACGAAGGAAAACCCTGGGGAAGTTACAGGTGTCAGTAGTGGCAGATTTCAACTCGCTGATCGGGCACTACCAAAGAATTGGGGCGATTTAGTTACCATAGTCAATCGACAGGTAAACTCGGCTCACGCAAGTCATAGCGGCAGTTCTGTCAGACAGGATAGAAGCTTTGAACGATAAGGGATTGGCCCAAGCCAAGGTACAGGAACAAAAACGGAGTAAGGGGAGCAGAAAGCTTTACCAGCTGGGGATTTGATAAGGTGAGTGGTGAGGAGGCGATCTGGAATTACCATGTCCTTCGGGCAACTCTTTCCTAACACCCAAATTCATTGCTTTACAGGCGACCGAGAGTTTGTAGGTCGGAAGTGGTATGGCTTCTTGCTGTTACTCAAGGCCATTCCCTTTTGTCTCAGGCTGCGCCATAGCGACTGGATCAGCTCTCGCTCGGGCAAACGTCGTCAGACAGGTGAACGGGGCTTTGCTAATTTGGAAGTGAGCGAGCATTGCTTCCTCTAGGGCAAGCGTTGGGTGCGGGGTCACCGCGTCTATGTCATAGCGACCGGGAGCATCCCACTTTTGTGAAAACCGTATTGATGGGGAGAGTGGAAGGGTAGCCCCAGGAATGACTCACTATGACAACTGAAGACCAAAAGCACTTGGAAGCCCATACAGCAATAGTGACCGAGAGGGGCTCGATAGCCATAAGACGTCGAGTACACTGTGCGACGGCAGATGCTGAAGGAGGTCAGCCCTCGAGTGGCCTTTTTTGTCAATCAGCAGGCCTGCCCCGCTTGAGAGCTAAGTCAATGTAAGTACAATGCGAGCAGCCTACTCTACAAGAACTCTAATTTCAGCGCATATTAACTACTTCCGAAGCGCTTCGCTGTTTTCGGCGTTCTTGCAAAGACTTATCAATTAATTTTGCAACCAACCAAGAGACAGATCGTTCATCTGCCTGTGCCCACTCCTCCAGTTCTTGCTTTAACTCTGGAGAAACGTAAGCAACCACTCGCTCCAAATCTGTTTTGCCGCCCATTTTGAGTTTCACTTCTGGTTTCCTTGCTTCCAAGATACCAGTAATAGCCCAGCGCGTGTCATGCTATGCCGTGCTGTGCTAGCGTGGCATAGCATGAGTAATCAAGGCTTTAACTATGAACCGTCAGAATTTGCTCTCGATCGCCGGAGATTTTGTCCAACCCCAGGGCACTCCAGGCCTCGTCTTGCTCTCGAGTAGAGAATTAGGCAAGATGCGGCGGGTTGGACAGCTTGCTGCGAACCTCCTCAAGCATCTGGAATCAATGGTGCAACCTGGGGTGAGTACGCAAGCTTTAAACGATGAGGCAGCGCATTGGATGCAAGCCCATGGGGCAACCAGTGCCACCCTTGGCTACGCACCCCCTGGTCATTCCCCCTTTACCGGCTCAATTTGCACCAGCATTAATGAAGTGGTTTGTCACGGAATTCCGAATCCAAAGCAGATTCTCAAAGACGGAGATATCATCAACATCGATGTAACGCCACGCCTAGACGGTTATCATGGCGACACGTCTAAAACATTCCTGGTTGGCAATGTATCCGCAAAAGCCCGAAAACTTGTTGAAGCCACTCAAGCATCGATGATGCAAGGCATTGCTGAAATCAAGCCGGGGGCAAGAATTGGTGATATTGGCGCTGCAATTCAAGCCTATGCCGAGGCAAAGGGGTTCTCAATCGTTCGAGATATGGTTGGGCATGGCATAGGCAAACAAATGCATACAGAGCTGCAAATTCCTCACTATGGCAAACGAGGCAGCGGGTTGAAACTGCGTCCAGGAATGGTTTTTACGGTTGAACCGATGCTAAACGAAGGGACTCATGAGCTTAAATTCCTCGCGGATGGTTGGACTGCGATTACGAAAGACAAAAAACTCTCTGCTCAGTTTGAGCATACCGTTGCTGTGACTGTGGAAGGAGTAGAAATTCTGACTCTGCCTTGAATTTCAAGACACCACTCCTTATTTATTCTTTGCGAGAGAAGCACAATACTGCTCTAAAAATAAACCGCTGCTCAGGAATCCGGTCCTTATGGGGATAGCCGACTTTTAACATCATCGTCAAGGGACCAGGTCCCTTGGCCTATCTAGCCCTTTCCCTAAGCTTTTATCATTGGGGGTGGCGCGACAGCATCATGGACGATTGGCATGAACAGCCATTACAGCGGACTTTTGAGAGCAAACTTACCAGCTCTGGTTGAGTCTCGAAAGCCTTTGCCAATGGTCGGTTGAAGCCGTAAAAGAAGCCAACAGACACTTTCCAATAAAATCGCGCCTGATGAGCGGCTACCTGTATTTGAAAGTTTTCGAAGACTTTTGAAAATATCATAAGAATCTGATAAATCACAAGAAGAATCTGAAAGAACTTGAATATTTGAACTCATTACACTCAAGTTAGTTACACTTTCATCGATTCGAAAACTGCGTCAGGTTGCGTGGGTCTTCCCGATGATATTAGCAGGGCGTTAGCGAAGCTTACCGAAGGTATCGCATCTTTACTTTCCGGAGATAACCGCTGGGTAAATGCTCAGAGGATTGAAGTCTCTGGCGGCATGTTCCTTTAATTCACACTGACTAAAACACAAGGAAACTCAAAAAAAAGGAAACCTTACCATGTTGAATGTAGAAGACAAAGTAATCGTCATTACTGGAGCCAGTAGCGGTATCGGTGAAGCCACCGCGAAGCTGCTTGCCCAAAATGGCGCAAAAGTCGTTTTGGGAGCACGGCGGACAAATAAGCTAGAAAAGCTAGTCGAGGAGATTCATGCATCCGGTGGCACAGCAGAGTTCAAAGCGGTCGATGTCACCGATCGCGACGATGTAAAAGCATTTGTGGAGTTTGCCAAAGCCAAATTTGGTCGCGTCGATGTCATTTTTAACAATGCAGGCGTAATGCCCCTATCACCGATGAATGCCCTGAAAATCGAGGAATGGGACAACATGATCAATGTGAATATCCGGGGCGTATTGAATGGTATCGCAGCGGGGCTACCGATTATGGAAGCGCAAGGTGGCGGGCAGTTCATCAATACCGCATCGATTGGGGCTCATGTGGTAGTACCTAATGCGGCAGTTTACTGTGCAACCAAGTATGCGGTTTGGGCAATTTCTGAAGGGCTGCGACAGGAATCACAAAACATTCGTGTTACCACCATCTCTCCGGGTGTCGTTGAGACGGAGCTGGGCTCTGATATTACAGACGAGTCGGCGAAAGGTGCTTTGCAGGAATTTCGCAAAATTTCGCTCAGCCCAGAGGCGATCGCGAGAGCGGTGCTGTACGCCGTATCCCAACCCGATGATGTTGACATGAATGAAATCATAGTCCGCCCGACGGCCAGTGCGTTCTGAAGGGAGTCGGTCAAAGCATAGGAGCGTTATCACCAACACAAAAGACATTGTCGTAATGAAACCATTTCATTTTTTAGCTGTTATGGCGCTTATTCTCACGGTAGGCTGTAACGCTGTCGGACAAGCTTCTGTTCACAATGAAACATCGGCACCAAGTAAAAAGGCCGTTGTCGAGGCGAGTTTTCAGCAATGGCAAGATGGTACCGGCTCTCCTTTCGAGCTTTTATCAGAGGATATGCGCTGGACGATTAGTGGCTTTAATACATATGCCGGCACTTACACACGCGAGACTTTTGAAGAAGAGCTGATTGCGCCTTTTAATGAGCGCTTAGAGGAGCCTTTAAGGCCAACACAGTGGCAAGTTTATGAAGATGGTGACGTTGTTATCATTCATTTTGATGCTGAAACAGCCTTGATTAATGGAGAACAGCATAGGAACAGCTATGCCTGGTTTTTCACTTTCGAGGATGAAGAAGTGATTGAAGTTACCGCATTCTTGGACATGCCAGCTTTTGAAAAAGTTTTGGAAATAGAAGCTAGGTAACCAATGAATTAAATTGTGGAATTACACCTGAGGAGCTAGAAGAGGTACTCATCGTCCCAACGCAATAGACTCGCAGGGGCTTCCTGGGAAGCCAAGCGGGTGCCACAAGTTTTGGCTCATCGCTGGGCCTACCTAGGCTAGATTATTCATGACAGTTGATGTTAATGAAGTGATTGTCCACTCGGTCTGCCAGATGATGTAGACATCGGATGACATCACTCTGTCTCGTCACTGACTTATTCAAGTCTTCAGTCCACCATATCGACTCGCTTTAGTACGGTGCTCAGTTCAGCCATAAACATCAGCAAAACGCGAACTTTAGCCGAGAGATGACGGTTTTGCGGGTACAACCCGGCGATCACACCCACCCCATCTCTCCCAACCGCTCTGTTCGCCTGATCGAAATGACCGTAATCCTCATCTTGCCAAACGTGAGAGGTGAAAAGAGACGCTCCAATGACGCGGATAATCATGAGTTAAGAGGAAAATCTTGTGAATGTAGTTTTCGGTGCGACTGGACAGACGGGTTCTGCGGTTGCTGATGCTTTGCTTGAGAAAAATCGGTTGGTGCGTGTCGTTTTGCGATCGGACAAAACCGCCGCTGGTTGGCGGGCGAGAGGCGCAGACGTTACTTTTGCAGACCTAAGCGATTTAGCAGCGATGACCCATGCGATGCGGAACGCAGACGCTGTTTATGTGATGAATCCGCCTGCATACAACGTCGCCGATATGTTCGCGGTGGCGAAAGGAATCGGTGAACGTTACGTTACCGCCATCAAAAATTCTGGCGTGCAGAAAGTCGTATTGCTGTCTTCGATCGGCTCACAACACGCCTCGGGCACGGAAAACATTTTTACGACGCATATTTTAGAGACAATTTTTGGCGATTTGAAAATCCCTGTTGCTTTTTTGCGAGCATCAGCATTTTTGGGAAACTGGGGCAGCGTGGTGAAGGTTGCCGCTGAGCAAGGCATTTTGCCGAGCTTCTATACGCCGCTTGAGCGCAAGATTCCGATGGTGTGCGCTGCCGATATCGGACGTGCCGTTGCCCAAGCGATGACCGCAGACTGGACGGGCAAACGCATCATCGAACTGCACGGCGCAGCAGATTATTCGCCAAACGATGTCGCCGCCGCTTTTGCCGCCGTTCTCGGACGCGACGTACAGGCTGTCGCTGTCCCCGAAAGCGAGTGGCAGGCAACAATGTCCGGATTCGGCTTTTCGCCTGAAGCCGTCAACAGTTACAGCGAGATGATGCGCGGCTTTAATTCTGGTCACATTGTTTTTGAAGGGGGAAGCCATATTCAAACAGTCAGGGGGCAAACACTGCTTTCAGATGTCGTCAGCAAACTGATCGAAGCACAAGCTTGAGTCAACAATTTCACACCCAAAGGAGTCCATCTTGACGACAACACTTGCAGGCAAAGTTGCCCTGGTTACGGGCGGTTCACGCGGTTTAGGCGCGGCGATCGCTAGTTTTACCCGTGGCCTCGCCCGCGATTTGGGGACTCGCGGCATCACGGTCAACAATATTCAACCGGGTCCGATCGATACCGATATGAATCCCGCAGATGGGGACTCTGCTAAAGAAATCACTAACATGATTGCTCTTGGTCGCTATGGACAGGACAACGAGGTGGCTGGCATGGTTTCTTATCTCACCGGCCCTGAAGCCGCTTTTGTCACGGGTGCGAGCCTCAAAATTGATGGCGGCATAGCTGCTTGAACAAGACGTAAGCAGTTACAAATCAGCATTTCATCGAGAATGATCCCATGAAGCGTTCAGTATCACAATGCAAGAATGATTCTGAGTATAAGATTACACCTCAACCTGATTATCTCTGTGACTCTCAAGTGAATGATGCCCTGATTGCGATCGCGCAAGAAGTTGCTGAATTGCTGAAACAATCCTATCTAGTACAAGCTAATGAAAGCGATGACATAGAACTAGCAGATGGGAACAGTTCTGCTGAATGATCGACCCCTGGATGAGTTGGCAAAGTCTACCTAAGGAGAGAGGCATTGATCGCTGGCCTGTGGTTCTATGCTTCAGTCACTCTTTTGTGTCTCTGACTGATGAACGCTTTTACTGCGCCATAACCGGGCTGGAAAGTGTTGATTTCGTAGTTCCAAGCAATCAGTGAGAGCAAGCTCTATGGCTAGCCACCAGCTCAACTCGTTTGAACTCAGCCAACGGTTCAAGAAACCACTGATGATCTCCAGTCGTCAAATGAACTGGAGTGGCATTTTGGTGGAGCAGTGTCAAAGTCCTGCTTCAACCTATGAGGTAGAACTCCCAGCCCTTTCAGACCACTGGCTCAGCTTACACCTAGGGAATCCTACTCATATAATTCAAAAACGGGACGATCGACAGCATGAATCGATCCTTCAGGAAGGGGACAATCTCTTTATTCCAGCTGGACAGCCAAGCTACTGGTGTCAAGATAAAAGTGGTATCACCTGCTCTCCACTATTCATTTGCTTAAAACCAGAACTGATTCAACAGGTTGCTGAAGCCTCTGATATAGATTCAAGCCGGTTCGAGTTTATACATTGTTTTGGTCAGCAAGATCTTCAACTTCACCAGATTGGCATGCTGATATTGGCTGAGTTGCGATCGCATGGGATGATGGGGAAACTTTATGTCGAATCACTCACTCAAATTTTAGTGATTCATTTACTGCGGAACTATTCAAACCTAACGAAACCGATCGCATCCCAAAATAACAGCTTTACTCGTATCCAGTTGCAGCAGGCGATCGATTATATTCACACCTCCCTAGATCGAGATTTATCCCTGGCTGAACTGGCTGGTGTTGTTAACATTAGCCCAACTTACTTTGCGAGTTTGTTTAAGCAGGAAATGGGAATTTCGCCCCACAAGTATGTGATTCGACAGCGCGTGGAACAGGCGAAATTGATGCTGTTAAAAACGGATCTGGCGATCGCAGATATTGCTTTACAAGTCGGTTTCTCTAGCCAAAGCCATTTGACACAACAGTTTAAGCGATTTACTGGCATGACACCGAAGCAGGTACGCTAACAGGAAGAATCTGACAAATTAGGCTAAGAATCTGACAAATTAGGCTAAGAATCTGAAAGAAGTCAAGCACAAAAACTCAGTACATTTAAAACACTCGGAATAGATAGAACGGCAGAATTAATATCTCCATTAATTCTACCTACGAGTGCGCTTGATCGTCTTTGATTGGAGAAATAAGGTAATGACACAAGATAAACCCAGAATTGCTCTAGTGACAGGAGCGAGTCGAGGACTGGGGAAAAATACTGCTTTGGCAGTGGCAAAGAAAGGAGTGGGCGTAATTGTGACCTATCTCAACGGTGAGGCGGAAGCAAAATCCGTTGTTTCTGAAATTGAGGCAATGGGTAATAAAGCCGTGGCCTTGCAGCTCGATATCGGCAGCGTCGAAACCCTTGATGCGTTTGTGATACAAGTCAAGCAAGCCCTGCAAAACACTTGGGGCATCGAGCAATTCGATTTCCTCATCAATAACGCTGGAATTAGTGGCGGTTCACTGTTTGCAGAAACAACAGAGGAAGAATTTGATCGAATATTCAACGTTAACTTTAAAGGTGTATTCTTTCTCACTCAGAAGTTGCTGCCATTGCTCAAAGATGGTGGACGAATTGTGAATTTTTCATCGTTTCTGACCCGCACCATCAGCCCAGGACGAGCGATCTATGCCAGCACAAAGGGTGCGATCGAGGTTCTGACTCGCTCCTTAGCGAAGGAACTAGGACAGCGGCAAATCACAGTGAATGTAGTCGCTCCAGGAGCGATCGCCACCGAGGACAGCGTTGTGCGGGACAATCCAGAGATTAATAAGTACATCGCGTCCCAAACTGCTTTAGGTCGGGTGGGTGAACCCGATGATATTGGAGGGGCGATCGCGCTGTTGCTGTCGGAAGAGAATCGATGGATTACTGGGCAGAGAATCGAAGTCTCCGGGGGGCAGTCCCTATAGCTCAAATCAACTTCGATCGGTAGACAAATCATGTTAGCCAATTAACTGATGCTCTGAATCAGTTTCAGATTGAACTGCTTATAGAGCCTCAAAGCGCGAAGTTTACACAGGTCTACTTGTGCTCTACTGCGGCAAAACATAGATACGAAGATCAGGCAAGGGTTTGAGGAGATGAATCAGTCCTGCCATCAGTACGTGATTCAGCAGCGCGTAGAACAAACAAAATTAATGCTGTCGAAAACAGATTTAGCGATCTCCGACATCGCTCTACAAGTTGGCTTCTCCAGTCAAAATCATCTGACGCAACAGTTCAAGCGATTCACTGGAATGACGCCAAAACAGGTTCACTAACACCTTAAGAATCTTACAAGCCGCCATAAGAATCTGAAAGAAATCAAGCGTTGAACCTCAGTATACTTCAGATGAAACAACACAATTGACTTTCCTTTCAAACGATTGCACGAATAATCGATTGAGTCCTTTGACCTAGCTTTACTGCGACTGAAGTGAACGATCGCACATTAAGACCTTTCAACACAGAGGAATGAATATGAAGACTTGGATTTCGATGCTGCTAATTTTAGCAAGCGTGAGCTTGTTCGGGTGCGATGATCAACGAGCGAAAGAACAACTGGATAGCACAATGAACAGTTGGATTGGTCGGGATATCAATGAGTTTGTTCGCAGATATGGTACACCCACGACAACACTTACGTTACCCAACGGGAACACAATCTATTCCTACAGAACGGATCGAGAACGGGAGTTTAATCAGCCAACCTCTGTGAATGAGTTTCAGAACGATCAGGGCGAGACAACTACGATAATTAGCGGAGGCAACACGATTGTCGATCGTGATTTCTGTGAGATCAATGTCGAGTTTGATCGCTCTAGTGAAATTCAGTCCTGGCGCTATGAGGGTAGTTCTCCAAGACATTGCAACATTAAGAGCCTGCCGAAAACGCTTCAGAAGCAATTACAAAAAGACGGCATTCTTCCGTAGGTCAAGAACAAAGTTATTGCGATTACTGGAGCCAGCAGCGGTATTGGTGAAGCAACTGTTAGATTGCTGGCTCATCAGGGTTTACGGGTTTTGTTAGGGGCGCGACTCCCAGACAGATTCGTTAGCCCCAGAAGAATCTGATAACTAACCGTAAGAATCTGAAAGAAGTTGAGCATTGGAACGCACTACACCCAAGTGAGCCAAGACAAAGACAATCTGTCCAGAAAGCAGTCCCGAATGTAGTGGCATTCGGCAGGAGCACCTTCACCCCTGCCGACTATAACGGGGGCTTTCAAATGTCATTCCCTTATCGGTAGTTCCAAAGCCTGAATGGCTATTTGCCTAAATGAGATGTGCTAGTTGGCAAAGCATCCGCTTGTCACTCAGTGTCATTTAGCGCTACTGTGTCACTTAGTGACAGACTTTGAAAGAAGACTGTCGTGGGGAGTGACGGTACCAACGGTATGACGAAGAACAGGCGCAAATCAGGGAGGATGAGTGAGCAGCGGCAGCAGCGGATACGTCTGGAGATTTCGCGGGAGGCGGCGCGGTTGTTCTGGGAGCAGGGCGTCGCTGCCACGACTGGCGAGCAGATCGCAGAAGCGGTAGGTCTCTCGGTGCGTACCCTCTGGCGGTACTTCCGCAACAAGGAGAGCTGTGTAGAGCCGGTCTTGGCGCAGGATGGCGAGGAGTTTGTGGCGCTATTGCGCTGCTGGCCTCGGGATGTCTCCCTTGAAGATCACCTCATGGAGTGGGCGAAGAATCGGACTAAAGATCCCGATCAGCAGTCCTTTGATCAGGCTGTGATCAAGATGACTGTGCTGGCCGAAAAAGAGCCGGATCTGCGCACGGCCTGGCTGATGACCAACGACCGAATAGAGCACGCTCTGGTCGAAATCTTCGCAGATCGCCTGCGGCGATCGCCTGACGATATTGAGGTGCGGCTGCACGCCGCAGCAGCCACCGCAGTCGTGCGCGTTATCAGTGAAGACATCAGTGCGGCTCTGATAGCAGGAGTCGATCCCACCTCGCTTGGCAACACGCTTGCGCAGATGGCCCGCGCCGTGCATACAGCTACAGGTGGGGCGGTCGGCGATCCTGTCGATCCTTAAATCAAATAACAACTGAAATCAGCAACAAGAGTAAAGGAGTTGATCCTCATGTCTCAAGTTCCTTCCAGCCATCCGCAAAGGCTGTTCAAAGTATTTTGCTTAGAGAATTGTGGAAAACATTTGAGGACATAAAGATGAATAAGGCGACCTTCTTACAGCGGGCTGCTGCATGGTTGATTGATCAAGCCATTCTCTCAATCATCTATTCACTAGCAGCGGTTGCCATTGGAGTGATCATCAGAGCTTACGCTGATAGCGGAATACCTGTACCAAATTTAATTGTGGCTCCGAGTGTGATTGTATTTTCCCTTGCTCCTACAGTTGGGCATTTTTTGTACTTTGGTTACCTTTGGAGTCAGCGAGAGCGATCAATTGGCATGGGAATGATGAACATCAGGGTAGTTAAATCCGATGGACATTCATTGTCTTTTGTGATGGCTGGTCTACGCGGCTCGTTGGGGTATTTCCTAAGTGGGCTAATCTTTGGGTTAGGCTATCTCTGGTTTTTTGTGGATAAAGAACAGGAGACATGGCACGACAAAATTTTTAATACTGCAGTGCTGAAACAATAGATCAAAAAAATTTTAAGGGCGAGAATCGACAAGAAGACTAGCGCTCCATTGAGGCAATGGTCTAAATAGTTTTCTGAGCAAATGTTTAAACCCTTAATTTCTCGACAGATTAACGTCTGATCACTTGCCGAACGTTCAAGCGTGAGGACTCAACCCGGTTACCAGAGCCACCGAAAAATCATCAGTAATCTTCTCAGTTTGTAAAACCAAAAGCAAACGTACCGAAGGAGTGATCCTCATGTCTAAATTTTCTTCTAACTATTCGCGGGAGTCAGGAAAGATCCCCACTACGCCCTCGGGGCGGCCCGCGAGACCGGCACCAGTCCCGACCGGTGTGGAATACCATCGCGTACTCGCTGGCGAGAAACACCGCATCGGGCGCGGCATCTTCGCTATCGTGCTCCTGCTGGCTGGGGCCGTCGTCTTCATCAACGTCATCGCCAGGGGCGCTGCGGTCATCGACCTGCAAATGGGCAACACCACTCCGATCCTCGGTGGCAGCGACTACACGCCGCTCTACCACGCCAGCACCATGTTCTCGCTCGCCCTGCTCATTCCGTGGAGCATGGTCATCCAGCGATGGCTCTATGGTGTGCCCGGTCCCTCGCTGCACTCGGTAGTGTCGCGGTTTCGGTTCGACGTTTTTGGCTGGGCGCTCCTGCTCTTCAGCCCCGTCTGGATCGTCGTCAACATGCTCGGCGCGTTACTCACACCCGATGCGCAGGGTTCCTGGTCGCATACCGATCTGATCGGTGTCTTCATCGGAACGCTCCTGCTGACGCCGCTGCAGGCGGCGGGCGAGGAGTATGGCTTGCGCGGACTGGTCTTCCGGGTCGCCGGGAGCTGGGCCCGTGGGTCGCAGGCGGGGCTGGTTATCGGTGTTCTGGTCTCGAGCGTGGTGTTCACGGCCATCCATGCTTCAACCGACCCGTACATCAACGTGTGGTACTTCGTTTTAGCAGCCGGGTTGGCGCTGATCACATGGCGCAGTGGTGGCATCGAGATCGCGGTCGTGCTCCACGCCGTGCTCAACACGGTCAGTCTCATCGGGGCCACCCTCTTGCGTGTCGACCTTGGCACCGTGATCCAGGACCGATCGGCAGGTGTGGGTTCGCCCTACCAGCTCGTGCCCACGCTTACGGTTGTCGTGATCACCGCAGTGGTGTGGTGGCGCACGCGACGAACCGGCCCCGCTCTGACCCCCGCGCGCACCCCGTTCCGCCCTGACGTGCGGCTCTGACTCGATCGATCCCGTAGTCTATCGGCACTTACAATCCCTGGAGTCTTACATAAGAGCAATCGGTGAGAGCAAACTTCATGACTAGCAATCGGCTTAACTCGCTCGAACTCAGCCAACAGTTTAATAAAACGCTGATGTTCTCCAGTCAGCAAATGAACTGGAATGGCGTTTTCGTTGAGCAGTGCCAAAGCCCTGTTTCAGCATTTGAGGTGGAACTCTCAGCCCTCTCAGACCATTGGCTGAACTTACACATCGGAAATCCTGCCCCTTTAATTCAGAAACGGGACGATCGCCTGCATGAATCAATCCTTCATGAAGGGGACAATCTTTTTGTCCCGGCTGGACAACCGAGCTATTGGTGTCGAGATGAGAGTGGTGTTATCTGTACTCCGCTGCACATTTGCCTCAAGCCAGAATTGGTTCAACACGTTGCTGAAGCGTCTGACATTGATGCCACACGGTTCGAGCTTGTGCATGGTTTCGGTCAGCAGGATGTGCAACTGCATCAGATTGGTATGCTGATGCTCGCTGAGTTGCAATCGGGCGGGATGATGGGGCAACTCTATGTCGAATCACTCACTCAAGCCCTAGTGATTCATCTACTCCGACACTATTCGACCCTAACGCAATCGATCGCATCACCCAACAGCAGCTTTACTCGTACCCAGTTACAGCAGGCGATCGATTACATCCACGCCCACCTGAATCGAGATTTATCATTGGCAGAACTGGCAAGTGTAGTGAACATTAGCCCGACATACTTTGCCAGTTTGTTTAAACAAACCATGGGAATTTCGCCCCATCAATACGTGATTCAACAGCGGGTAGAACGAGCGAAAATGATGTTAATGAAAACGGATTTAGCGATTGCAGACATTGCTCTACAAGTCGGTTTCTCTAGCCAAAGCCATTTAACGCAACAGTTTAAGCGTCTCACTGGCATGACACCGAAACAGATTCGCTAGCTCCATAGGAATCTAATAAATCACCGTAAGAATCTGAAAGAACTTGAGTCTTAAAACTCACATACTCAAGTTAGGTAAGACAAAGACAATCTGTACATCAAGTATATAAATACAGCCCAGAAATTCCGTTGATAGGGGTCGTCGACACTCGGATTGTGGTTCGACTAGGGGCAACGCATGTCCAACGATGCCGGATTTGGTGACACCAGATCTATCGAAGTCATCGTTAAATCCTGAAACTATCGACAACTGTGATTAGCAACCCGATCCAAGCACTACAGAATTTACCCATAAAGGGAACGGAGATGAAGATGCAAAATACCGAAAGAAAAAAGGGAATCACGGCAGAAGCGAAAAAAGTTACCTACGTGGAGGCTGCCGGGTGGGGTAAGTATCGGTGGTGGCGGTATGTTCTGGGATTAGTCGTCATCTTTTTTGTAGGGCTGGTGGTCGGCGGCATCGCCACCCCCCGCATCGCGTTCTTGCTCGGTGGTCAGGAGGCGCTTGTGGCGGTCAATCGGCTGGATTACGCTGCGCTCGGCCTCGTGGGGGGTTTCGTTGCGTTCAGGGCAGTTTTTGCGTTCTTCCTCGCGGGAATCCTGATCGCCGTCACCCTCATTCACCAGCGTCATCCCCGGACGCTGATCACAGCGCGGGAAAAGATTAGCTGGCGGCGTATCGGTCATGGGTTTGTGGCGTGGTTCGTGCCAGTCTGGCTGATCGCTGGGCTGGGACAGTACTTCTTCTATCCCGACACCTTCTCTTTTACCTTTGACCTCACAACGTTCGCGCTCTTCGTGCCGATCGCACTGATTGTCGTTGCGATCCAGACCACCACAGAAGAGCTTTTCTTTCGCGGATACGTTGTGCAGGGCGCGAGTATTGTTTGGTCTAACCGCGTCTTTCTGGCGCTGGTGCCAGCCGTGATCTTCGCCCTGGCGCACCTGCTCAACCCGGAGGCGAGCGCTGGCGGCTGGCTCACGGTCTTCTTCAACTACTTCCTCGTTCCGGGTCTAGTGTGGACTGTGGTTTCGTTGATTGACGGAACCACTGAACTCGCCATCGGCGTACACTTCGCGAACAACATCGGCGGCAATCTCTTGATGGGCGTAGCCGGAAGCGCCGTGACCGGAAGCGCCGTGACCGCGCCGACTCTATTCACAGTCAGCGAGTTCCACGCGACCTACACGGCTCTATCAATGCTGGTTGTCGTACCCGTGTTTCTGGCGATCGCCTACAAGGTGTTCAAACGCGACGAGGCATCCGAACCCGTTTTCCAGAGCGATCGAAAGGGTCGTCGATGATCTCGTCAGGCCTTAAAACCATCAGCAAATGTGCCAAAAGACTTCATTACCATGTCTCAATTCTCTTCTAACAGCTCACGCGATCGCACCCTACCCCCACATGACTCAGAGCCAACGGCTGCCGCGAGGAAAACTCTGCTCACTCGCAAAACCTACGTCTGCAGCTTGCTAATGACTGGGGCAATGGGGCTGGCCCTCAGTGCCTGCGGCCAACCGATATCTGGGCAGCCGCCACAGCCGGGGGAGATTCCCGCAGGG
Organism: Leptolyngbya sp. CCNP1308; assembly: GCF_034932455.1. Lineage (NCBI taxonomy): Bacteria > Bacillati > Cyanobacteriota > Cyanophyceae > Leptolyngbyales > Leptolyngbyaceae > Leptolyngbya > Leptolyngbya sp. CCNP1308. The sequence continues at coordinate 42,921 of NZ_JAYGIH010000110.1, read as the reverse complement.
CTGGAACGCTTTTACAACCAAGAGCTAACGTTCGGCCCCTGCGCGGACTACGCCACCACGGATGCCGACGCTAAAACCTTCGCCAACGACACCTACGAATGCGCCCGCTTGGAGGTTCCGCTCGACTACGAGAACCCCTATGGACGAACCGCGCAGATCGCCCTGCTACGCGTCCCGGCGCGGGGTGAGCCGGGCAGCCGCATCGGCTCGATTCTGACCAACCCCGGCGGCCCCGGCTTGCCTGGGATGGCTCACGCGATCACAGTGGCCGATGCCGCAGCCGACAGCCCAGTCACCGAGCGGTTTGACCTGATCGGCTTTGACCCACGTGGGGTTGGGGCCTCGACCCCAACGTTAGACTGCTTCACTGATGCCGAACTCGAGCCTGGCGTAACGAATACCGGGCTCTGGGGCCAAAACTACACCAAGGAACAGACCCGCCAGTTATACGAGCAGTGTGCCGAGCGGTCCGGCGGGGCGGACGTGCTGGCGCATGTGGGTACTCGTGACGTTGTGCGCGATGTGGACGTGCTCCGTGCGGTGCTCGGCGACGAGAAACTGACCTTCGTCGGTCACAGCTACGGTACCCGGCTCGGGGCCATCTACGCCGAGACCTTCCCGCAAAACGTGCGGGCCTTGGTGCTCGACGGACCAGTAGACCCCACCACCGGCACCGCAGAGCGTCGCCTCGTCCAGTTCGAAAGCTTCCAGGAGTCCTTCGAGAATTTCGCGGCTTTCTGTGCACAGAGCCCGGACTGTCCGCTAGGAACCGACCCCGCCCAGGCCACCCTAGTCTTCCAGCAACTCGTGCAACCCCTGTTTGACAAACCGATCATCACCGCCGACGGACGCAAGCTGAGCGACCTCGAAGCCGTGACCGGTGTGATGTTCGCGCTTAACATCGAGGAAATCTGGCCGACGCTCATCCAGGCCATCGCCGAGTTGGAAGCTGGCAAGGGTGACACCCTGATGGCTTTGCGCGACGTTTCTTCCGGTCGTAACCCCGATGGCAGCTACAGCAACTTTGGTGCTGCCCTGACCGCCATTGACTGCCTCGATGAGGAACGCTACACGCCCGAGCAGCAGACCGCGATGATGCGCAGCATCTACGATGCGGCACCGTTTATGGACACGGGCAGGCCCGTCACGGCCCGCAACTTGTGCGAGCACTGGCCGGTGCAGCCCACCCTCGGCTACCCCTACGCCCAGAAAATCGACGGACTCCCGCAGACCCTGATCGTTGCGGCCACCCGTGATTCGGCCACCCCGTACTCAGGCGGCATCAGCCTTGCCGAGACGCTCGGTGCCAGCCTGCTCACGGTTGAGGGCAAGCAGCATGGCGTGGTCTTCGCCGCCGGGAACGCCTGCATCGACGACATCGTTGCCGACTACCTCATCGACCTCGAACTGCCCGAGGAAGGGGCGACCTGCACCCTATAACCACACGATCTCGAAGGCTTGAAAACAATTCTGGAATGACGTTGAGGGTAAAGTCATGGTTAAACATAGAAACGCTAGGCTGCGACTGTTTGGGCTGCTGTGGTTGGCAGGTATGGCTGGGGTAATGTCCCTGGCGTTGCTGCCGTTGCCCTTGCTCCCAGAGGGTGCCCCACCTGCCGCCGTGGTCAGACTACTGGTGCTGGTGCAGCCCACGATTTTGCTGTCGGTGGCGGTGCTGATAGGCGTGCTCTTGGCCCACCGGCTAGGGCTAATGGCACCGGGGGCAGAGGCGCTGGCTATGGGGCGATCGTGGCGGCAGGCTATGATTCCTCAACTGCTGCCCGGTGTGGTGGGTGGGTTGATTAGCGGCGCACTACTGAGCGCGATCGCCCTGCTGTCTCGCCCGCTGCTGCCCCCAGCCTATGGAGCGGCTGAGCCCACCCCGCTGCTAGCGCGATTTCTCTACGGCGGTATCACCGAAGAAATTTTGATCCGCTGGGGACTGATGACGCTGCTGCTCTGGCTGGGTTGGCGCTTTGGGCAGCAGCGCCAGGGTAAACCCCAGACCCAATGGGTGGTAGTCGCCATTGCCGTCTCCTCCCTAGGGTTTGCTATGGCCCACTTGCCCGCTGCGATCGCCCTAGGACTGCCGTTAACCCCAGCCCTAGTGGGGTTCTTGCTGATCCAAAATTCTTTGTTTGCAGTAGTTGCGGGGTATTTATTCTGGCGCTACGGGCTAGAGACTGCCATGATCGCCCACCTGACAGTTCATGCCGTGCTGGCCCTCGTCGGCTGAGGCATTGGTTGTGTGTACCACAACAGCCAGTGGGCGCTGGGTAGTCGCCACAGGCATGCTGCCGCATGGGCTGGACGGCAAGGAGTTCACCATCATGTCTCAACTTTCTTCTAACAATCCACGAAATCGTGACCGACTCACGCACGACTCAAGACCAACAGCTTCCATTAGGAGGAGAATTATGCGCGTTCCCAAGACCTACGTCAGGCGCTTATTAACAGGCACAGCGGTGATGTTGCTTGTCCTCGCTGGGGCACCTGCCGCATTGACACAGTCAGAGGCGACCGCGACTGCTGCGGTTGCCACCGCCGACAAAGCGGTCACGCACGCCGAGAACAACCGCGTTCCCCAAGGCGCGGCCTGGACACAGCACTACTTTCCGTCCTCGGACGGCTCCGACGTTGAACTGCACGCCGACGTTCTGTTGCCCGAAGGGCTGGCCGCAGGCGAGCAGGTGCCGGTGATCCTGTCGGTCGGAGCGTACTTCGGGCACTCCGGCCAACAGGCACTGGAAAACCACGCGCACACCGGCCCCTCGAACCGCTTCAACGACCTGATCGAAGGCACCGATCTATTCAACCGCGGCTATGCCCTGGTGATGGTCGACCTGCGCGGCTTCGGCGGCTCCACCGGATGTCTAGACTTCATGGGTCCCGGTGAGCAGGCCGACGTGAAGGCCGCGATCGACTGGGCCGCGAGCCAGCCCTGGTCTACTGGTGCCGTTGGCATGTATGGCAAGTCCTATGATGCCATCACCGGTTTAGTTGGCAACAACCTCGACCAGGACGCGCTCAAAGCCGTCGTCGCCCAGGAGCCGATCTGGGATCTGCACCGCAGCGCCTGGTCGAATGGCGTCCCCCGCTCGACCATCGTGGATGTGTCGCGCACCTATAACGAGATTGCTATCTTGCCGCAGCTGCCCGACGATGACGAGCGCTACCGGACCAATGCCGCCTACGAGCAGATGAACCCGCTGTGCTTGCCGTTGAACTCGCTCGGCTACCAGGACGCTGACCCAAACTCGGAGTTCTGGCAGTTCCGTAACCTAGCCGAGCGCGCCAAGGGCACCGACACTCCGCTATTGTTCACGCAGGGTTTCCTTGAGTGGAAGGCCGAAGCCGAGGCGGTGGAGGAGTTTCTCGCCAATCACCAGGGGCCGCAGCGCGGCTGGCTCGGTCCTTGGGAGCATTACCGGGGCAACGATCGCACTGCCGATGGGAAACTGGAAATGGGCCGCGAGGGCTGGTTCGACGAGGTGATGTCCTTCTATGACCAGCACCTCAAGGGCATCGAACCGACCGTGTCCTACCCAGCCTACGTCGTGCAGGACAGTACCGGTGCCTGGCGCGCCCAGGATACCTGGCCCATCGTGGAGTACGCCGCCACCATCGCGCTCGGCGGCGGATCGTACCTGGACGACGGCCTCCTCGCCGACCCTGCAACCGAGGCTCCCAACCGCTTCTTCGTCTGGTCTGAGCCCCTTGGGCAGCCGGTTCGGATCACTGGCACGCCGCAAGTATCCCTGAGTGTCGAGGGCTACGGCAACATCATGGTTGAGCTGTACGACGTCGCCCCAGACGGCAGCGCCGTCATGTTCAACCGGCAGGTAGCGGTGGTGAAACCCGGCACGATCAGCTTCGACCTCAGATCAACCGATTGGACGCTGCAGGCTGGTCACGCGTTGGCCGTCGAGATTGGCACCATTCAGCCCTCTCTGGCCCCCGACAATGACTGGATTGATACACCGTCGCTTGAAACAATCACCGTCAGCGACGCCCGGCTCGAGCTTGCCCTGGACGACCCAGCCAACGACACTGTCATCCCTGGCGATCGCGCGCCGTGGCTGGACATCTACCGGCAGGCGTATGCGGAGCAGTTGTCTCCCAGTACCCCGAGCTTCACGCTGCCAACGGAAGACCGCTGACCCACATCCTCTGTTGGGGCTTGCTGTATGCACGCGGAGGATAACGATGCAGTGGTCAGGCTATGTCTCCACTACATGCCCAACCACGCCCCAATTTGGACACAGATGGAGTCGCGGCGCTTGGACTGCCAACGATGCAGATTGAAATCTGCGTGACTGCCATTGTCCCATGAGTTTTGCATCAACAACAACGCTGCTCTACGCGGCGGTTCTCACTCTTAAACATCACTACATCCATCACCAAACATAGGAGCTAAAAACATGTCACGCAAAGCGATCGCCACAAAGCACCCTATTCATGAAGCAAGACACATCCGCTTGCTTCGCAAACCCCTCCAGATCATTCGCGCCAATGTTCGCGCCTACCTCATCATCAACGCCATAGTGTATGGCTTAGTCATCACTGGGATGGTAGCGGCGATGGTCTTCCCCGACCTAGGTGCAGCTCAGGTGGCCACCCTGGAAGACAACGGAACGGCAGATCTTGTCCGATCCCTATTCAATAACCCTTGGCTGTTCTCACTGACTATCCTGGGAGTCAACATCATGACCGGCGCGCTGTGGATCGTGATCCCTTCACTGATCGTTCCCTTCACTGGCATCGCCCTATTTGCGTATAAAGCATTCACGTTAGGTCTAGCCATGGCCCCGTCTACCGAGATTATGGCGGTGGCACTGATCCCGCACTCGCTGACGGTACTCATCGAACTCCAAGCTTACGCCCTCTTGATGTTTGGCGCATACATCCTGGGTCGGTCTTGGGTTCGCCCCGCCACCATCGGTGCTCGGAGCCATCGTCAGGGTTACGTCCGTGGGCTACAACAGCTCGGTTGGCTGAGCCTGGCCACGCTCCCACTGTTTATCATCGGCGCGATCTGGGAGGCGTTCTCGCTCCGCTACCTGGTTCCTCTGCTAACCCAATGGTTGTTGTAGCGCTAAACAAACCAAATCATGATGGTTTCTTAAATCGATTGGCAGCTCTGTAATTTTAGAATGGTGAATCAAATGATTAAGTACAAAGATTTTGCGCCTCGAATTACTGAACGGGGACCCTTCGGCGGACCTTCCGAGTATGAATCTTTCTCAGAGGTTGTTAGTACTGCAAATCAGTGGATTGAAAATACAACAATACAGGTGATCAATGTTGAAACTGTTGTTTTACCCGATCGGATTGAAGGCACAGGCGATGGTGAACACGGCGTGAAGACCAGTAATGCTTTCTACCCAGTGATGATCAGTCAGGGTCTTGCAATCAATTACTTTCAATGTGTGCGTGTTTGGTACCGAGAATAAGCTTCACCGGAGAAGAAATAATGCAACGATCTACCTTGTTCACTTTCCTGTATCTTGCGCTGGGAGTTTGCCTAACGGCGATCGCGTTTGGATACCCAAACCTGCCTTCAGGTCTTCAAACCAGCTTGTTGATCAGTGCAGGAGTGTCCTACATCGCTTGTATTTTCAATCCATTTTGGCGGGAGAGGACAATCCGCTTCTATCGCCGCCGCCGCAATTCATCGGTCATCCTATCCTCGTTAGTGATTGGACTCACTATTATTGGGATAATTTGGGAGGTTCTGAGTCAGAACTGGGCAATGGAAGCTTTTTTAGGAGCGTTTTCGCAGCTAATCATTGTTTTAGGATTTGCTGAAAACATTGTTATTATAAGGCAAGTGAATTCTGAAAATTAGAAACTGTTTGCAAACGCTTGTTAAGTGGTTTCTACCTTCCACCTTCGCTTGTTTTTGGCGATTCTTCGTAGCATCAATCACATAAATCATGCCTTCATGATTCTCTGGCAATCGCTCATAGTCTCGATTCAATATTCGTGCATTTTCTAGCCAAGTCCATGTCTGCTCCACCATCCATCTTTATGGTTCTACCTGAACCTCAGGACATTATTTCAGGGGAGCTATTTGCTGCGACGAGCCAACAATATTCTCGACTCAACTTCAAAGGAGCGAACATAGCACATCCAATCAGCAAACTTGGCTCCTGTTCGTTAATTTTTGCTCCGAGGGGAACTGCATCCATATTTAAATCCAACAGTACAAAGAGTGAAATCAACCATGTTCGAGCGATTCTCTAAAGTTTCTATCCTGTTAGTCACAGTTACAGCATTGGTGATGGTTTGTTTACAATCTTTTGGGGCAAAGCCTGCCCTATCTGAGATACCAAATTTAGGCTCCTCAATTCAGTCAACGCTGGTTGCAACAGCCGCTCTTCCCCCTAATCTTGTCCCGGCTGTTTTAGGCGGTAGACCCGTTTATGTACTGTATGTGACCAGAGCTGAAGATACGGTTCTCATCCGTTGTTATCCCGGTTATGAACCTACGATCACCGTTCGAGCGATGGGAAGTAATCCCAATGCCAACACTCAAAAAGAAGGTGTTATGACGTGCCGCCCTTCTGCTTAGAACTGATGCGGCAAATTTGCTCTGGTATCGCTACAGGCACATGGACAGAAGCTGCTTAAGATCGCAGCCAATATGGTGAGCACTGCCCACAAAACTTTAAAGCTTAACTACAACACACTCATCAGGAAGTTTCCAATGAACCGGAAGATTTTAATCACTGGCGCAACTGGCAGTAACGGTACAGAGATTGTCAAGCGACTCGCAGCACAGAACGTGCCAGTCCGCGCCATGGTTCGTAACTATGATCAAGCAAAGAAGATTGCACTCCCGAATGTTGAAGTGGTGGAGGGGAACTTTGATCACCCTGAGACACTGTTGGAAGCGCTGACTGAAGTGGACCGCGCCTTTCTCTTAACAAACTCTACAGAACGCGCAGAAGCCCAGCAACTCGCGTTTGTTGAAGCGGCTCGTCAGAGTGGTGTCAAGCATATCGTCAAACTATCGCAATTTGCAGCCGATGCCCATTCACCCGTGCGCTTTTTGCGCTACCACGCCGTAGTCGAAGCGGCAATTCAAGCCTCAGGAATGACGTACACGTTTCTGCGTCCCAACCTCTTTATGCAGGGCTTATTAAGCTTTAAATCGACAATCACGAGCCAAAACGCCTTTTATGCAGCGATCGGCGATGCAAAGGTCAGCGTGGTAGACGTGCGTGATATTGCAGACGTTGCAGTAGTTGCTCTAACAGAAACAGGGCATGAGGGAAAGATTTATAACCTCACCGGACCACAGGCATTGACTCATGCTGAGATGGCAGAACAACTCTCGGCTGCACTCAATCGTCAGATTGCATTCGTCGATATTCCATCTGAAGCAATGCGCGATCAACTACTCAACATGCCAGCTTGGCAAGCAGACGGGCTGATTGAGGATTACGCGCACTACCGACGCAATGAGGCAGCAGCGGTTTCGTCTGATATACAGGACGCAATTGGTAAAGAGCCGCGCAGTTTTAAGACATTCGCCTGTGACTACGCAGCAATGTTTGGCTAGACGCAGCCCAATCAGCCTAGGCCAAATAGTACAGATATAGAGTTGAAGTGCAACTCTAGAGTGAGCATTATGATGCAGAATGAAACACAACAGTTGGCGATCGCACCTCGTCTGTGGCTCTGGTGGGCATTGGCTACTACAATTGCGGGGGCGATCGTTGGAGCACTAGAAGCATCAGGATTTCAGTTTATAGCAACCATATTTTTTACAGGTCTGTTTATTGGCATAGCCCAATGGCTCGTTTTGCGCCAGTACATTCCTAAAGCCTTTTGGTGGATAGTGGTTAGCACACTGGGATGGACTTTTGGGCTAGTGCTGGTGACTCTTAACGAAACCTTTGATCCGCTTATTCAATTCCTAAGTACGCTTGGCCTATGGTATGTTTTTTGGATGAATTTGGTCAAGCAGTCGATTGTACTGGCTATTTTTGGTGCGGCTCAATTTCCGATTTTGAGACGATTTGTCCGTAAAGCGCATTGGTGGATTTTGGTCAGCGCTTTAGGAGGTGCATTAGATGGAGCAATCGGCTCAACTGTCGCCTACATTTTGCAGCCGGGGCTACTACCAGCACCGCTCCCGACAGCATTTTACTATGGGGCAGGTTGGCTAAGCTACAGCATCGTTACCGGAATTTGCCTGCAATGGCTGCTGCGCCATCAACCCCGGTAGGGCCAAGTATTTCATCGGGTATGCACAGGAGAGATTCAGATGTCAGAGAACAATAAAGCTATCCCCGGATAAGCGCAAGAAAATTGTACCTAAGGTGTGCATTAGCTTTCAGGCGATGCGGACGTGGCTAGAAGCCTCATTTACAAGTACAAGCTGATAAAATTGATAGGTAGAGGTATATAGACGGGAATAATTTTGCTGAATTATCGGCTCCTGACTGAGTTGAAACAGTCTGTCTAAGGAGAGAAGTATTGATCGCTGGCTTATGATCTAACACTTTTGTTGTTATCTTGGCTTCCTGACTGACAAGCGCTTTTCCGTATCATGGTTGACTCGGAAAAACTTTAACTTTTGTAACTGCAAGAAATCGGTGAGAGCAAGCTCTATGGCCAGCAACCAGCTCAACTCGCTCGAACTCAGCCACCAGTGGAACAAAACGCTGATGTTCTCCAGTCGTCAAATGGACTGGAATGGCATTTTGGTAGAGCAGTGTCAAAGCCCTGCTTCAGCGTTTGAAATGGAACTCCCTGCTTTATCCGATCACTGGCTCTACTTTCACACGGGAGATCCTGCCCCTTTAGTTCAAAAACGCGACGATCGCCTGCATGAATCAACCCTCCACCAGGGGGACAGCCTTTTGGTTCCAGCTGGACAACCGAGCTATTGGTGTCAAGCACCAGATATGAGTGATGTCATTTGTGCGCCGCTGCACATTTGCTTAAAACCGGAATTGATTCAACAAGTTGCTGAAGTCTCTCAAGTTGATTCAAAACGGTTTGAACTCGTGCCCTGTTTTGGTCAGCAAGATTTGCAACTTCATCAGATTGGCATGCTAATGTTCGCTGAGTTGAAATCGGGCGGGATGATGGGGCAGTTATATATCGAATCACTCACTCAGGCTTTAGTGATTCATTTACTACGACGCTATTCGACCCTAGCGAAACCGATTGCATCACCGAATAACCGCTTAACTCATACCCAGTTACAGCAGGCAATCGATTACATCCACGCTCATTTAAATCGAGATTTATCCTTAACTGAACTGGCAAGCGTCGTTAATGTCAGCCCGACTTACTTTGCCAGCTTGTTTAAGAAAGTAATAGGGATCTCGCCGCATCAGTATGTGATTAAACAGCGAGTGGAACGGGCAGAAGTAATGTTGAAGGGAACAGATTTGGCGATCGCCGACATCGCTCTACAAGTCGGCTTCTCCAGTCAAAGCCATCTGACACAACAGTTTAAGCGACTCACCGGAGTAACACCGAAACAGGTTCGCTAACACCTTAAGAATCTGACAATTCACCCTAAGAATCTGAAAGAAACCGAGCATTAGAACTCACTATACTTCGGTTAAATCAGATAAGAACATTTTGCGATGTTCATTAGGAGGTCAATATGCCTTATGTGACTGTTGGTCAAGAAAACTCTGCAACCATTGATATCTATTACGAAGATCTTGGGGCTGGTCAGCCCATTGTTCTCATTCATGGATTTCCCCTCAACGGCCATTCCTGGGAAAAGCAGGTCTTGGTGCTGCTAAATGCGGGGTATCGAGTGATTACCTACGATCGCCGAGGATTTGGTGCGTCTAGCCAACCCTCGTTGGGCTATGACTACGATACCTTTTCAGCCGATTTGAACACGCTGATGACCAAACTTGACTTGCATGATGCTGTGCTGGTCGGCTTCTCTATGGGAACCGGCGAAGTCACGCGCTATCTTAGCAACTATGGCTCAAAGCGGGTGCAAAAAGCCGTGCTGATGGCTCCAGTGCCGCCCTTCCTGCTGAAGACCGCTGATAATCCCGAAGGCGTTGACCAGAGCGTTTTTGATGGCATTATGAAAGCGATCGTTAAAGACCGTCCCGCTTACTTTTCTGATTTTTTCAGAGAATTTTTTAATGTGGATGTGCTGCTGGGCGAACGCATCAGCAACTATGCCATTCAAGCCTGCTGGAATGTAGCAGCTGGGGCTTCTGCTAAAGGAACGTTGGATTGTGTCCCGTCCTGGCTCACCGATTTCCGCGATGATCTGCCCCGGATTGATATACCTACTCTAATCATTCATGGCGATGCCGATCGCATTTTGCCGCTTGAATCTACCGCCGCCAGACTCCCAAAACTGATTAAAAATAGTCAGCTTGAAATTATCCCTGGCGGGCCGCACGCCATCAACTGGACTCACGCTGATCAGGTCAATCCCATATTGCTGAACTTTCTTCAGCAGAAATAGTCAGTGGTCTGCCGCATTTCTGAATCGCTATAAATTGGCGATCACAAGGTATGCGAAGGGTGGCCTGTGATCGCCAATTTTGAACGTCGAAGTTCAGTTGGAAGAAAATCAAAAAAGAGAATTGTACGATGAAAATACGCTATGGGTTTCGACAGGTCGGTGATGTCGAAGTGTTTTACCGCGAGGCGGGGGCAAGCGACGCGCCCGTGATACTGCTGTTGCACGGCTTTCCAACCGCTAGCCACATGTTCCGCAACCTGATCCCTCTCCTTGCCGATCGCTTTCGGCTCGTTGCGCCAGATCTGCCTGGTTTCGGACAGACCAAGGTACCGCCACGTGGGGCCTTCGACTACAGCTTTGACCGCCTTGCCGACGTGATTGAGGGCTTCGTCAATGCTTTGTCGCTCGATCGATACGTGCTCTACATTTTCGACTACGGTGCGCCAGTGGGTCTGCGTCTGGCAATACGCCATCCTGAAAGGATATCCGCAATCGTCTCGCAGAACGGCAATGCCTATCTTGAAGGTTTTAGTGATGAATGGGGTTCGTGGGAGACCTATTGGCGCGAACCGAGCGCAGCAAACCGGGAAGCCTGCCGACCCTCGCTCGCGCCGGACACAATCCGGAATTGGCAGTATGGGACCGGAGCCGATCCAACCCTGTTGTCACCCGACGGCTACGAACTCGACATCGCATACATGGGGCGAGAAGGCGCGGAGGAGATCCAGCTCGATCTGATCCTCGATTACCGCAGCAACGTCACGCTCTATCCAGCCTTCCAGTCCTATTTTCGTGAGCACCGTCCGCCGTTTCTCGCCGTCTGGGGTCGTCATGATCCGGCATTTCTGCCCGCTGGTGCTGCTGCTTATCAACGCGATCTCCCGGATTCAGAGATTCATCTGCTCGATGCCGGACATTTCGCGCTGGAGACCCATGCGGAAGAGGTGGCAGCGTTGATCCGCACGTTCCTCGACAACGCGATCGGTTCCACGCTGCGTCTTGAAGGTGATTGCACAAGAATCTGACAATTCACCCTAAGAATCTGAAAGAAGCCGAGCATTAGGAGTCATTACACCCAAATCATGAAAATAGCAGGGTGGATGCTTGCCCCATCTTGAAGTCTGCTTCACGCAGCATTGTTAAGACGGTGCTCGATCGCTGCATAACAAGTGTGATGCAACAGACAAAAACACATCATCAATACACTTCAAATTGATGAGTTGAAATTTCGTTGAATCGGAGCAAACACATGAATTTGAGTCATCTTCATGCTTTTACAGATGCAATGCAGCGCAAAGACCTGGATGCCATGCTCACTCACATGGCTGACGATGTGATCCTTAAGACTCTGCTCGTCGCCGAGCCGTTCAAAGGGAAAGCAGCAAGAGAAAATGCACCTCAATGATGAGACTAAGGAGAACCCAATGCAGTCAACACCGGATCAAGAGCAACAGACGGCTACTCAAGTATTGACCGCTCTTTTATCGGTTGTGGGCAAGGATGTTCAAGCTTGGCTAGACCTGTTTGTCGAAAATGCAGTGATTGAATTCCCGTATGCTTCCACGACACCAGGACGACTAGAAGGCAAAGAAGCCCTCTACAACTACATGAAAGACGTACCAGCACAAATGCAAAACTTGGTGTTTAGCAACATTCAGGTTTACCCAACATCAAACCCGAATGTTGTATTGGCTGAGGTTCATGGAGAAGCCGACATTGTTTCCACGGGTCGTCACTATCAACAAGATTACGTGATGCGACTGGAAATTAGGGAAGGCAGGATCATTCACTATCGCGAATATTGGAATCCAATGCCCGCGCTTGAGGCATGGGGTAGCACAGAAAATTTGAGCCAATCTTTTAATGTCGATCGTACGGAGTAAAGATATGAAGATTGTGATTGCTGCCGCTTCCGGCAACATTGGACGACGCACCGCAGAGAAAGTCATCCAGGCTGGAGCTGAAACCATTCTGCTCACACGACAGCCAGAGAAGTTAGCCGATTTGATCGTTCAAGGTGCGATCGCTAAGCCTATCAGCAGCGATGATACCCAAGGATTGATCGAGGCGACGCAGAATGCAGATGCTTTGTTTTGGCTGACTCCACCCAAAATGGACGCAATTAGCTTAGGCGACTGGTACATTCAGACGGCAATGAGCGGGGCTAAAGCCGTGCGCGAAAACCGCATTGAACGAGTGGTCAACATTTCTAGCCTAGGTGCAGGTGCAGGACCAGATTTAGGAACAGTTACATTCATTGGAAGCGTTGAATCGATCTTCAACCAAGCTTGCTCAAATGTGCTGCACCTACGTCCTGGCTATTTCATGGAGAATTTTCTAGAGCAAGTCCAGTTTATTCAGCGAGACCACACTGTTTACTTTCCCTATGCCAGTGACCATGATATTCCTTGGATTAGTACAGACGACATCGGGGATGAAGCTGCAAAATATTTGCTTGACACGCACTGGGCAGGACAATGGACACACAATTTGATGGGACCAGAAAATTTAACGCTGTCTGAAATCATTGCGGTTCTCTCACGGGTACTTGATCGTCCAATCAAGTATGTTCAAGTAACCATTGAATCAATTCAGCAGCAACTTGCATTAACTGGGGCAGCTCCTGATGTACAACGAGAGCTAGGAAATTTGTTCAATGCTCTTGGCAATCCTGACGGCATCTATGCGACAGTCCGAACACCTGAAGCTGCTACATCAACCACATTCGAGCAGTTTGCAACACATAAGCTACTCTCGCACATTCTACAATCTTCAAGACAGTGAGGAGTTACATCTCAGAGGGAGAACATCTCAATATTGGTGCGATTATTTTCCCAGGTCTCGATCAGACGGACTTTACCGCGCCGTTTGAAGTCCTTTCGCGGCTCCCGAATTCTACTTTCCATATTCTTTGGACTGAACGGTGTTCCTTCGGCGAAACTTCCGAGTATGAATCAGGGCAAACTCATTATGAAGGCTTCAGAAGAGTAGGAACCAAGAAAATTATAAGAATCTGAAAGAATTTAAGCATTGGCATCAATACAGTTGGGATAGAACGAATTAGGAGAATCTAACATGGTCAAAGAGCAAATCGCAGACAAACAAGCAAATGTACAGGCAACCCCCAATCTGACACCTGCTCAGGAAGCCTTTCAAGCACTCTGGGATGAGCATCTGCGGCTTGAGTTTGACACTCACAACACCGAAGACACTCTCGCCACAATGGTTGAGGATGCTTATGTGAATGGCATTCCGGTCATGACTGGGGGAGTAGGGAAATCGGCACTGCGTGAGTTTTATTCCAAGTACTTCATTCCACAGATACCGCCGGACATAGAGTTGGTTCCGGTCTCGCGCACAATCGGGACCAATCAGCTCGTCGATGAAATGCTAATTAAGTTCACTCATTCTATCCAGATGGACTGGATACTACCTGGCATTGCTCCGACAGGGAAACGGGTTGAAGTAGCACTAGTCGTGATTGTTCAGTTCCGTGATGGCAAACTAGCCCATGAACACCTCTATTGGGATCAGGCGAGTGTATTGGTTCAACTTGGCATGCTTGATCCGGCTACACTGCCCGTTGTAGGGGCTGACAGTGCGCGCAAGGTACTGGATCCGAGCTTGCCCTCAAACGCACTGATCGATCGTGCCAGCGATCGCAACTAAAGGTTAGAACAAGCTTTTCATCAATGCTTAGACCTGCGATTAACCTGAGTTCGGGATAAACCCAGGACTGCAATCGTTAGAAACCGTCTCCTGGCTTGCTCTGGAGCCCTCACCCTAAATCCCGGCGTTGCTGATTCCAGGTATGAACCGATCTCTGTAGGTATTGGAACCTCGTCCAATTTTTTGCAGAATCATACCGCTATTCAGCAACGCCTAAATCCCTCCCCGTGGGAGAGGGACTTTGAACCCCTCTAGCTCCCCTCTCCTGCTGGGAGAGGGGTTGGGGGTGAGGGCTTAAGGGGATAGGGCCACTGAGCTTAACCCGAACTGAGGTTGCGATTAGGTCTAAATGTTTCTCAGCGATTGACTGGAATGACATTGAAACAGGTTTACGATCTCGTTCGGGGCGGCGGGTACAAAATATGACGCATTCAATATCACAGCGCAAGAATGATTCTGAGCATGAAATTGCATCTCGGACTGATTCTCTCAGTGACTCTAAAGTTAATGATGCCTTGATTGCGATCGCGCAAGAAGTCGCTGAGTTACTGAAAAAATCCTATCTAGCACAAACTGATGAAATCGACAGCATAGAGTTAATAGTCGGGAGCAATTTTGCTGAATGATGATCAGCGGCTGAGGTGGAAAAGGCTGTCTAAGGAGAGGTAATTTTTTAGGGGTTGATGAAAGAGTAAGGGTTTTAAGCGAATACCACCGAAATAGGTTCGTTAGCCCCATAAAAATCTGATAAATCACTGTAAAAATCTGAAAGAAGCTGAGTGTTAAAACCTACTACACTCAAGTTAGCTAAGACAAGGAAAATCTAGAAGTTAGTCACCATGTCTGAAGTGCCTTCTAACTTTCCGCAGCAGTCGGACAAGACCCTCGTCGCGTCTTCATTCCGAGACGCCCCAGCGTCAAACCTAAGGATTTAGAAATCCCTATCGACAATTGTACTGAACGGAGAAACACCATGAATAAGCCCGAGTTTTTTGTCACCCCCGGCTATGGGGAATACATGCTGAATAACTTGCATTACTCGCAAGCGCTAAAAATTGGCGATCGCGTGGAGACATCAGGACAAGGCGGCTGGGATGACAATCTGCAAATTCCCGAACCACTGGCGGATGAGATTGCCCAGGCGTTTCGGAACGTAGAGCGAACCCTGGCGGTTGCCGGGGCGGGTTGGGAGCATGTTGTCCATGTCAATTCTTACCATGCTGGCGGGTTGCCCCCAGAGGTGAACGAGGTGATGGTCAGGCTATATCGCCATTACATGCCCAACCATGCCCCAATTTGGACACAGGTAGGAGTTGCGGCTCTTGGATTGCCAACGATGCGGATTGAAATCCGCGTGACTGCAATTGTTCCGTGAGTTTTGCATAGGCGGCAGCAGTGTCGTTAGCGCTGCCGCCCATGCGTAGAACAAAAACTTTTATCGCAGCAAGACGGCATTATGAATCATCGTTTCCTTTTCCTTGTTTCTTTGGTCATAGGTAGTGCAGGGATACTGCTTACTTCACCGATCTCAGCAGCGCTAAGTAATAGACTACATACTCCGCAGATTGCGCAGCGACCGAAGATAAGTAGTTCGACCACCGTAGATGATAGGTCTTTGGGCAGTGTAGACAGGCAAGAGCGACCGGATTGGGCCAGTTTCTTCAACAGCGCTGAGGCTCAAGGAACTATCGTGGTATTAGATCAGCGCGGAGATGCTCATCAGTTGTGGGTCTACGACCAGGAACGTGCTGACAGAGCTTATTCCCCAGCATCAACATTTAAGATTCCGCACTCTCTCTTTGCGCTCGATGCAGGCGTTATTCGGGATGAATTTCAAGTTTTCGAGTGGGATGGAGTGGAGAGGGACTTCGCTCCACACAATCAGGATCAAACGTTGCGCTCAGCTATGCGAAACTCAGCCGTTTGGGTTTACGAAATTTTTGCTGACGAAATCGGAGAAGCGAAAGCAAGAGAGTATCTGACGCAAATTGATTACGGAAACGCAGACCCAAGCACTAGCGAAGGTGCTTATTGGATTAATGGAGCGCTAGCAATCTCGGCACAAGAGCAAGTTTATTTTCTGCAAAAGCTGTACCAGAACGAACTACCTTTTAGGGTTGAGCACCAACGATTAGTCAAGGATATTATGATCGTTGAAGCAGAGCAGGACTGGATTCTACGGGCTAAAACTGGCTGGGAAGGGCGCTGGGGCTGGTGGGTAGGGTGGGTCGAGTGGCCAACAGGCCCTGTGTTCTTCGCTCTCAATATCGATACGCCAAACCGATTGGACGACCTCTATAAAAGAGAGGAAATTACACGCGCTATCTTGCAATCCATTGATGCATTGCCTGCGGAAGAAAATCCTAAATAGCGTTAGCTTATCAGTACATCTTTACCCAATGTGATCTAAGTCACTTTCTGCTGGCATAGCTGATGAACTATACACAAGGAGTTTTTTATCAATGATGGGGGGTGCCGCTCACGACTAAAGATTGATTAGCAGATATACCTGCTAATACTCCATCAGCAGCAGATAAGGTCGCGTTTGCAAAGGGACGAGCAATATCACCAGCCGCAAAGACACCTGGTGTAGTTGTTTCCTTCAAATCACTGGTCTTTATCATCGGGCCAAATGCCCCGTCCTCTAGCTCACAGCCAAGTTGTGAAACCAATGGGCTAGCAATGGAAGATCGGGTAATGACAAATAAAACTTTAATAAGTATGGTGCGCTGGTCTTTGAGTTTAATACCACTGAGACTTTCTCCCTCACCAACTAAAGATTCAATCGGCGTGTCTTCTACAGTGATTCCACCATTTGAAGTCAGGTCAGCCCGAACGTCATCACTGAGTTGATCAGAACCATTTGCGAAGAGAACAACGTTATCACTCCAATCCAGCATTAGCTTGACCTGATGCAGTGAAGCCTCTCCTGTACAAAGCACACCCCAGGTTCCACCAGCAAGTTCGTAACCATGACAGTACGGACACGAATTCACTGTTCTTCCCCATCGCTCAGCTAATCCTGGGATTTCTGGCAAATGATCGATAACTCCCATTGCTAAGACAATCCGCTTGCTTTGATAGGTTGTACCTGACTCTAGCTCCACAGAGAAGAAACCTGTTTGATGACGTTCTGCGCGGATTGCTTTACCTTCAACAAAATGGGCAGTCGGATACTTGAGCAATTGCTCGCGGCCAATTTGTGCAATTTGTGCAGGCGATCGCCCATCATGTCCTAGAAAACCGTGGGACGCTTCAGCAAAGCGATTTCTAGGCTTACCCGCGTCAATTACTAATACTTGACGACGGGTACGAGCAATCTGGAGTGCTGCGGATAGCCCAGCAAAGTTACCTCCAATCACAATTACATCAAACTGTCTTTGTTCACTTTTCTGAACGCTTGGCTCAATAGATGAGCTATCAGCTTGTAAGTCGTTATTCATGATAAGTTCAAGTCCTTTCTGGGAAGTGATCATGATTGTTGAAGCGGCACCTGACAGCATCAAAAAGGTACGACGAGCCAGTGCCCAACTCATGACTATGATTGATAAGAAACTACGATCTAAAGCTAACCTAGTTTGGTGAAAATATTGATTCTCGTTTGGCTAAAATATTGATACCTCATGAGTATCAATACGATGGACATAAAAGACCTCCGCTGTTTTATCGTGCTGGCTGAAGAGTTGAACTTCCGACGGGCAGCAGAGAAGTTACATATGTCACAGCCGCCCTTAACACGATTAATTGGGCGATTAGAACGAGAACTAGGCATTACCTTGTTTGAGCGCACGACTCGCAGGGTAGAGTTGACTGAGGCAGGTCAGAGTCTTTTGAGGGAAGCGAGAGGATTAATACTCTGTGCAGATGAAACAGCAAGACGAATTCGTCATGCAACATCAGAAGCCTCAAACCGTTTGAGAGTAGGTTATGTGCCTTTAGCTCTTTACACAGTGCTGCCGCAGTTCCTTGACCAATGCCGCAAAGACTTTCCAGAACTTGAGTTAGATTTGCGTGAACGCACGACTGATATGCAATTGAGCGAGTTGTGCAGTGCAGAGATCGATATCGGTTTTATCCACATGCCTATCTACTCAAATCTGCTGACTGTCAAGCCTGTGTATCGAGAACCAATGAAGTTAGCAGTTCCTAACAGTCATCCAATGGCTAATCACTCAGGAGCGAAGCTGACAGATTTTGCCAGTGATGTTCTTATCATGCATTCACGTGCTGAAAATCCAGCGATGTATGATGATATTTTGCGATGCTGCACAGTGGCAGGATTTTCACCGCGAATTTTGCAGAAGGCTGACGATCAAAGCTGTATGGCTCTGCTGATGGCAGGGCAAGGCGTTCACTTTATTGCTTCAGGTATGGAATGCCTTGAACCAAATGGTCTAAAGCATCTCGCAATTAGTGGCATTGCACCTACCTTGGAGCTTGCGATCGCTTGGCGACAAGAAGATCCTTCCTCTGCTACAAAATCATTAGTGAGTCAAATTCCAGGTGTTTGATGGAGATTAGTAATGTTGCTACTGATGCACCGTTAGCTCAGCAGCATAATCGGGATAGGGAGAATCCTCACGAATTCCCCCTCCCACACCACCCATCATGCGGCTCCGCAATGGGCGGTTCTCAACCTAACTGCTGACGAATTGGCAGGCTTCTCATCGTAGCCCTGGGCTTTCATCCAAAGGTCATGAATCGAGAGCAATCCCTGCTGTGCTAACCAATCATTGGTCATCCCCGTCTGCGTCGCTAACGTCCGCGACAACCGCCAGTAGCCCTTCCGACTTAAGCCAGTCGAGAAGGCATGTTGTCTCGGGGTTCCCAGTTTAAGCAGGTTGTACACCGCCGCCTGCTATATCAATCCTTTCATCGTCAACCCCCGGTCAATCGGGCGAAAGAGACCCAAGAGGGCGAGGCCTTAATCAAGTACTTTTGGCTTAGCCCAGACCCAACCATGCCAAACTTTCATGGCACACCCAAATCGTAGCCGCGTCAAAATTATCGCTCTTGACAGGAGGACGAGGTGGCCTTTATTACTCCAAGCAACCGATGGCCATATTGAAGCCGCGAAACCTCAGCGTGAAAACGACTCAGATCATCCCTAGTCAAGCATTCCAAAGTGACCCTATCCCCCTGAGCCTGCAAAATAGTGCCCCGGCCACGGGCCTGTACAGTCAGATGCTGCCCCTCAGCGTCTATTCGATAGATTTGCCCCTGCACCCGCAATTTGGGCTCTACTGCCGAGCCATCTCCAGTCACTTTTCTTTGTCCTAGATGGTGGGCATGAGCCAGAATTTCTCGGGTCTGGCGCACAAACGTTTGGATCTGAGCCGCTGAGATTGCAGGCTGATGGACTGCTGAGGCCTGGATGCCAGTACTTTGCCGCTTTTGAGGTTTGCCCACAGTCAGAACGTGATGGTTCTCCCTGGCAGTAGCCTGGATAGACTGCTGGATACTGTCAGGGCACAGCTCTTGATAGACTCCTCGGTCTAGCTTCCACACGCGCTTCCAGGCGCTGGTCTCGCCTCCCGCAAAAACCGCCGCCGGGGTGCAACTGGCTGGATCAGCAACACTCTTCATAATTCGCTCAACCCGCTCCGCGTCAATTCCCAAAGCAGCCCCCGCCGCTCGTGCCAACTCCTCGGCATTGCCGCTCATTAGCACCCGGTTCTGGGCAGCCCAGTTCTCCCAGCCATAGAACTCTCGCAGGGCATAGGTCAGCGAGTGCGATCGCGATTCCAACGGACTATCCCCATGCAGCACTGCCTGAGCCTTCGCCGTAGCCAGATCCTCCAACCGCAAAACTCCTGGTTGAGGAGGCTGAGACTGGATTCGAAGTCGAGACTGGCGCGATGGGCTCTGCTCTCTTCGACCACTCACCGGGTACAGCCCGATCGCACCCAACCGCTCTACCCAAACCGGCGGCACCCGCTGCACGTTGATATAGGCGTTCCCACTTGGGCCAACTGTCGGCGAGAGCACCGTGAAGCGCCCTTGCCCCAGAGCCTCCCCCATGTGGTGGCCGCCCACCCCATCCAACGAGAAATTGGTAAAGCTCTTTTCGTGGACTCGCACTGCTAGCCGCCAACCGCCGCTGTGGGTGCGTTCACTAAAGGTCTGCTGTAAGAGCGGGTGTTGGCTCAGCCAATCAGCGATCCGCTGGTCGCAGGCCTGCTGCGATTCAAACTGCTTCACATCCACATCGACCCAAACGATATTGTGCCAGCCGCCCAGGGTGCCAATGCCGTTATCGGGGTTGGCGAACCAAGTCTGAATCTCTATCTGAGCAGGTATCCGATTCTGATACTGGGTATGCCGAATCAGATGAGGAATTCCACGGTCATCCAAATAGCTGGGGTTCTTGCCGGTGAAGGCGGGCACCAGAGCCCCCTCTTTGTCGCGTCTCAGGCTGCCGCCGCGATCGCGGGCCGGGTAGCGCATCGGGTTTTGGGCTGGGGCAACGGGCAGCGGTGGCAGCTCCTGCGATCTCAGCCAATCAAACGTGGCGCAAAGGGCTGGGTTCATCGGCTTGACCCGCTGGGGTTTGAAAGATCCATTCCATGGGGTGGACAGTGCCAGTGACCAGTTCCAGACGGTTGACTGTGAGCTGCTGGTTCACCAGGGCATAGACCAACACCCCATCCCAAAACATTTCCAGGCGCTCGGGTTCGCGCTCCGCCGTCCACTCCACATCGAGCTGCATTTCGTTGCCCTCCACATGCACGGCCTTTTGCCCATCGCACAAAATCACGATGGACTGGGGGCGGTAATCGGCGGGTAAGGGGGCCAGGGTCATCATCGCTCAAGTCCTGCTGAGGTCGGGGTGGGCACACGGTCTGATTCTAGGCGCTGCACAAATCGCTGAAACCGCTGGCAGTCTTCAGCCGTCACCACCGTGCGCTGAATTTTCCCCTGGGCCATTTCCAAAATGGTCTGGGGTTGAGGCGTCACCCGGCGGACGGTCAGCCGGTCAGCGGTCTGCTTTAGTTCGTAGACTTTGCCGCGAAACTGGGTATGGGGGCCTCGGGTCTGCCCGATTACCGACAAGATTTTTTTAGAAGCTTGGGCCACGTATTCTCCCCGCTGCTGCAACGCCTGATATTGGGCCAGATCTTGAGCCATCGTCTGCTGTAGGTTTGGCGCGAGGCCGAAACCGTTGCCATTGGCTTGTTTGGCTGAGAGGCCTAACTGCTTGATCTGTTCTAGGTGCAGCGGGTCGTGGCCCAAATCGCGGGCAGCGCGGTACCAGTCCCGCAAAGTCTCTAAAGCTGGCCCTGGCAAGGGTTTTGCTGCCTCGGTCGCTGCATCGTTGGCCTGTTGCCCCTGGTCAGCTACTGCTTGAACCGTGGAGCTAGACAACGGGGGTATCGGCGGATCTACGGTCACCTCTGACAATGGCGCAGTTGGTTGAAGGTCTTCCACTGGAGCAGTCCAGGCTGGATCGGCAGCATGGCTCTCCCGATGGCCATTTTGGTGCGCCCCGTTGAACGGGGCGAGGTCAAATAGGCTTTGTACCTGGAATTCAGGTTCTTCAACCGCTGCTGCTGAAGCCTGGGGCAGGGGAATGGGTTCAACAGGAATTGGGGCAGATTCTTCTAGGGTTGGTTCGGGCGGCTGGTGGGGGTGAAGGGCGATCGCCCCCTCCCCCTCCGCAATCACCACCTCCCCCTGCCGGGTCAACCTGTCCAAGTACTTGTGCAAACTCCGCACCGGGAACCCTGCCACTCGTACCCGCCCGAGTTCCTTCACCCCAGACTCCATGCTGGTGCCAATCATCTCCAGATGCTCGATCAAGGGCCGAGCGCCTTCAAAAAAGGCCTCAAAAAACCGCTGATCCGGCGACTTCACCAGCACGATCGCATCAGGATACTGGTCTTTCACCTCCAAATATTGCCGCATATCACTGGGCATCTGCGATCGCTCATCCTCCGGTTCTTGCGGGGACACCACCTCTACTTCGGGCTCTGCCTGCACCTGAATCTGGGCCTTAGCCGCTTCCGCAAACCCCTGCTGCACAATATTCTTGGAGAAAATCTGAGCGAAGGCGCGATCGGGTAGCCGCGACTCCCCACCCCGCAGACTCTGCACCGCCGTTTCCTTAAACTCGATGTGCTCCTCCCCCCGTACCTGAAACACCATCTCCGAGTCGATGAACATATCCCCGTTCTGAGTCAAGTAGTGGGTCAGGTACAGCTCATCCCCCTGTCGCTCCACCACCAAGGGAATAAACGGCTCATTCTCGATCCGCAGGTGAAACTCTTGGGAGGTCATTACGTCCTGCTCAATCCCTGCATTCCTCAAAAAGCGTAGAATCCGCTTCTCCAGTTGGCCCATCGGGGGCTGATTGGGTGCGGGTGGGGACACCGGAGTTTCGACCGCAGGCCTTTCCACGGCTGGCTCTGGGCTGGGCTGATTTGTGATCGCAGGCACAACCGGCTGAGAAACAACCGGGGGCTTCACCGCTTCCACCTCCACCTTCTCCAGCGTCGGCAACTTTACCCCCATCAATTGCCGCGCCACTTCCTTGAATTCAAAGGCTGCCAGGGTGTAGTTCCGCTGGTGCATCACGACTCCTAGCACCCGCTCCAGCCGTTCTGGAGGAATGACGACTTCCATACGGTCTGCTACTGAATAAAAATCTGACCCCGCCGCCGCAATCAGCTCCTCATCCAGGTAATAGCGCCCACCCGACTCCTTCGATTTCGGCGCTTGCAGGATGAACCCCTCCCCCGCCTGCTGGGGCTTCAGCAGCAACAACTCATCGAGGGTCTTCACCGTCCCCTGCCGGTTGGTCAAATCTGTGAGAAACCGAAACACTTGCTGCGGTTCTTTGAACGCCACCGGCTCCTTGGTCAGCTCCGACTCAATATCGAAGCCCTTGGGCATGATCAGCCCCTGGCACACTTCGCCCCGGTAGTCGGTGTAGTTCACCAGCTTGCCGTTGGAATATTTCTCAAAGGCCTTGATCAGGTTGCCGGTGAAAATCTGCCGGTTGACCCGCCCTGCCTCCTGCTGCATGTCGAATAGCGAGTACACGCTATTGCCGAACCAGTCCTCGGTTTGCACCGTGGCATCGAGTGATCCGCTTCTCCCCGTGTTGAACTTGGAAAGAGGCACCGTAATCTGTCGCGCCGAATCCGCCACCAGAATTCTGAGTTTCCAACGGTTCGGTGCCGCTGGACTTCCGGCTCGCTTCTTGGCATCGGCCCCGGCAACCACGCCATAGAGAATCGTCTTACTGGCCGGAGTCACCAACCGCAGTGGTGTCCCTGGTACAAAGGTTTCTAGCACACTGGAGACATGCGTGAACTGCTGCTCAATGCGGTCATTCAGCTTCTCAATCGCCTTGCTGTCTTGCTTTTGGGCCACTGCCGCCTGCCGATACTGGTTCGTCTGCGTTTCCAACTCGGTAATGGTCACCGCCACCTGCTGCCTCGCCTGGGTGGCCAGAGTATCTGAGTCGTGGGCTTCTACCGAATTCACCTCTGCCAACCCCACCGACTCCCGCACCACATTGATCGCTTGAAGCTGGGTCAGCGGCTTGCTCTCACTCTTGGCCTCCACCAGCTCCAGATACACTGGCCCCGTGAACTCGCTCGCGGTCTCACTGTCATCGGCCATCACTTCCATCCGCGCCAAGGGCCGAGCGTCCAAATCTAGCTGATCTGCCTCCAGAATGTTCTCCCCCATCGCCCTGGCCTGATCCACCAGGTCGCAGTACTCCGACTCGATCAGGCTGTAGACCGCCTCTTGTTCAGCAATGGGCAACAGCGGAATCCGACCCGTCACCCTCTTGATTAGGGCAATATCCGAGGCATCGTTTTCGGCCTTGGCAGCAGGAAAATCTAGCTTGGCATTCAGTTCGGGGTCATCCGCCAATAGCTCCGTCACCACCTGCTCGCCGTAGGGATTCATAAAATCCACCACGGTGTTGAGGGAAATATCCGTCTCTCTCGCTGCCGTGGTGTTGGCATTCAGACTCGCCATCTTGCGACAGAGAATTGCCCCCGGTCGTTTTTCCGCTGGCAAATCCCCCATCAGCAGCGTGTAAGCCGGTAGCGCCACCTGCCCCGTGCGATGCACCCGTCCCAGCATCTGCATAAATACGTTGATGTCCCGCTCGGCCTGGGCCACAATCATGTGTCGAGGCCGCTGGTCAGCAAACTTCTCCGAGGCGTGCAGCGAGATGCCGGTCGAGCCCGAGCAGTTGAGCAGAATGACGTCCGCATCCCCGGCGTTGAAGCGGGCCACCGCATCGATCCTGCCCTTGGCTGTGGTTTCCTCCCCCAGCCGCACCTTGTAGGCCATGGATCCATCGGCCCCATACTCAATGCCCGCCGTTCGCCCAGTGACTTCGGTAACCTGGTAGCCAGAGCGCTCTAACTGCTGCTCAATGTAGTCAATCGGGCTAATGGGAATGCCGCTGAAGTCGGACTCGCGAATACAGTCCAAGGCTTCCTCGTAGGCCAGAACGGCATCGGCTCCGAGTTGATCATCGCTGAGGCGTAGCCGAGTGGAGTGGCCCCGGTAGTCTGTCACCACCACGTCCCTGGATCGCTCCAAATACCGTTCCAGTAGATCCCCAAAGGAGAGGCTCATCACATCCCCCGGCGACAAGTCCTGAGACTCGGCATAGGCCTCAATGAAGCTGCCCATGGTGTTAGCCACCGTAATTACGGGCTTTTCACCTCGGTTCAGCGCCGCAATGGCTTCCTCCACCGTCGCATCCGCCTTTTGGGCCAGCAATCCCTGCTCAATGCAGTTATGCATCAGCGAGGTGAAGTTGGTACTCCTGGCTCCTACCTCGCCAATCGCCCCATCCTGCTTCAGGGCCTTCGCTTCCGCCTTGGCCTCATTACTGATCGCCTTGACCGCCTTCTGCTTGGCCCGGTCAAAATCCTTAATGGCCCGCATCGCTGCCGAGAAGTCGTCCGCTACCTCCCGATCCACCGGCACGGTCTTAGCCTGAAACGAAATCCCCTCATAGGAGCGCTCCCGCCGCAGCATCTGCCCCGAGGCGACAAACTTACTGGCGACAATCTGCTGAAGTGGCACCCCACCCCGCGTCAGGATGTTCTCCAGCGCCGTCATGCTACTCACCCCCAGCCTCAGGTCGGTGCGCCGGGCGTAGAGATCCATCACATCGGCACGTTTGGCGTAAGTGGCCGAGGAATAAAACACCCCGGACGACAGGTCGATCAACTCCCGCACAAAATCCGCCCGATCCGGTGGCCCTGCCTCTTTCCACCCTCCCTTGCTACCCCCCGCCTGGTGGGCCTCATCGAGAATCAAGATGGCATTGGGAGCCATCCGCCTCAGGAAGGTGCGGCGCAGAGGTTCTTTCTTTCCCACCGTCTGAAGCTGGCTGTAGGTGGTAAACACGGCACTGTAGCGGCCCAGATTGCCCTGCTGAATCATCCCCTGCATTTCCGCCTGCTGCTTGGCGGCCCCAGCGGTCTTCAATGCCGCGCCATTGGCCAAGGGAATCTCGGTGCCGCTATCGGTAATGAAGGGCGTAAACCGCCGCATCCCGATATCCCCCACATCCCGCATCATGTCGGCGTAGAGCGGTTTGTCCTTGGTGACGAACAGCGCAATCTTGCCCTGCTGCTGGGCGTAACGCATGATGCTGGCACAGATGCGGCCCTTGCCGATGCCGGTCTGGTCGCCCGTGATGAACCCCGCCCCCCGCTCAATGTTGCTGATCGCCAGGGCCGAAGCGTCCACCTGTTCAGCGCTGAAGTAGCCGTGCAGTTCAGAAACAGACCCATAGCCCAGGCGGGTAGCCAGGTACTCGTCGATGTCGCCGTGCTGCTGCTGGAATCGCTCCAATGCCTGCTGGGCCGCACTGGCCATGTTGAAGGGAATTAGAGTCTGAGTTGAAAAGCCCTTGCTCTTGGGCACATAGGCCACCTGCCGGGGCTGGACATCGTAAGTGTCTGCCAGCGGAGCCACAGCCTCGCCGGTTGAAAGAGGAGTATTCATGGTGATTTCCGAGTGAGGTTCTATAGGCTCAGTTCGGTCAGCCACGCCTCTAGCGTGGTCTCGTCGTGCAGGCTGATCCAATCCAGATAGTCCGGATAGCTGGGGGTGACGGGCGTTACCGGAAAGATCCCCCCGTAATAGCCGAGTCGTTCCTGAAACCGCCAGTTGCTCCGAATCAAGGTCTCTGCCCACTGCTGCCGCCAATACTCTAGAGCGAAGTCTGGGTCGTCGTCCGGCTCCAGTATCGGAATCTCCTGAGCCCAGTCCAATTCGCTGAGGGTGGTGGCCAGCCCTTGTTGCGTCTCGATTTGGGAGGTTTCCGAGACGGAGGTCTGAATCATTCTGTCCAACCGAGTTTGAATCAGCTGTAGGTAAGTCGATTTGCTCAGCTGCTCTATCGCTGGTGGCACTTTGACGATGAATAGCGTTCCCAGGCCCTCCAGCGTCCAGAGGTTGGGAAAGCTGGGATACTGGCTGCTCATGAACGGGTACGTCCAGGGTGAAACGGGCGTGGTGGGTAGGTTCATGGGGAATCAACTCCTTAAGTTCAGCAAACGACTTGTAGATAACCGGGACATCAGCGGCAGGTAACGGGCGTTCAGACCGTCCCCGACCTTCAATCACAATCAGATCAATCGGAAAACCCGCGCCTTGCTTGCGGTACAGGTCACCCCAAATGGAAATGTGCTGGGTAACGGTGTACTGCTGATACAGGGCATAAAAGAAGCCTCGACTTTCCAGGGTGTTGTAGCGCTCAGACCGTAGCTCTTCATCCACTCCCAGCTTGCCGCCCAGGATCAGAACGGCGCGACCATCGTCCTTCATCGCTCCTAGAGATTGAAACGAGATCGCCTGATCAATCTGAGTCGTCCCCCGCAAGTTACCTGGTAACTTGAACCGTTTACGCTGCCCCTGCACGTCCCGCACCGCCCCAAAGGGAGGGTTAGCAATCACCACGTCATGCAGGCGTTCCGGCTGATACTCCGCTGCGTCATGCTCCGTGACGCGGTACCCCTGAGCCCGCAGGTCAGCGGCACGGTCTGGATTGAGTTCATTGACGGTGACCTGGGTGGGGTCAGTTCCCACCAGCAATGCGCCATGGCCAGCCGAGGGTTCGTAGACGGTGGCCTCGGGGGTAATGCCCGCCAAGGTAGAGGCCAGAAACGCGAGGGGAATCGGCGTACTGTAGGCTTGCTGCAACACGCTGGTGGAGGAGCGGACATTCAGGGCTGGCTGGCGATCATGTAAATCGACCAGCCGATCATAGGTGTCGTGAGTTGTCGCCGAGGCTTTAAGAATCCCCTGGGCCGCTCGCACCACCGCCCCCTCCACCGCTTCATCCACTTGCTTCGCCAGCGCTGTGCCGGGGTTGACCGGTGTGCCCAACACCAGCGCCGCCTGTTGTCGGGCAGCGGTAATTGTCGTAAACCCTTCACCCCCCAGAAAGTGGGCGGTGAAGTGGTTTACCATCTGCTGTTGGGCCTCATTTGCCATTCCTACTCACCCATGGCCATGCCCACGGCCCGGCTGCGTTGTCGGCTGTTCAGGGGCGTCACTGTCGCCGGTTGGTGCATCTGCAAGTCCTGGCTGAGTTCCCGGTCAATGAACCGGAAATAGGCCACATCCTTAGACGTGAGATCAGACCTGATTTTGCCGTTGTCAATGCTGAGAATCTGACCCCGCTCTCCCGCCTGAATTTTCAGGCTGTTGGGGGTCTCCTCAATGCGGTACTGGCTGCCCCCTTGGAAGACTCGCTTGCCCTGTACGTTGGGGCGGCTGCCAGTGACATCGAGCAGTTTGCGAGCGGTTTTCGCCAGAGCCAGGGCAGTGAGATCGCGGGTGATGCCCATGTCGCCCGCTGGCGCAAGATTGCCCAACTGCCGCACCCGCATAGGAGGCTCTGGTGACAACCCATCAATCCCCTGAATCTGGATCTGCTGGCGGGCTTTCATAAAGTCGGCCTCTTGGGACGCCACCATATCGTTTTTGAGGATGTCTAGACCCCAACGGGTTTTGCGGGCCGTCATCAACTCGATGCCTTCGCGGTCTGAGACGGTGACCATGCGACCCTTAGAGCTGACCACGTAGTTCTCAGCCACATAGAAGCCTCGACCAGGGCTGTAGGCGGTACCGTACTTTTGGAGCAAGTCTACCGCTGTGGAGGCAACCTGCCGACTACGGATATTCGCCGCCAGGGCCACTACCCGTTCGGTTAACTGCTGGGACGAGCGCTGCATCACCCGAGTGGTCTGCTGCATCCATTTCTGGGTGGCTTTTTCCACCACCTGCTGATTCTGGCGCTCCATCACGTCGAGGATGGAGACCACCTTGGGTGAGGCCATAGCCAGAGGCTGAGCTGCAACTCGGGTGGGCGCAGGCTGACTTGCAGATGTTTGCCGCTCTGCTTCCACAGTCCTTACAAGTGCCGGAGTTTCCTTAGGTGGGGAAACCTCGAGTTCCGTCGCTGCCTTTATGGGGGAGGCAGGCAAAGGGATAGAGGCCACAGCCTCATCAACCAGTTGAGGAACTTCCTCTGTTGCCTCCTCCTGTACGACCCCAGGGGAAGACACTTCCGCCTGATTAGTCGAATCAGGCTCTAGCCGGTTGGTCTCAACCGCCCCCTTACTCATCCGGTAGACCAGCTCATCTCCGGCCTTGATGTTGATTGTCCCTTTGGCCCCGGTGGTTGCCTCAGCCCCTGCCTGCGGAGGCGCATCTACCGCAGCCTGGAGCAGCTTCAGTGTATTTGCATTGAGCTTGTTGACAGGGTCTTTATCGGCATAGCCTTCTCGGTAAACTATCTCGCGACCCATCTTGATCTCAATGGGCTCAGCGACAGCTGGAGGCAGATCCACAACATCCTCGGGCTGAGCATCCTGGGGATCTTGTTCCTTTTGTCGAGCCGCCTGTAGCCGCTCGCGCAGCATTTGGATAAATGCCTGTACAGCCTCGGCGGTTGATTGAGCCGTGGCCGCTGCCATTTCGCTAGAGGCCAGGGTAGTGTGAGCATAGTCCTGCTCGATTTGTTTCGCTTCTCCGGGATTCACTACGGCTTGCATGGTTCCTCCTTTAGGGGGTCTAGTCCTTCTAACTCCATCAGGGGCATGATGGTGATGCGGTTAATCACCTCCAGCCCTTGAACCGAAAAGTAGGCGGTGTCGCCATCGATCAGCCACTCCACCAGGGTTGGCGTGTAGTCGATATCCACATCGGCGCACTGGGCATGAATCCGGCCATCCCGCCAATGAAACACCGTCACATCGTCGTACAGCACCTCAATCTCACGGGGCACATAGTCAGCACCCAGGGGCGGCTGATCGAGCACCAACGCCAGATCAGCGGCGACGTTGGGGTAAGCCAATAGTGCGGTGACCGTATCCACCGGCAGCTTTGCCCGCAGAGTTTGGGCCAGCATGAGATCGGGAGATTGCATTGATTGAATC
This sequence comes from Leptolyngbya sp. CCNP1308, assembly GCF_034932455.1. Classification (NCBI taxonomy): domain Bacteria; kingdom Bacillati; phylum Cyanobacteriota; class Cyanophyceae; order Leptolyngbyales; family Leptolyngbyaceae; genus Leptolyngbya; species Leptolyngbya sp. CCNP1308. Next base: position 13,350 of record NZ_JAYGIH010000110.1, on the reverse strand, counting down.
GTTGCTGTCATGGGTTTTCTCCTAGAGCAAACTGCTGTATTTATCGATCAGGCCAGCGGGGTCGGGGTAGGCCGAGTTGACCGGGGCTTGAGGCTCTGGCAGCATCGCTTCCACCATCTGTCGTCGTTTTTCTAAATCGGCAGCAGTAGGCATCCGCTGCGGGCTGCGACGCACTAGGCGAGCATGGATCTTGGCCCACAGGGCTTCGCTCCCCTCACTGGCCTGAATATCGGCCTTGGGAATCTTGATCGCCTGCTGGATGGGAATCGCCGCTTCCCCACGGGAGGTAAAGCCGGGGTTGATCAAAATGCATTTCCCCGGCGGCAAGCGCAGAAACTGACTGGGTTCAAAGAGCTTGCGGGTGCGCTCCTGGTCGGAGATGGTGGTACTGGATTTGCCCCCGCCACGATTGCGCGACTTTTGCTTGTGCTGAATTTCTTCATCCCCCAGAAAGTCTGAGAACATGCGGGCGGCTTCGTATTCTTGGGGGTTGAAGACCGCTTTGGTGGCACAGGCTCCCAAGATGGCGCGGGCTAGTTCACGACCGTAGGTTTTCTCCAGCTGCACCAGGTTTTGGAAACCGAGAATGACCGCCAGCCCGTCCTCCCGGTTTTCGTTGAGCCACTGCACCAGGGTGGGTAAGTAAAGAGTAGGCAATTCGTCAATGGCGACAATCAGCGGATCGTGCCGACGCTGGGCCACATTGCGGGTGACCAGCATGTGCAGCACCGTGGCTACCAGCGGCCCCACCACGTCCCGTCGCTCCCGATCCATCCCCAGAATCAGCAGCTGCTTACCAGTTAAATCGAGGGGGATAGAGGTTTGACCACAGAAGGCCCCCAGCACCCCTTCTTTCATAAAGCGGGTAAAGGTCTCGCTGGCGCTGCCCACAATGCCGCTAGCGGTTTTCTCAGCATCTTTCACCCCAATGAGCTGGTTGAAAGACACTCGAATCCAGCTGTTCATGCCTTGAGCGGCAGCCACCCGGTTGCCCAGGTTAGTCAGCCCGAGCACCGCCTGGGCGGTCATGATGTCGGGATACTGGGTGGACTTGGCCAGCATCAACAGCGCCTCTGTCAGCTGATCGCCAGCGGCAGCAAAAAAGCCATCCTCGCTGCTCTGGGTCATCAGCCGAAAGTTTTTGTTCAGCACCGTGGCAATTTGCCGAGCCATCTCGGCATCGGACTCGCTGCGAAGGAAGTCGATGGGGTTGCACACTTCGGACTCGGGAAAGCCGGGGGCCAGCACTCGCACGTCGTAACCCAGCTTGGCGGCGTAGGCGGCATGGCGAGCACTTTGGGTCGGATACTTAAAGTCGTACAGGGCTACCGGTAGACCCTGGTCTAGAGCCGAGCGAATCAGCGGGTCGATGACGCTGAAGGTTTTGCCAGAGCCTGGCCCACCACAGACGGCGATGCCCCGCTGAAGGTCGGGCAGATAGAGGGACTTAACGTCTTTCTTGCGAGTAGGCTTACCGATATAGAGGGAAACCGCATTGCGTTTATGCTCCTGAATCTGCCGTACCGCACGCTTGCGGGCGGCGGATTTCTCTAGGCTGCCACCAAAGCGGCTGGTGGCGAGCTTTCCCTTCTTGCCTTGGCTCATCAGCGAGAATGCGGCAATCAGCACCACACAGCCGAGCAGGGTGAGCCCTTGGCGAGACTGGAGTGAGGTCACCAGCTGAGAGAGTGACTGAGTTGAGGTGGAATCCACCTGACCCAGAATTGAGGGGTGTTCGGTGTAGTAACGCATCAGCGCAGCACCTCATAGCTATTGGGTGGCAGCTCAATGCCCAGTTGCTCTAGCGCCCAGAGGTATTCTTCAGGAAACTGGCTGCGGGTGCCGTCGGGTGCCGCCGTCAGATACTCGGTCAACTGCTGCTGGTAGGCGTCGCGCCCACCCTGTTCTTGCAGCACCTGGGTATAGCGCTGAAGGGCTAACTCACGGGCCAGGTTCAGGGGAATGTAGTGACTCATCACCGGGTCATCCTCCGGTAGCAGCGACCGGCAGGCGGCTTGAGCGTCCAGGTAAATCAGCACTTCTTGGTAGGTCTCGCCTTCCCCGGCCCCGATTAGGAGATAGCTGCCGGAGGCGGTCTCCACCAGACCCCAGAGTTTGGTGGCTTGGGTCTGGGGGGGCAGGCAGTCGTAGACCGCCTCTGGAATGGGGTCTGACGCCCGAGCCAAATTGAGGCCCACGATAGAGATTAGACCGACAAGCAGGAGACAGAGGACTGCTAAACCAGCGAAGATAGTACGGTTAAGTCTCATCGCTAAACTCCTTAACTGAGATAGTTCATGGGGTTCTGGGGTTGGCCGTTCTGGCGCACCTCAAAATGCAAATGCGGCCCTGTTGACCAGCCGCTGCTGTTGGCGCGACCAACCGGATCGCCTTGAGCGATGATGTCGCCCGCTTGCACAAAAAAGCCTTGCAGATGGCCGTAGTAGGTCTCTAATCCGTTGCCGTGGTTGATGATGACGAGCCTGCCGTAGCCGCTGGTGAGGGAACCACTGATACCCGCGAAGGTGACTTGTCCGCCATCAGTCGCTCGAATGATGGTGCCGGTGGGAGTGCCGAAATCGGTACCGCTGTGAAGACGGCGATCGCCATGAATTGGATGGGTGCGATAGCCAAAACTACTGGTGACGCCATAGCCCGGTGCGGGGTGAATAAAGCGTCCAGTAGCGGTGCCAGGAGATCCTGAAGCCCTGGTCGCTGGGGCTGGGGCTGTCGTGGGTTTGGGTTCGCCGGTCTGCGGGTCAATCCCTTTCGCCGCCGCAACGTCGGCTGAATCGGTGGTCGAAAGACCTTCCTTGATTTGACCCAAGAAGACCATGCCTTCTTCCTGCACCGGCAGCCAGGGAATAGGGCCGACGAAGTAGGGAGTGCAACCCAAGTCCACAAATAGGTTGCGATCGCACATGCGGAAATACAGCCCGGTTTCAGCGGTGCCGGAGGCCTCATCGGTGTCTAATACCGCTACCTTGAACGCATTGCCGAAGGGATGGCGACCGGTAGGTTCAACCCCGCCGTTGGCGGCGGCTAATGCTCCCCCGCCACGTTTTGAGCAACGGTAACAATTCTTACTTGCGCCCGGTGCGCGATTGGACTAAATTACTGAGCTAAGGCTGTGTGCGTGCAGTCTGAACTTCCCAAAAATTTGGTCGAGCGCCACTGGAAGGAGATTAGGCCCTCCAACCAGTGGCTGACCCCCAAGCCTGATCTAGCCAGTCTCGGAGGCTGAGTATTATGTTACTCGTGGCCGCCCTGAACGGTATATGTTTGGGAGCGGCCAAGTTTTTGGGATTCCTACCCATCGTTTCATCGAAGGAATCCCGATTATGTTGTGTTTGCCATATTTGGTGTCGTTGGCCCGACGGGGCGAGGCGACCAGTCCGCTACCGCTGGCGAATCCTGAGGCCCAGCCGGGGCGTGAGCGATTGCGCCATTTGGTTATTGGCTCGCCGGAAGGGGTGCGGGCGACAATTAACCTGCTTCATGTGTTGACCTATGCGGAACAGGCGGCCTGGAGCCAGTTGATTACGATCCCACCGTCAGGAATTTTGATTACCCCGGAGCAGGGAGAGGTGTTTAGTCTGCTGAGGCGCGATGGTCAAAGGCCGGCCCTTTAGAGCCACCACAGTTGGGGTGATTACTGAGGTGATTCTCCTCTAGCTCTATAGGGGAGAATTGCCTCATGTGTAGTTTGCATGAGCAGACTCATGGAAGCAGTTAAACTATAATTTAATTTTGATAAATGTAAATCAGCATGACAAGCCTCACTTACAAGGCTGTTTAACGAAAGAAAATTTGCTATCAAGGGTATGAGACTCTCAGAAACCTGCATAGAGCCTGTTGAACGTGAATGACACTAGATAATCCCCTACGCAAGCTGCTCTTTCAAGCTTTGCTCAGCGCCTTCCCGCAAGTCGATGACTTAGTGATACTTGTGGATTTTGAGTTGGGGGAGAACCTCTGGCAGATCGTAGGGGAAGCCACTGGCCAGAGCATTGTCTATAAGTTGATTGTCTGGTGTGAGGCATACGGACGCCTTAAAGACCTGATAGAAGCCGCCTCAAGAGAAAGACCGAAGAATCCTGAGCTATGTCATTTCGTCGCCCGCTACCAGCAGCTTACTGTAACAAACCGTCCTCAGGAAGACTTTGAAGTTCAGGCCCCTCTCCCTACAACTCCTGCGGAACCTAAACGTCAGTCATTTCCAGAGGCATGTCATTTTGACATGGATGTGCTGATGGAGGAATGCCGAGAAGCTATTTATGGCAAGAAGGGTTTGGTTGGCTTAATTGTTCCTTGTTCAGAAACAGTGTTTCAAGAATATTTCTGTGAGCGACTGAGGCAAAATTTGGGACGAAAAGCTACCAAAAAGCGCCAGCCCTTGGCTATTGATGTCAATATTTCAGCAGAGCAAGTGGTCTCCAGAATTCGAGGCTTTAAGAGCGATTTATTGAAGGACTATGACGTTATCTGCCCTCTACCAATTCATATTTCTCAGCCAGGCTCTACGCTACCTGATTCAGTTTGGCAAGCTCTATCTGAAGAGTTTAAGAATACAGAAATTAACCGACGCCTTATAGTCGTAATGTTTGGGGGAAAGACCACAATTTTTCCCAAAGGTCCTATCTATATTCAGCCTCCTCTCTTTAAGGAGATGCACATTGAGGACTGGGTTATCAGAGTCTCGAAGGTTCTAGAATGGCCCGAACATGCATGGGAACATTGGAAAATCCGAATGGTTTTAGACTGTTTCAGCGATCCAACCTGTCAATCGCTAGATATTTGGAAGGTATACGAGCGCCTTGAGTTATCTTTGAAACTACTCCAAAACCACCGAGTAGCTGACGATTTTTTACAAGAATTAGTTAACGAGCTTCAGCTCAGGGGGTACCATGTCTAGGCGATTAGTTGATACATCACAGCGATTTTCTGACATTGACTACGACAATCTCCCGCCCTCTAAGGAGATTGAAGATTCATCCGTAGAACCAGTCCCAATGTCTAATCCACCTATTAAAGCGCTTAGCAAAGAGTTTTACCTGGCAGACCCAAACCTAAAAGAAGCCGTTGACCTTGCTATTGCTCTAGGACGGCCTCTGCTACTGCAAGGTGAGCCAGGCTGTGGTAAAACTTGCTTGGCCTATGCCGTTGCCTATGCTTTGGGTCTTCCGTTAGAGGAAAGCTATATCAAGTCAACCAGTCGAGCCCAAGATTTGCTCTATACCTATGACGCGGTGAACCGGCTTTATGATGCTCAACTTGGAGAAGCGGGTAGAGATAGTCGTGACATCAAAAAATATATACGCTTAGGCCCATTGGGTCGCGCGATCGCCCGCGCCCAATATGGGCGACGCTCAGTCGTGCTCATAGATGAGATTGATAAAGCAGATATTGACTTTCCCAACGATCTTCTCTGGGAACTAGATCGACTGGAGTTTCGAGTTACCGAGGCACCAGAGATACATTATGCAGTTGGTAGCGACCCAGCTTTACGGCCAATCGTTTTTGTAACACACAATGAAGAAAAGGCATTGCCAACGGCTTTCCTGCGACGATGCATTTTCCACTACATCCACTTCCCAGATTCAGAAACCCGGTTACAACAGATTTTAGCAACACAGCAAATCAAGAACGAAAAGCTTAGTCACAAGGCCATTGAAGTTATTCTAAAACTCCGAGGTCTAGATTTGAGCAAGCGCCCTGGTCTTAGTGAACTTCTAGATTGGGTTGGATATCTGGAAGCAGTGAATACTCCTGCTGACAAATTAGATAAGCTACCGCAATTAGGCGCTTTGCTAAAGCAAGAAAGTGATCGTAAACGAGCAATAGAATCTTTACCTAAAATCTAGCACTTTACTTGCCTTAATTTTCCTGCATTTTTAGCAATACAATGTGAGTCGGACAACCTGATTTCCTACTAGAACCGCACTTGTAACAGAAAATATCTTCATGGATTCTAATTCTAAGATTGAGTTTTTTGCGCCATCAGAAAAGCATGGGCCATCGCGAGGAATTGTCATTGAAAAGGAAGAAAACGGTATTTGTTTGATTAAATACGCAGCCACTTACTGGCGCGCACGTCCATTGGATAGCATGGAAAAAGCTGAGTCGTTATCGCCTGGAGATTTAGTATGTGTAGTTGGACGTCAAGGCATTACTTTACTTTTCCAGACAGAGGCTGAATATTATAATGAAAATTCAACTTTGACGCCTAAGAAAAATAGTACTAAAGATATAAGCAAGCTGCGATTAAACACTGATCGAACAGAATTAACCATCTTAAATGAAAGTATTAACACAGGTTATAATCAGCTACCTCAAGCATCTATTCCTTCTTTTCTTTGGATGTTGTTCGAGCGCCTAAGGCGTCGAGGTTTTCCTTTAGGTCTGGGAGACTACGAAGCTCTAAAACTTGCCCTCCAAGCTGGTTTTGGTTGGTCATCGCAAGCGGCACTGGGAGAACTATGTGCTTCTCTATGGGCTAAATCTCTACGAGAGCAAGAAACGTTGTTAGCCCTCTTCAATCAATTAGCTCCACTAGAAGAGGCTTGGCAACTTGATGAGAAAGACCAGAAGACAATCGCGTTTTTAGAAGATATAAACACAAAGACAAATAAACGGCCTGAAACCGAAGAGTCTGAAGACACTCCTAAAGTCAGCGCCCAGCAGGGGCTACCGCCTATCTTTCTGGGCGATGTCACAATTACTGAACGTCCTTTCTTGTTTGAACCTCAGTTTCCATTGAGCTATCGAGAAGTTGCCCAAGCTTGGCGACGATTACGACGACCCGTGCGAACTGGGCCACTCATTGAACTAGATCTAGAAAGAACAATTGAGCAACGTTGCAAAGCAGGTGTAGCGACATCAGTAGTACTGCGCCCTCGGCGCAGTAATGTGGCTCGCCTGTTGCTTTTGGTTGATCGTCAGGGGTCTATGACTCCCTTTCATCGTTTTTGTGACGAGGTCTGTACTGCTATTCGACAAGCAGGGCGTTTTGAGGAAACTGCTCTTTACTATTTCCACAATGTACCCGCAGAAGGAGCAGAGGAAGATGTATTGGGCTTGTTGGAAGATACCTTATATCCGTCTTTAGACCCTATTTTGCCGCAGATTACGCCTTTAATTGAAGGAAATCTTTATATTGATTCTAGTTTGCTCCGCCTCAAACCGTTACTAGAAGTGCTTGATCAACAAGCAAGAGGGGCATCGGTTGTAATTATCAGTGATGCTGGAGCTGGACGAGGGCAATATCGCATATCTCGATTACTTGACACTTTAGCTTTCCTAAAAGGTCTAAAGCGGTATACACCCCATTTTGTATGGATAAACCCTCTTGCTCAACGATACTGGCCAAATAGTACTGCTGCATATCTATCCCGCCATATTCCCATGTTTTCGCTAGACCGTGATGGAATGTATCAGTCTGTCAACGTGCTAAGGGGACAGCAATTCACAACTGAGAAACCGATATGACCATTGTTGCTATGTCTAACGAATGGAGAGCGCACCAAATAGAAGATTTCAAGAGGCAGTTTAGTGCGTATGGAGATTCAGCGCTGCATTTAGCCTATCACGCAGCTGTGCCTGTAGTTCTTAATTCAGAACTACTTCACCTAATTCGCATCAACTTTTTTCTAGATCCACCTGAGTCATTACCCTATGATATTGAGTTTGACTTTTTGCTGTCATCTATCTGTTATCAAATAGATGAAGAAAATTTTGAAATTGAACCTAAAGCTAGATGCTATTTACTTGAAAAACTATTCGACAAATACGGATCGAAACGCATTAGTGAGATTGCTAGCCTATTATGGGAGTATGTTGCTTATTGTTCTCCTTGGGAAAGCAGATTAACGCTCAAAAGAGCGCAGCAGATAACCGCTTTAAGTATTCTTTCTCCATCGAAAGCAATAGAATGGTTGAATGAGGCTGAAAAAGATCGTTCGGTTCAGCATGGAGTAGATAGATCCTGGTATGTTGTAATGCGACAAGGTTTGCAAGAATCAGCTAAATTGGTCGCTAAAGCCAGAAGTAAGTCGTCACCAAGACATCAGAGTAGTAACGTCAGAAAAGACTTTTTTATCAGCCATACCACTCCCGACGGGGCATGGGCTGAGTGGATCGCTTGGATTTTGGAGGCGAACGGCTACACAGTTCATCTCCAGGCGTGGGATTTTGTGCCGGGCAAGAGCTTTGTCAGGGAGATGAATCAGGGGGTGACTGAGTGCGATCACACCATCGCCATCCTCTCTGACAACTACCTCAAGGCCAACTTCACCCAGGCTGAGTGGGCTGCCGCCTTTCGCCAAGACCCGCAATCCCAAGTCAGTCGGCTAATCCCCATTCGGGTAGGGGAGTGCAAGCCCACAGGGCTGCTGAGCCAGATTATCTATATCGACATTGTGGGCCGAACCGAGGTCGAGGCTGAGCGGGTGATTTTAGAAGGCATTGCCGCTGCACTGAAGCAAGACGGCAGACCCAGCAAGCGACCTGCTTTCCCCAATCGCGATCTGGCTCAGGTTGCCGATGACGTCCCCACAAGCAAAAAGCGCTTTCCGGGCCGGGTACAGACCCAGAACCCGTTTTTGCCACTGACCGGGGCGGTGGATGAGGCCGAGCAGTTTTTTAACGGCGATCGCACCCTTGATCGCATCTTTAAAGTGCTCAATAGCGACAGCAATGTGGCGCTGATCGGCGATCGCAGCCTGGGCAAGTCGTCTCTGCTGCGGGAAGTGGCTCGCCAGGCCCAAGGGCGGCTGACCCCGCCGCGAGAGCCAATTTTCATCAACCTGGTGATGCTGTTTAGCGAAGACGAGTTTTACGAAGAACTCTGCGCCAAGGTGGGCATTGCCGAAGACACTCGCGGCAACAAGCTCAACCGAGCCCTGAGAAACAAGCACCTGCTGCTAATTTTGGATGAGGTGGAGCGTATGGTGCAGGATGGGTTCTCGCGTCGTGTGCGCGACCAACTGCGCGGCCTCTCAGAAGGCAAAGACGCTCCCTTGCGCCTGGTGCTAGCCGCCCGTCGCCCCCTTGACCAACTGTTCCCCGACGGCTACGACGATGGTATGGTGTCGCCCCTCCACGGCATCTGTGTGGAGGAAACGATTCAGCCCTGGTCGGCGGAAAGCGTGCGCCAGTTTATCACTACCCGACTGTCCACCACGGCTGTGCGTTTCAGCGAAAATGAGATTGCCGACCTGATCGCCACCAGCGGCGGCAGCCCCAAAGTCCTGATGCAACTCTGCAACCAACTTTTCCGCAGCAAGGCTTTTTAAGATGAAATTGAGCATCTTAGGAGAATGAATATGCTTTGACCATCTGTGAATGAGCTATGTTGGGTTGCATTACTATGGGGTACACTCAAGAGCCTGAAATCTCTACAAGGCAAGGTTTTAACTAGCACTGCATGCTCTCATAATTATGAATCCCGCTATATTAAGTTTCATCCACTATGAAATTAGCTCAGGCACAACGAAAGCAATTTCACCAAGCGCTCCTTGACGCTTTCATTAACGAATCTGAGCTATCACAGATGGTGAGCTTTGAGCTTGACGAAAATTTAGAGGCAATTACAGTCAAGGGAAATCTTTCTGGCATCATTTTTAGCCTGATTCGCTGGGCTGAAGCCCAAGGTCGTACAGAAGAGCTTATTAAGGGCGCAATAGCGCAAAACCCCAGAAATCCCTCACTTCAGAAGTTTGCGCAGCAATTTAGTCTCTCAGATAGTCAAAGCCCAAGCGAGTACCAAAGCGGAGAATTACAAGATCCGCTGGCAGACGTTAAATCACGAATCCAGCTTAGTAAGCTGCTATCTGCTCTTCCATCTCCACAATTTAACGAGTTACTTTTTGGCCTCACAGCCCTCAATCTCCCCCAGAGCAATCTGCCATCCATCTCAGCCGCTCAAGCAGATCGTGTCACCGCCCTACTCAACTGGGCTGATAGCCCTATTGGCTGTGGCCTTGATCAACTTCAAGCCGTTCTTCAATCCGTGATCGACAGTCATTGCTAGATGACATAAGAAATGGTGCTTGCAAGAGCACGGATTGAACCCGCTTGCCCAACTGGTTATCGGTCTCGGTGCCCATCACCATGGTGTCGAGGGCTGCACTGACTTGCCGCTGCGGATCTCGCCGAACACCAACGTCCCCCAGTGCTGGTTGACTAAATCTGGGTAGACGGTTATTTAACTGTTACGGGTGATCAGCTCGATGCCCCGGTGTCGATGGTGCGAGGGCAGGCCACCGGCATCAGCCCCGGTGCTTCCCCGGTCAGGTAAAGCTGCCGCCGCCCAAAGGGAGTCGCCATCAGCGCTTCCCAAACAATCGGCAGGGTCTGGAGCCACACTTTCCAGGCGTAGTCTTGCTCGCGCTCCACCCAGGCCGGGCGGCGAAAGCAGCTCTGAATATAGCGACAGGCTTCGTCCAGCTGCTCCAGTTCGGGGCGATGCACCAAGAACACCACGGCAGTGTGGATCGGCAGAGCCCCCTCGAAGAGTTCTTCCTGGGCCTCAATCGAGCGCTTCATCTTCAGCTCAGCGGCCACATCCACCGAGTGGCTGTCTTCAGCCAAAGTAGCTGTCAGGTTTGACTGCTTCAGCATCCGCTGCACGGTGGTTTTCACCAGGGTTTCGTTAGCCCGAGTTAGCTGGCAGAAGATTTCGGTATCGGCCACTGTCTCGCGGGAGAGGATCTCCCACAGGCAGCGGAGTTGGGCCGATTCACTGGCCCAGCCACCGGGCTTTTCTAAGAAGGTGAGGGGAGCAGCATACTGCCCTTTGACCTTGACCCAGTTTTTTCCGGCGGTGGGCACCCCGGCCCGAGTCAGCAGCGTGGTGCTGTGAATGTCCGAGTTTACCTGCTCGTGCAGGCCATCGGCATTCAGGATGATCAGCTGGGGGATGTCGATGGGGTCACTGGTGTTAAAGCGGTTCCACAGCAGCGCCCATAGATCCGATTCACCTAGGGGTTTGACCGAAAGCCCCATCTTGGTCGAAAGCACCTGCTCCCAAAGCAGAAAGCCGTCGGTAAAGGCCTTGGTGATCACCGTTTGCAGCCGCTGGTTCTTGGCCTGGCGCAGCTCCCCCGTGAACGACTTCCACAGGGTTTCGCCCCGGCTGATCACCTTCTCGATGATGTCTTGGGCTCCTTCAGCGCCCGTTTGGACGGTGTAGGTGACGTACAGCCGCAGAAACTTGGGTTTGCGTAAGCCCTGCTGGGTGAGTTGTTGGACTCGGGCGCGTTCAGCGGTGAGTAAGAACTTGAGAGCCTGGTTGGGGGCGATCTGGGTGAGCTGGGCTAGATCCTGCTGTCGCTTACAATCCGCCGAAAATGACCCCAGGTGAATCGTTAGCCGCTCACCGTTGGGTAAATCCTTCAGTCCCGATTCCAGCTGGTCAAAGACCGTCTTGACCTGTTCATCGGTCAATGTGTTGTGGATGCCCCGGCAGTCGAAGCCAAACACAAAGCAGAGGTGCTCGCGGTTCTTGCCCTTCGTGAGGACGTAGGCTCCTAACTGACGCCCCCGCATCTCAATTCGCACCATGGCGGCGAGATTGAGCGCATCTTCAAAGGGCGTCAATGTGCTGACGAATTGGCTGCCGAGCTTGAGTCGGTGTTTGCCGATGGTCTGTTTCATCGTGAATAAACCTCAGATATCGGGCATAGCCGCGACTCCAGGTGGGAGTCGGCACAAATTTTGCGGTGAACTTCCAGCTCTGTCCCCCGGTGAGAATCCACCAGGTAGACATGCCCCAGGCAGCAATGAATCCAATCGAAATCCAGCTGAGACTGAACCCTCGGCCCAGCAGGTAGGACACCCCCGTGATGCAGAACCAGGGAATGATCTGATCTGCCGGGATGGGGCCTAACCGGGGTTGCGCCCCCAGGATGGAGTTAACGGGACGAAATTTAGATGCCATAAGCAGCCCAGTAATGCTGAAAGGACGGTAAGAGCTGCACCCTCGATCAAATGGCCGCATAGCGACAACTAGCCGGTGATTAGCGTCGTCAGCACATCGCCAGCGGTGACGGCAATGATGATAATCAGCGGTGTGCGGGCAATAGTTTGGTTAGAGTCGAACATCGGATCGCTCCAATGAACTCTCTTTCAAAACCGGACGTGAGAGTTTCCCCTCATCCGGCTCCTCAATGAACTGACTCGGCCCAAGGAAAGCTGAGCACGACCCGTCCGTTGCCGTTTTGAGATCATGGCAGTGGCCATGAAGCAACTGGAGATTGTCAAAGGTCTCTTGACCGCCTAGCGATAACGGCTGGATGTGGTCAACCTCGACCAGGTCATGGAACGTGATGTGAAGTCCGCAGAACGCACATTTACCCCCTTGCTTCTGGAGCAGCCGGGCAACCCGAGGGGAGATGCCGGGATAGCGCCCCATTCGCTGTGACCAATAAGCCCAATCCCCGTCATAGGGAGATTTCTGGTTCTTCAGAGTCGTGTAGACGGCGGTGCGATGCCGGATATGACGGGTTAGCTCCACGTCCTTGGCGGCAAACGTCCATCGTCCTTCGGTTCTGATTTGCCAGTACTTTTCGGCCACTTTTCGGGCTCCTCGTCCGGTGCAGCGGTTCACGGCCCAGGCGCGGAGCTTTTGGTAAGTGAGGAAGTCGGCTTTCGCCAGTTGGGAGCGAGCATTGAAGTAGCCAAAGTAGGTCGCCCATCCCCGAATCACAGGATTCAGGGCATGGATTAAGGCCGCTTGCGGCGCGTGGCTATACTGCTTGATGATCTCTCCCACGGCGGCCATGTGCCGTTTGAGGCTGTCCTGACTGGGGGTGACAAAGAGCTTGAATCCTAGGGAGCGACTAACGGCACCACTCCGGTAGTTCCCTTGCATCACGCGGGAAGCGCGATGCTGGCCCACCGAATGTTGTTGAAAGTGGTACCCCAGGAAATCGAATCCCACATTCCCCTCAACCGGAGTCAAGGTGTGGGTGATTCGCGTCTTCTCCGGATGAATAACCAGCCCCATGTCTTGCAGCCAGATCGTTATTGCCTCAAGGCAACCCTGAATGACGCTCAGGTCTTCATGCAGAACGACAAAGTCATCGGCATATCGAACCAGTTTGGGGGACAGAATATCGCGGCGTTTCCCGTCAATGATGCGGGAATGCCGGGGATATTGCTGCTTGAGATAAGCCTCCATGCCATGCAACGCAATGTTGGCTAGCAAGGGAGAAATGACACCGCCTTGAGGCGTTCCGCGTTCCGTGGGGAACCAGTTTGCCCCTTCAATTACCCCCGCTGAGAGCCAGGCTTTAATCTGACGCCTCAGGCTGGGAAAGGTGTCGAGCTTATCCAACAACTTGCTCTGAT